>NZ_CP043930.1:4924444-5224722 GCF_009720525.1 Gimesia benthica
AATAACTCTAGAGCTTCGCTTCAAAGCGATCAAATCAGGAATCAATAAAGGGATGGTCAAGATTCGAGTCAAAGGAACAACTTTAAATGAAGTTTTGAAAATCCCTTACGTGATTTATGTCAATTGATATTTCGCAGAGATAATAAAACAAATGATTGAGTCGAATTTGTGCTGCGTAGAAATCAAAGAAACTCGCGTTGTATTTAAATTAAACCTAACCAACTATTAATTCTACAAGGAGTTTGGAATGTTAACCAAAGCAATCAAGATCTCTATGGTACTTACTTTATTGCATGTGGCTAGTTACTCTACTGGGTATCTTAAAGCAAGTTCCACACTAAGTGGGTTCCTAGATAATGTATGTTCTGTTGGAGGAACTAGTGCATGTTCAGCACAATGCGATGATAGCAGAGGTAGTGGCTCTTGTACTGGTGTGTATAAGTTAACCCAATCTTTGGGTGCATTTCAAAATGCCAATGGTACCGGAGGAACTCAAGAACTTGTGTCGGAAGTTCAGTTCCTTTGCTATACTTGGGGCAATTGCGCTAACGGTACCAAGACTTATGGGGCTCTTTGTAGCGGGACAGGGGCTTGCAGCCTCCCTGGAACAAGCGCGCAGTGGTGTATGAAATGCACAACTCTTAGCACGTACAGAGTTGAAAAGTTTGACAAAACTCTCCGAGCAAGTACTGAAGAATCTTAGTTTTATCTTATACAATTAGCATTTCAAGAATAGAGCCCTTCGGACATTCTGTGGGACTCTATTCTTTGCCGCGCTTTGGAAAAATCAAATTTGTAAAATTAGCCTTATCTGAGTAAGTAATTCAGTTGTTAGGGCATTAATATTTACATAATTTTAGCAGGATTCCTGCTGTATCTAATTTCAGAAGCTGGTATTCATTACCATGGACGAGACAGAAGGAATCAATCAAAAATGATTCGTTTAGCAATATTACTTTCACTGGTTATGTTCGTTTGCATCACCAAGATCGCCTTTTGTGCCCCTGACGTTAAGGATGAAGTTAAATATAAAGAACCAAAGCCTTCTTCCTGGGTAGAGATTACTTCTCGTGAACGATTAATTTCAGTGTTGGAACTGATTGGCCACCAAACGAGAGGGAACTATGAAAAAATTCATACTTGGCAAGGAACCTGCAATGAGATTAACCAATCAACTCTATCAATTAGTACATTGCGTCAATTAGGATATTCAAAGTTGACATTTCCCATTTCAGTTTCTTTTACTGCAAAACATAACTTCAGAATCGATTTAATTAACAATAAGATCTATTCTGATTATGAGAATGGAAATGCAGAATTTGTAAATGAGACAGATGGCAAAATAGTAGATGTTCCTTTCAAACGTGAGGACTCTGAAAAAAATATTGTAACTCAAGAGCATTATCTTTCATATTCTCCAAACAGTCCGTACCTCAACCCATTTCGGACAAAAATTAAAACCAAAACGCTACCTACAGCATTTCGAAAAGATACAAGATTGGCAATGTTTTCTTTATTTTCGAATTCTATTGACCCCAGAATATTAATGGGGCCAAGTGCCCACCATCAGTTCGCATATGAAATGAACGGGTGGGCGGATGATATTCGGAAAAATAAATTGCCCAAATCTTTTCTTCGAATTGATGAAGCTAAGGTCGAGGGGGAGACTTGGTTTCGAGTAACTAATTTATATCCTGACACAGGACTGAAATCCCGTGAATTAATTTTTTATTCGGCTTATGGATTTAACAACTCCAGACTGAGCGACTGGAGTCCGGGAAGAAAAAAGAATGATGAGCCCCATATCATTCGCAATGTAAGATACACTAAGGTTGATGGTATCTTTGTTCCTTCAGAAGCAGTCATCCAGAGAGGTACTAATCATCGCACTCTGCAGTTTGGAGATTGTTCATTAAACGAGCCCATTAAACCAGCCTGGTTTACATTAGATGGCCTTGCTTTAGCGGATGGTGGATTGTATATGGACGATATTGAAAAAGTTGCTTATGTCAACAAGTCAGGAAGTCTTGAAAAACTTGCAGATTACGGCATCAAAAACAATTCTTCTTTCAAAAATATTGTTAAGGCTGAGAATAACACTAATTTCCCCAAGTATCAATTCACCTTAATCGCTATCAATATCCTCGCCTTACTCTGTATTTTAATTGGGTTATGGGTCAGGAAACGAAAAACCAATAATTGACGTTTTCACTTACTGATCCAGGCTCTGCCTGAAGTTTCCTGCGAGAGTTGTGACCTTGCCCCCAACCTTGTACCAGTTGGAATGTTAGAAATCCAAGGTAATGACCTTGCCCCCAACTCTGTACCAGTTGGAATGCGAGTGAACAAGGGTTTTCAGACCAGGCATGCCTGGTCTGAAAACTTCGCAAACTCCTGAGGCGTCCTGTTGCCCAATGCACTGTGGGGACGCCGCTCGTTGTAATCCTTCCGCCAGGAATCCAGTTTTTCCTGGGCATCTTCCAGTGACAGGAACCAGTGCTGGTTCAGACATTCCTGTCGCAGTCGACCGTTGAAGGATTCAATAAACGCATTATCTGTAGGCTTTCCCGGACGACTGAAGTCAAGCTTCACCCGGTTCCAGTAAGTGTAAACAACGGCCAGAAAACGTAGCGCCTGCCGGAGAGTGGCAAATCGGTATAAAAACGTAGCGCCCAGATGACCACCTGTTGGTTTTGGGTCAGACTCTCAGTATTTGAGTCAGTTCTGATCCGGAAACAGCGGAGGCAAGGGTGATTACAGATATGGAGTTATGGGGTGAGATCCGTCGACGTGTTCTGACCGGAGAAATCAGTCAACGTGCTGCTCGTGACGAGTACGATATTCACTGGGACACGCTGCAAAAAATACTGACCTACTCGGAGCCGCCGGGATATCGGCTGACTAAGCCCCGTCCTTCCAAGCTGGAGCCGTTTCTGCCGATCATTCATGAGATTCTGCAGAACGACCGCAGCGTGCATCGCAAACAGCGCCATACGGGGAAGCGCATCTTCGAACGTCTGCGGGACGAACACGGGTATTCCGGTGGAATCACGATCGTCCGGGAAGCCATCCGTGACTGGAAAGCCCAGTCCCGCGAGGTTTTCCTGCCGCTCCGCCATCCCCCGGGCGAAGCCCAGGTGGACTTCGGCTTTGCCGATGTCTGGCTGGACGGAACACTGACCAAAGTCGCCCTGTTTGTGATGACGTTACCTTATTCGGACGCGATTTTTATCCAGGCCTTTCCCCGGGAATGTACGGAAGCCTTTCTGGAAGGACACAAGCGGGCCTTTGAATTTCTGGGCGGTGTACCGCAGCGGATCAGCTATGACAACTCGAAAATCGCAGTAGCCAGTCTGGTAGGGAACCGTGAGCGAAAAGTAACGACCGAGTTCCTGCGTCTGAAAAGCCACTTTCTGTTTGACGATCATTTCTGTCTGGTACGACGACCGAATGAGAAAGGCCATGTCGAGCGGTTGCTGGACTATGCCCGCAGCAACTTCCTGGTCCCCGTTCCCCGGGTTGCTTCCCTGGAGACTCTGAACGAGCAGTTAGTGCAATGCTGCCGGAACGATCTGCAGCGTCAGTTGCGGGGACAGGCTTCCCCCAAACAGAGCCTGCTGGCGGAAGAACAACGGGAATTCCTGCGGCCCCTGCCACAGCAGACGTTCGAAGCCTGCCGACTGGGACAGGCACACGCCGACTCCCTGTCGCTGGTCCGCTTTGATACCAACAGTTACTCGGTTCCCACAAAATACGCGCATCGTCAGATCACCATCGTGGCCACCATCGCCGAAGTGCGGCTGTTGTTTGAAGAGACGTTAATCGCCCGGCACCAGCGGGACTGGGGACGGGAACAGACCCGTTTTAACCCGATTCATTACCTGAGTTTACTGGAACGGAAGCCGGGAGGCTTTGATCATGCCCGCCCCCTGGAAGACTGGGATCTGCCGGTCTGTCTGGGCATTCTCCGCCGTCGGCTGGAAGCCGAACTGCAGTCAGACGGCACGCGGGAGTTCATCAAGGTGCTGCGCCTGCTGGAACACCATCCGTTATCCGCACTGAAGCGTGCGGTGGAATACGCGCTGGACATTGATGCGACCCGCGCTTCTGCCATTCGCCTGATTCTGGAATACCAGCAGGAGTCACCGCTGACTCTGTTCAGCCTGGAAGGCCGTCCCCACCTGAAGCTGGTACAGGTGGCACAGACGGATGTTTCTGCTTACCAGTGCCTGTTAATCGGAGGTTAAACGTGACCAGAAAACAAACCAAAAGTCTGGTGCTGCTGCAGCACCATCTCAAGAGCCTGAGGCTGCCCACCATCCTCAGAGAATGCGAAAAGATCGCCGCCCGTTGTGCCACTGACAATGTCGACCATCTGGGATTCCTGTTACAGTTATGTGAACTGGAACTGATTGAACGGGATCGCCGGGCCGCGGAACGACGTCTGAAGGCGGCAAAGTTCCCGACGTATAAGACCCTGGAAACGTTCGATTTTCAGGCCCAGCCCGGCCTCAATAAACTGCTGGTCAGCGAACTGATGCGGGGTGAGTTTATCGAGCAGCGGGAGAATATCCTGCTGGTGGGTAATTCCGGCACCGGCAAGACGCACCTGGCAGTCGCCCTGGGGATTGCCGCCTGCGGCCAGGGAAAGCGGGTCCGCTTTTATCAGGTCACCGAACTGATTACCCAGTTAATGGAAGCCCGCGAACAGCGGGAGTTAACCCGCCTGAAAAAGCAGATCGCGAAACTCGATCTGCTGATTCTGGATGAACTGGGATATGTCCCCGCCAGTAAACTCGGCTCCGAGTTGCTGTTCGACGTCATCAGCACGGCCTATGAACGTTTCAGCCTGATCGTAACGACCAATCTGCCCTTTGAAAACTGGACTGAGGTCCTGGGCAGCGAACGGCTGACGGGGGCCACACTCGACCGGCTCACTCATCGCTGCCACATCCTGGAAACCACTGGTGAAAGTTACCGGTTACAGGACGCCAAACGGCGGCACACAAAAAGCTCAAGCAAGAAACCGCGACTGACGAAATAACAAAAGACCACGCATTCGTCCCCACACAGCCACATCCGGACGAATCCTGCACAGATAGCGCTACGGTTTTCAACCGGCAGGCGCTACGTTTTCTGACCGTTGTTTACATCATTGGACTGCCGGGCCGGAGAACGCTCACCACGAACGGCACAGCTTTTGTTCCGGCGAGGCGTTTTGATCCGCATCTGCAGGCCTTCTTCACAATAGAGGCGATACACCAGCTTGTGATTCACACGCCAGCCTTCCCGCTGTAACAGGATATGCAGCCGCCGATATCCATAACGCACACGAATGGTGGCCAGTTCGCGCAGTCGCATCCGCAGCTCGGCCCGTTCATCAAGAACACTCTGGTAACGGTGACTGGCTCGCGGAAAGCCGAGCACCTGGCAGGCACGCCGCTCACTGACTTCGTAGCAAACCTGAAGTTCCTGCACCAGAGTACGACGACGAGCGGGCCTCACAGCTTTTTTTTGAGAACATCCTGGAGCATGCTCTTGTCCAGACTCAGGTCAGCCACCAGTTGTTTGAGCTTCCGGTTTTCCTCTTCCAGCTGCTTCAGTCTGCGGACTTCAGCGACGCCCAGACCGGCGTATTTCTTCTTCCAGCGGTAAAATGTCTGTTCGGTGATCCCCATCTTCCTGACGATCTCCGCCACCGCAGTGCCGGACTCATGCTGCCGCAATGCAAAGGCAATCTGCTCTTCCGAATATCGTTTCCGTTTCATGCTGTCTGATCCTCCCACGAAAAATACAAGATAACAAAATCTCTCGCATTCCGCATGGATCAAGAATCGGGGAGAAGGTCAGTAAATTCATCCCTGGCGCGCCAGGGATGAATTTTTCGCGAACTCCACCGGGGTCTGATTTCCCAGCGAGCTGTGTGGGCGGTTTTCGTTATAGTCCAGCCGCCACTGGTCAATTTGTTCCTGTGCGTCTGCCAGGCTTAAAAACCAATGCTGGTTTAGACACTCCTGGCGAACTCGCCCGTTGAACGATTCAATATACGCATTGTCGGTTGGTTTTCCCAGTCGACTGAAATCCAGAGTCACTTTGTTGAAGTAAGCCCACCAGTCCAGACTCTTCGAAATGAACAACTCAGGGCCGTTATCTACACGGATTGACTGGGGACAGCCTCGAGCCTCTTTGATGCGATCCAGAGCTTTCACCACGTCATCTCCTGTCAGTCGGGTTCCCACCTGAATGGCCAGACTCTCACGACTAAAGTTATCGACTAACGTCAACAGCCGAAACCGCTGCCCATTAAACAGCTGATCGGCCATAAAGTCCATACTCCAACTCTCATTGGTGCGACTGACTTGCTCACGTGTTTTCCGAACCTGACAGCTCCGATTCCGCCGGGGGCGTTTTCGCCGCATTTGCAGGCCTTCTTCGACATAGAGCCGATACACCAGCTTGTGATTCACATGCCAGCCTTCCCGCTGTAACAGGATATGTAACCGCCGATAACCGTAATGCACGCGGGTACCGGCCAGATCACGTAACCGGATTCGTAATTCGGTCCTCTCGTCTCGAACACTTTTGTAGCGGTGGCTGGCTCGTGGAAAATTCAACGCCCTGCAAACACGACGTTCGCTTTGGGAATAACCTGCCTGAAGCCGTTTCACCACTACGCGACGACGATCAGACCTCATACCTTTCCCTGGACGACATCCAGCAGCATCTTCTTATCGAGGCTGAGATCGGCCACGAGCTGTTTCAGCTTCTTGTTTTCTTCCTCGAGTTGCTTCAGGCGACGCAACTCAGCTACTCCCATCCCGGCGTATTTCTTTTTCCAGCGATAGAAGGTCTGTTCGGAAATCCCCATCTTGCGGGTCACTTCCGCCACTGTGCTTCCTGATTCAGCCTGGCGTAAAGCGAAGGCGATTTGTTCTTCTGTGTAGCGTTTTCGTTTCATAGATCTGATCCTTTTCCTGAATACAAGATAACAAAATCTCTCGCATTCCGCATGGATCAAGAATCGGAGAGAAGGTCAATCCGTCGCACGTCTTAGTAGCCTACTGCTTGACTTGTCTCAGCTATGCACCAGCTTGAGACAAGAGATTTCAGGCTAGTTATGCCTTGTCTCATCACATTGCAAACTCCTGAGGCGTCCGGTTACCAACACGTTGCGGGGACACCGTTAGTTTTTTTACTGAAAATCCAGCTTTTATCTGGATATCTTCTAACAACAAGAGCCAGTTCTGTTTTAGACATTTCTGTAGCAGTCGTATGTTAAACGATTAAATAAACGCAATATTTGTAGACTCTCCGGGACAATTGAAGTCGAACTACACTTTCTAATGAAGATCGATGCCAATGTTCCACATGGTTTTGTCTCCTTGATAGAGTGATCAGGTCAGGGATAACTGGCTCACTCATCTTAGCGATTTAGGGAACAGGATTGAAACGGCGGTCATAGTATCAGGTCAATGAACTGACTTTTTATTACTTAGAACTCAAGTTTAAACTTATTACACCTGTCTCTAAATATTTAGGGGTTGAATCATAAAAAGGGTTTAGTACTGTTGCTTTTAATGTCAACATTTTGTTCTGTCCAACCAAAACTATTGTTCCGCGGTTTCTATTTACTAACGTTGAATTAATTATGGTGCCGTTATTTTTAGTGAGAGTTTCAAAAGGAGAAGGGGTTTTAAATGCAGAAGGAACATCAGAAAAAGAAGACGCGAGATTCGAGTCGACTCTGGGTATCCTAAGTTCGTGTGATTTTTTCATTTTAAGTTGTACTTGTTTATTTTTTAACACTTCAGTGCTATCACGTTTGTCTATTCCATCTTCTTTTTTTTCTCCCCAAGTACCACCCGAAACCCTTTGATATAAACATGGTTTTTAGGTGGAAGATATCCAACTTTACTCCCAACAAGTGAACTCCCGCCTGGTCGATCCCCTTTAAGCTGCAGCTGATTCTCTTCTATATTTGAAACGTTAAAGGATTTAATCATATGTGTGCTTACTTGATTTGGAAGATTTCCTCTTAGGTTTTTTTTTCCACAATTCTTAAAATAAAAATGAACATAAATGACATCACCTAATTCGTATATTTGTTTTTGAGGAGAAACTGAAATTCCGGCTTGTATATCATCGATACCTTTCAGCTTACCCCAATATATTTTATTTTCCGTTGGCTGTGATTTTTCAGCATTTCCAACTTTCAAAGTAATTGAAAAGCTAATACAGATTCCAAGAACTGAAATTATTTTTTTTTTAGTTTGATAGCTCATCTTTAAATCTCCTTCGTTTTATGCAATAGATAAACATGAGTCAGATGGATGCACTGACCTGCCCCCGAGTATGACACCAGTCACAAGACTCAGTGTTCTATTGTATCAACAGCTGTTCTGCTCGTCTGCTGTAGCGGAGCGGAAGCAGGCGAGCAGAACAGCTTCGCTTCCGGTACCGGGGCTCTGTAGCCCAGTGAGCTGTGCGGTCTGATGGAGTTATAATCTCTCCTCCAGCGTTCAATCAGCACTTTGGCTTCCCATAACGTATCGAAGATTTCACCGTTGAGCAATTCATCTCTCAGTTTTCCGTTGAAGGATTCGATGTAACCATTTTCCCAGGGACTGCCTGGTTCAATGAATAAGGTCTTCACTTCTACCCTGCGGAGCCAGTCACGAACCCGCTCTGCTGTAAACTCGGGACCATTGTCACTGCGAATATGATCCGGGACTCCACGACGCACAAACAGGTCGCTCAGACGTTCCAGAACGCTTTCACTGTTTAATCTCCTTTGCACATCAATACACAGGCACTCTCTGGTAAATTCATCGAGCACAGTCAGCATCCGGAAAGCCCGGCCGTCGTGAGTCCGGCAATGCACAAAATCGTAGCTCCAGACATGATCGCGATGCCGGGGACGTAAACGGACACAGGAACCATCATTGAACCACAGTCGACGACGTTTTGGCTGTTTTTGTGGTACTTTCAGGCCTTCCTGTCGCCAGAGCCGCTCCACTCGCTTGTGATTCACCTTCCAGCCTCGCCGTCGCAGTAACTCTGTCACACGACGATAGCCATAACGGCCGTACTGACTCGCTAGATCAATGATCTCCCGAACCAGCCGGGGTTCATCGGAAGGGACTACAGGCTGCCTCCGTTGCGTGGAACGGGATTGTCCCAGGACACGACAGGCCCGGCGTTCCGAAACCTGATCATGCCCCAGGGAATCTCTTACGAAATTCACCGCCTTACTCCGTTTCGACGGGCTCAGTAGTTTCCCGAGGCGGCTTCCCGCAAAATGGCTTTATCCAGTTCCGACTCTGCCAGCAGCTTCTTGAGTCGGGCATTTTCCTTCTCCAGCTCTTTCAGACGTTTGGCTTGGTCCATCCGCAAGCCACCGTATTCACGACGCCACTTGTAGTACGTCTGCTGGTGGATTCCCAGCTTTTTGCACATCAGGGGAATCGTCATCCCCTGGGCGAGATGGACTTCGGCTTCCCGGAGTTTCGAAATGATCTGTTCGGATGAATGACGCTTGGTGGGCATGTTGCCTCCTCCTCAATTGGTCCAGAATCCTGATTAGTATATCAAGTTCTGGACGCGGTTAAGGGGGGCAGGTCAATATCAGATATCTCGAGATAATAATGGACCAATGTTGCCATTGAAGTAGCCAGTGTTGTACACTATTTAATTCTCGGCAATCTGCTTCATTGCTGTAAATATGCAATGAAACAATTTGTTTCTACGAATCACGCCCTTGAGACTATCGAACTATGGCAACTGAATGGTTTTACAAACAGTCTAAGGAAGAGTTGGGACCGTACCTGTTCCGTGAGATGGTGGAAATGGTACGCGAAGAGTGCCTGCTGCCCGAAACCATGGTGCGCCCCAGTTATATGGATGAGTGGCAACGGGCAGATTCTGTACCTGGCCTTTTTTATATGTCGCGCAAAGATCCGGTGACACTGCCGACAGTTCAATCGGAAGAAACGTACTCGGGGGACGAATATGCTGATGAAAATGACCTAGATACTTTTCTGACAGAATCAGATATAGCAGAGTCGACTGACACCATCCAGCCGGAACAACAGTTGGAACACCCCGGCTGGTTGAGACGACTGCTGTCCTTAAGAAACAATAAGATCCCCCCGGTTTCCGTCGCCCCCCAGCGGGAGATTCATGTCGATCTTAGCAGGCCCATCGCCGGCAGTTCGGAATTGGAAACCGATTTGGATTTACTTGCGGGACCAGACGTCGATTTAGATGAATTGAACGACGATACTGAAACCGGCGCTTATTCCGAAGAGACCTGGTCGACCACAGTGAATGCAGCTGTAGAGCGAATTGACGCTCGTGCTCCTAATCAGGAACAGGCTCCGCCTTCCCGACAAAAGCTTCCCACGATCAACTTATCCTTTCTGGAACATACCGCCTTTCGCAAACTGCTGCTTGCCTGTGCTCTCATCCTCTGTGCGAGCCTGGGAATTTATGCTTTTGTAGATTGGATGGGCCAGGGGCAACTCTATTTTCCCCTTGTGGGATATACTTCTCCCCTGTTGTTTATCGTCTATGCAGCCTGCTCATTTCTGGCGGTAATTATTCTGTGTCCCCTGTTAGCCTATTTTGCTGCGCCGTATTTACGCCAGGGATACAGATGGGGAGCAACGTTGGTGATGACAAACGTCACAGTTTTCTTTCTATTTAATTGGTCGGAAAAACAGAACATGATTTTTCCTTCGCGCAGACCGACTGAGGCTAAGCTGATCTTTCCGCTGGTTGGAGAATGCTCTTCCTTTGCTTACTGGATGTACTTTGTGGATTCTGTGATTATTGTCGCTGTGCTAACCTACTTTGCCGCCTGGTGGTTGGAGGCTCATGCGGATGATGCATAAAAAATCCCATTTCAACCCAGATAAAATCTTACCCATCTTTCATCCGAAGAACGATTACAGATCGGGTTTTACGATCGTAGAACTGTTGGTTTCTACTGCGGTGATTGGTGTTTTGGCGGCACTCGCTCTACCCGCTATTCAGACAGCACGCAATTCTGCCAGGCAAGTACAGTGTTTAAATAATATGCGGAATATCAGTCTTGGCATTTTACAGGCTACTGACACCGCAGGCCGTTTTCCGGCATGCGGTTACTATGGAGATGGAACTCCGGCTTCAGTTGGTGCCTATCGTAGCTGGGTTGTGGAAATTCTCCCTTTTATCGACCAATCGATGATATATGACAAATGGGATGTAGAAAAATCTTATAATGATCCAGTCAATAAACCGCTGGCAAATACTCACATTCCTGTTTTGACATGCCCATCTGACAAGACTGAAGTCGTCGGAAACGGAAATTTAACTTATGTTGTCAGTAGTGGAGTCGGTTTCACTACAATGAGAAACGGAGTCCATGATTGCCCCGTTGATACGACACAAAGAAAGTTAGACCTCAACGGAAATGGCATTACATGTAATTCCTCGACCAGTGGTGATGGGACACCATCAGATCGTGAGATTTTTACTCAAATGGGTTTGTTTTTTAATGAGACCTGGAAAGGTGAAATCAGATCAAAGCGTCACCATAGCATGGCGACAATCACTGATGGTGCTTCTAATACCATGCTCGTTTCAGAGAATCTTCGCACTGGATATAACCCTAAGAACCCTACAGATAACTGGGCATCTCCCAATCCTTATCTAACAAGTTTTTTCATTGGCAACCCTTGCTTGAACGGCAACTGTTCAAGTGGAAATGTAGATTACAATCGATCGAATTCAGGAGCGAGTGCCATTAATTCGGGTATCTCCCAACCTGAAGGATCATCTCCTTATCCCAGTTCCTTGCATGATGGAGGGGTCAACGTAGGACTTTGCGATGGGCGTGTACAATTCATCTCTCAAAATATTGATGGGAAGGTCTATGCTTCTCTGGCTAGCCCTCAAGGCCAATCATTGGAGGGAAGCCCTTTGGCACAGCAAATAATTTCGGGTGGAGAGTATTGACACCTGCTCTACTTCTTTGTTTTTTAGCAAACTATTTCTGGCAATATGACAAATATAAGCCAACAGACTACACCGTTCAGAATTTTTCTTACAGGATTAGCATTACTCTTTATTCTGTTCGTAGCTCTCCTGTTGCGAACACATAATTTAACGACAGTGACTTATGTGTTTGATGAAAGCTTCTCACTGAAAATGACGGAGTTTTCTTTTGTGGATCTTTGGAAGCATGTCTCAGAAGATACGCACCCCCCTTTGTCTTTTATATTACTTAAAATATGGGGAATTTTGTTTGGGACTTCGATGTTTGCTACAAGGATGTTTGGAGTCACGTTTGGGATAACTACGATCATCGGCGCTTATCTGTTTGTCAAAGAAGCTTATTCTTCAAGTGATGAATTGGGGCATAGAGATGCAAGTCCAGCCTCTCTCGCTGCACTTTTGACAGCAGCTATGATTGCTTTAAGCCCACTCCATATTTCCTGGTCGCTGATCGCTCGGATGTATAGTTTGGGTACGACATTAACCGCTTTCTCAAGCTGGTTTCTGATGCGCGCTCTGCATAAAATAAAGCCGGGGATGAGGGATTGGGTTCTGTTTACAATAACAACTATCGCTTTAGCTTATACCCACCACTTTGGTCTCTTTATTATTGCGGGGCAATATTGTTTTGCCGCTGGTTACCTATGGTTTCACAAACTAAATGGAAGTCCACGGGACCGTCTTGCAAATTTAAAGCCGGTTTTCATTTCCGCTCTCATCTTTTTCTGGGTCTGGCAACTAGTGCTGCTGAGTTTTTTAGACCAGACCCAAAGAGTGAATGCAAACTTTTATACACAACCATTTCAATTGAGAGATGTGGGACATACTTTTTATCAACTTTTTATATTTGATAAAGGATTCCCGCAAGTAATGATCACTGGCCTGATCATTGCCCAGGCAGTCTTTCTAGGACTGGTATTGCTGTTATTGGGTCGTCGTCCAGCCGATATTTTCATTTTTATTGCATCTACAGTCACTTTTTTGATGGCAATCATTTACTCCTTAACATCGCGTAACGTATTTAAAGCACGTTATTTTATGTTCGCTCAAATATTATTGTTTACTGCCGCTGCAATATTAATATGCCGAATACCAAACAAATTCGTCCGAAATATCACAATAGTTGCAGTGTTAGGTGGTATGGCTTTCTGTAGCCACTGGAATTATCAACATCGGGAAATGATGGCAGACCATCCCGGAATGGCAGCAGCCCTCACAAGGTATGATTCCATTAGCAAGTCAACGGAGCCCCTCATCGTATGTAACCCTCTGCTCTATACGACGGCAATTACTTGCACAAAAAATCGCAAGCGAGTTTTCACATATACACGCGATCGTGGGCAGGAGTACCCTTTCTATCAAGGTAGCTCTGTTATGTTGGAAACAGACTATGTCAACTCAAAAATGATTGATCAAATGAAAACCCGTTGGATATGGACCCTTGATGAAAGCCGCTGGCTGAAGACAAAAGTCCCCGTTTCGCAGGAATGGAAAAAGATCGGGGAAACCCATTATCCTGACTTTAATTGTGAACTCGTATTGCGGCTTTATGAAAGAAAACAAAATTCGGGAACTCAGCAGAAGATTGGATTGTTAGAGATTGATTAGCATCGTCAGAATACTCATTTCTGACCAGCTTACTGGTACATAATACGAACGATATTCTCTTTTATTTCCTGCAGTCCAATGTATTGGTGTTTTTAATTCACAAAAATAAATTTACGCAGATCCGAGTCCAATAATGATATCTCATTCAATTTCATATCAGCCAGCCAGAGCAGTAAACCGCGATGGATTCTCATTGCGCGAAGTTCTTATCTTATTGGCTGTTGTTGGGTTATTAATCGCTTTACTAAGCCCGAATATTCTTGCAATGCGAGAATCGGCCAGGATTCAGCAATGCGAACAAAACATGAAGCGACTAGGGACCGCCTTATATTCCTATCATGATACTCATCGATGTTTACCTCCCGCTGCTATCTGGGGCACGCAAGATATGCACTCTCTGGCATTAAATGCGAGCAAACAACTCGACATATTCACTCGTGCCAACTGGGTTCTCTTACTTCTCCCCCATTTAGATAAAACAGAATTGGCAAACTCATTTGACTACAATCTGCCAGTTGCTCATGAACAGAATCTCCAGGTACGAAATTCTCCCCTTTCGCTAATGCGATGTCCCAGTGATACATATAATTCTTCCGAAAACATGCATCAATTTGCATCAGCCGATGACTCAACCATTCATTTTGCTCGTGGAAATTATGCCATTAATGGAGGGACTCATACTGGAAAAATAGGATATGGGTCTACAGCATCTCCTTCAGGAGACTATTCTCATCTATTAATAGACCAGGACTCTCGTAAGTTCCAATATTGGGGAAATGGTGTAGCAGGTTTTAACAAGACATTTTCATTTGGTGATCTTTATAATGGCCGGGCAACCCTCGTAGCCTTGGAAGAAATTCGTGCTGGGATTCACCCGATCGATCCTCGAGGTGTATGGTCTTGGGGACATATTGGAAGCAGCGTCACTTGGGCACACGGTGTGAATGGAGATGACTATGGGCCGAATAATCCATGGGCTCGATCTGACGACTTTATCGGCTGCGGGAAATTACACGACATTCTTGGTGTAGAGAAACTTGTAGAGGAAAAGATGGCATGTGTTTCTTACGTCGATGTAAATACACAAGCCACTTCTCGTAGTCAGCACGATGGAGGTGTCAATGTCCTTTTTTTAGATGGGACTGTGAAATTTATTTCAGATAAGATTGATCCCGGTGTTTGGCATGTCATACATTCTCGTGAAACTCCTGCTGATATCCTGGCATCTGATTTTGACGAACATCTAAACACAGTCAATGAACTGGAAGATGCTTCTGAAGTTAATCATGCTTCAATTTCAGAAAAGCCTGAGCAAGCCCCGTCAGATTTTTTAAACTCAACAGACATGAAATTTGTTCTCATTCCTAAAGGGTCATTTATCATGGGATTGCCGGATGACGGCAACGATTACGACTTACCACCAGAATCCCCACAACACACAGTTCAGATCACACATCCGTTTTATCTTGGTGCCTATGAAGTGACCCAGGGCGATTATGAAAAAATCATGGGGATAAATCCTGCATTTCATCAATCCACTTCTGAGGACACAACATCTTTTCCTGTTGAGCAGGTAACCTGGAACGATGCAAATGAATTCTGCCGGCGACTTTCTAACACACCAACAGAGAAAAATGCCAAACGCACGTATCGGCTGCCTACCGAAGCAGAATGGGAATATGCATGCCGTGCTGGTTCTGAGCAACCCTATGCTTTCAGCTCAGTAAAAAGTATGGATGACACATCCGGTGAAGCTGCGGGTAAAACTCATCCACTCCCTATTACCAAAGTAGGGAGTTATGCTCCGAATGCATTTGGTTTGTATGATATGCGTGGGAATGTGTGGGAATGGTGCTCGGATTGGTTTGATCGTGATTATTATAGTCGCTCTCCTTTACGTGATCCTCAAGGTCCGAAACATGGGTATTTGAAAGTTGTGCGGGGATGTGATTGGATCTACGTGGGAGAAGGATGCAAAATCAATTATCCCATCACTGTTCCCTGGAAGCACAATCCATTTATTGGTTTTAGAATTGTATGCGA
Organism: Gimesia benthica; assembly: GCF_009720525.1. Classification (NCBI taxonomy): domain Bacteria; kingdom Pseudomonadati; phylum Planctomycetota; class Planctomycetia; order Planctomycetales; family Planctomycetaceae; genus Gimesia; species Gimesia benthica. The sequence continues at coordinate 4,940,132 of NZ_CP043930.1, forward strand.
AATGAGAAGGGAATAATAAAAACACCCAGGTATATAGCTTGGTTTTTAATCTGTAATGGGAACATCGCATTTCCAATTCGGTTAAGAAGTACCTTCAGCCAATAGCTGATAAAAAAAGACAAGAAAAACCTCAGATAGATTCATACAGAATTGTGTATCTGTATTTTGACTGCATGAAAACAAAAGAGACGCAACAACAAAATAAAGAGAAACAAGTAATGAACAATCGACTCAACGCTCAAAGTTCTAAAGACTTAACCGTAATTAACTCCAATGCTTTCCGTGTTCTATTTCAATCTCTTTTACTTTTAACAGCTTGTGTAGCATTTGAAAATGTACCTCATCTTCCCGCTCAATCCCCGCCCGTCTCTCCAAAGACCACCAAGCAGTCTGTTGAAAAATACTCGGTTGAATTCAAGAAGCGGGATACCGACAAAAATGGTCAACTGACGCCGGTTGAATATCTGGGAAAGAAGAAAGGCCAGCAACGACAAAAGGCAAAACGTGAGTTTTATGATTGGGATATAAACTCTGATCAGCAACTGAGCCTTCAGGAATTCTCTCGACGCGAGAAACCCAAACAGCAAGTTCCCCTGAATGAATTCCGCTATCGAGACGCCGATGGTGACCAGCGTTTGAGCCAAGCAGAGTATCTGGCTCCCGTTGCCATAAAATTTCAGCCGAGCCTGATCCGAGACTTTGCATTGTTCGATTTGGATGGCGACCAGCAACTGACTTTTGACGAATACCAGAGCATTGTATCCCGTGATCAGCGAAAATTACCACATCCGCTGATGGAGCACGTAATCAGACGAATGCAGGATCTGGAATCAGCCTGGGACAAGTGGGATACAAACAAAGATTCCAAGCTGGGCCAGGATGAATTTAAGGCTTCGAACCTCACAAGTTCCATACCCGGCCTGGAATTGTCGAAGTGGGAAGACTGGGACAGGAACAAAGACGGATTCGTGGATCAGCAGGAAACACAGCAGGTCCTCGGAATTGCCTATGGCCTGCGTTTTCCTACAGGGGAATTGCAGTGGGCACCATCGGGAATGATGGTCTCCGGAATGCTGTTTGATGACCATGTTGACAAAAATGGGGACCACCTGATTGATTTAGCGGAGGCCAAGTCGGCACAACATGGTTTCGGTGATGGCAAGCAGACTCCCGCCCTGTTCAAAAAGATGGACCAGGACGGAAACGGCAGATTGACTATGGCTGAGTGGAAGAGTGACCTCAAGCATTGGATTGACCCCGTAGGAGATTTTCTGGCAGCTGACAAGGATCTGGATGGTCACTTGAATCGGGAAGAACTGTTGCAGGGAACCCCCTCCTGGCAACTCGAAGTAACCGAATATCTGTTTCCAGGCTTCGATACCAATGGAGACAAATTGCTCTCATTCAGGGAATATCGTGAGACACCTTTTGCAAATCTGGCACTCGGCTGGCAATTTCCACGAACAGACAGAGATAATGATGGTTATTTGAGTTCTACCGAATTTCAGTGGAATAAAGGCTTATTCGGAGCCACACTGGCGATGGAGTATTTCCAGCGATTTGATATCAATCAGGATGGAAAACTGGGCTTGAATGAATTTCCCTTCAACACCAGTAAGCATACCCCTGAATATTTCGCTTATGAATTCAGGAAGCAGGATGCAGACAAAAATGGTCAACTGACGCCGGTTGAATATCTGGGAAAGAAGAAAGGCCAGCAACGACAAAAGGCAAAACGTGAGTTTTATGATTGGGATATAAACTCTGATCAGCAACTGAGCCTTCAGGAATTCAGCCAGAGACAGAAACCGAAACAGGCAGTCCCCTTGAATGAATTCCGCTATCGAGACGCCGATGGTGACCAGCGTTTGAGCCAGGCAGAGTATCTGGCTCCCGTTGCCAAAAAATTTCAGCCAAGGTTGATTCGAGACTTTGCATTGTTCGATTTGGATGGTGACCAGCAATTGACTTTTGACGAATACCAGAGCATTGTCTCCCGTGATCAGCGGAAATTACCACATCCACTGATGGGGCGTGTGTCTAAACGTATGCAGGGACTGAAAGCAGACTGGAGCAAGTGGGATACAAACAAAGATGCCAAACTGAACCAGGATGAATTCAAGGCTTCGAAACTCACAAGTTCCATACCTGGTCTGGAAATGTCGAAATGGGAAGACTGGGACCGGAACAAAGACGGTTTCGTGGATCAGCAGGAAACACAACAGGTCCTCGAAATTGCCTATGGACTACGATACACAACTGGAGAACAACTGTGGGCGCCGTCTGGCCTCATGCTCTTAGGAATGCTGTTTGACGTCGTTGACCTGAATGGGGATCACCTGATTGATATGGCGGAGGCCAAGTCGGCACAACATGGTTTCGGTGACGGTAAACAGACTCCCGCCTTATTCAAAAAGATGGACCAGGACGATAGCGGCACATTGACCATGGCCGAGTGGAAGAGCGACATCACACACTGGATTGATCCTGTGGGAACCTTTCTGGCAGCTGACAAGGATCTGGACGGTCATTTGAATCGGGAAGAACTGTTGCTGGGAACCCCCTCCTGGCAACTCGAAGTGACCAAATATCTGTTTCCGGGATGCGACACTGATGGGGACAAACGGTTGTCATTCAGGGAATATCGGAAGACTCCCTTTGCGAATCTGGCACTCCCCTGGCAGTTTCTGCGAACCGATCGTGATCAGGATGGCTATTTAAGTTCTTCTGAATTTCAGTGGGATAAGGGCTTGTTTGCTGCCGCATTGGCGATTGAGTATTTCCAGCGCTTTGATATCAACCAGAATGGGAAACTTGAGCTTAAAGAATTTCCTTTCAATACCAGTCAGCGAACGCCTGAATTTTATGCTCACGAATTCAAGAAACGGGATGTCGACAAGAATGGTCAACTGACGCCAGTTGAGTATCTGGAAAAGAAGAAAGGTCAGCAGCGGCAACAGGCAAAACGTGAGTTTTATGATTGGGACAAAAACTCCGACCAGCAACTGAGCCTGCAGGAATTCAGCCAGAGACAGAAACCGAAACAGCAAATTCCCCTGAATGAATTCCGCTATCGAGATGCCGATGGTGACCAGCGTTTGAGCCAGGCAGAGTATCTGGCTCCCGTTGCCAAAAAATTTCAGCCAAGGTTGATTCGAGACTTTGCATTGTTCGATTTGGATGGTGACCAGCAACTGACTTTTAACGAATACCAGAGTATAGTCTCCCGTGATCAGCGGAAATTACCACATCCACTGATGGAGCGTGTAGCCGAACGCATGCAGGGACTGAAAGCAGGCTGGAGCAAGTGGGATACGAACAATGATGCCAAACTGGACCAGAATGAATTTAAGGCTTCGAACCTCACAAGTTCCATACCGGGCCTGGGATTGTCGAAGTGGGAAGACTGGGACCGGAACAAAGACGGTTTCGTGGATCAGCAGGAAACGCAACAGGTCCTCGAGATTGCCTATGGCCTGCGCTATCCTACGGGAGAACTGCTGTGGGCACCATCAGGTCTCATGCTCTTTGGAATGCTGTTTGACATCATTGACCTGAATGGGGACCACGTGATCGACTTAGCGGAAGCCAAGTCGGCAAAACATCGCTTCGGTGATCCTAAGCAGTTCCCAGCTCTGTTCAAAAAGATAGATCAGGACGATAACGACACACTGACTATGGTCGAGTGGAAGAGTGATCTCAAGCACTGGACCGATCCCGTAGGAACCTTCCTGGCAGCCGACAAGAACCTGGATGGTCATTTGAATCGAGAAGAGCTGTTACAGGGAAGCCCTTCCTACCAACTGGAAGTCAGCGAATATCTGTTTCCAGGCTTTGATACCAATGGGGACAAATTACTCTCATTCAGGGAATACCGGGAAACACCATTCGCGAACCCCGCACTCCCCTGGCAGTTTCTACGAACAGACAGCAATCAGGATGGTTTTTTAAGCATTTCAGAATTTCAGTTGGAGAAGGGTTTGTTCGGAGCCGCATTGTCGATGGAGTATTTCCAGCGATTTGATATCAACCAGGATGGAAAACTGGATTTGAATGAACTTCCCTTCAATACCAGTAAGCGAACACCTGATTTTTATGCTCACGAATTCAAGAAACGGGATGTTGACAAAAATGGTCAACTGACTTCTGAAGAGTATCTGGCATCCATTCCTGAAAACTTACAGCAAAGAGCAATCCGAGATTTTGGGTTATTCGATCTTGATAGTAATCAGAAACTGACTTTGAATGAATATCAGAATATTGTCTCAAACGATCTGCGGAACTTACCACATCCACTGATGGAGCGTGTGGCCGAACGCATACAGGAACTGAAAGCAGGCTGGAGTAAATGGGATACAAACAATGATTCCAAACTGGATCAGGATGAATTCAAGATTTCGAACTTCACACGTTCCATTCCTGGCTTGACTTTGTCGAACTGGGAAGACTGGGACAGGAACAAAGACGGTTTCGTGGACCAACAGGAAACACAGCAGGTCCTGGAGATCGCCTATGGCCTGCGTTATCCCACTGGAGAATTACAGTGGGCGCCATCAGGATTGATAGTCTCAGGAATGTTATTTAACACAGTTGACATCAATGGGGACCAACTGATTGACCTGAAAGAAGCTAAGTTGGCACCACATGGTTTCGGCGATGGTACGCAGACTCCAGCTCTGTTCAAACAAATGGATCAGGACGGTAACGGCACATTGACTATGGCAGAGTGGAAGAGTGACATCTCACACTGGACTAATCCTGTCGGGACCTTTCTGGCGGCTGATAAGGATCTCGACGGTCACTTGACTCGGGAAGAACTCTTGCAGGGAACACCATACTGGCAACTGGTAGTGACCGAATATCTTTTTCCAGGCTTCGATACCAATGGGGACAAATTGCTGTCATTCAGGGAATATCGTGAGACACCGTTTGCAAATCTGGCACTAGGCTGGCAATTTCCACGAACAGACAGTGATCATGATGGTTATTTAAGTTCTTCCGAATTTCAGTGGGACAAGGGTTTGTTTGCAGCCACTCTGGCCAAAGAGTATTTCAAAAGGTTTGACATCAACCGAGATGGAAAACTCGGTGTGGATGAATTTCCCTTTAAATTGGATCTCTCGAAAGCTCCTCGCGGGATTGTTTTCATGCAGCGTGACAGCGATCAAAACGGTCTCATATCATTTAAAGAAGTATTGGGAGAATTCAAGATGCCACCCAATCCAAATGAAACGCAAAAAATTCAATATGAAACAAGGCTGGCTCATATTGAAGATGCATTCCGCAGAGCAGACGTTAATCACGACAAATCAATAGATAAAACTGAATTTCTAAGTGAAGCAGCCCTGGAAGCTCTTGCACCTCATCTTGTTTCAAAAAACAGGAACCTCAGCAGCACATTAGTACCCCGATCTCCAGGCTCCAAGGAGGCAGACAGCGACACTGGAATGTGGATCATTCTCGCATTAAACGCATTATTGCTGGTGGGAGTAACCATCTTCCTGATTCGAAAAACAAAAATATCTGCTCGGTAGTGATTGTATTATGCATGCTTTAAAATAGGCCAAGACTGGTCAGTTTTTCAAAAACCATATTGGATGCAATGAAGAATCTTTGTGTTTTTTTGACAACGATCGTTTTTAATAAGCAAGTACAGAAACGCATCCCCCCCAAGCAGAAAGTCTTTAAACTGTGTGATGCACATGCCACATTGAATGTTTGCAAAGGTCGGGATACAACTATGTAGGTCTTTGAAATGCGAGATGCCAGGTATCGTAAACTAAGAACTATTGATGTTGCTTAAATAACCAGTCAATCATCCCAGACGAATTTTTATATGATTCAGACCAGCTGTCATGGCCGACTCCTTTGAGCTCATAATATTCTGGAGTACTACCAACTTTTCTCAGTGCGTCAATCATCTTTCTTGATTCTGTAACGGGGACCGAATGGTCGGCGTCACCATGGACAACCCAGAGCGGTAGACTTGTATACTCAGACACATTATTCGGATCTCCTCCTCCGCAGATAGGGGACGCAGCGGCAAATAATTCCGGATAGCGAGCGATCATACTCCATGTACCGTATCCACCCATTGAATAGCCGGTAATATAAATCCTCTTTGGGTCGATTGCGTGCTTAGTAGAAACATCCAGGATCATGTGGTAAATCTGATCCAGTAAATTGTGTTCTAGTGCGTCATTTAACCTTAACGATGATGACCATTGCATGTTCTCAGGACACTGAGGAGCAAGGAGATAGCATGGAAATCTTTCCTGCCAACTGGAAGTTGCCATTTGTTGTGGCAATGTTTTTAAATGAACTAGATTATCATCCCCTCTTTCCCCTGCACCATGTAGAAAAACAATGAGTGGATACTTTTGATGATCCTTAACATTTACCGGTTTCAGAAATTTGGCATGAAAAGGAATCTGCGATTTATCATTCGGAGTCGATCTTGAGTACGTAATAGATTCAAATTTACTAATTAAGTCAGGATCAAGCCCTTTTGCATGAATTTCCTGGCGTTCTTGATTTCTCATAACAGTCAAGGCAACTAAATTTGCCATCACCCAAAAGAACACGATCAAGAATTTATTTTTTATAAACTTCATACTTCTTCTTAGATACTATTAGGATGGAGAAAGATTCCTCATAATTTTTCAGCCATACGAATTCACATTTTTTATTTCTTACCTGTTGAATAATTACGAAGATAACCGTTTTATACGGTTAAACAACCAATAATTCCACAAAGGTTCTACATCCGCTCTCTGAAGAGAACCGACTATATACCTTCATTGGGTGATAATACAATAAGCCTCAATGGTTTCAACGTTTAGGGCATCGCTGATAGGTGAATGAAGTTTTAAAAATGCTGTATTTTTACTCTTCGAGACCATCAATCAATCGGCAGGCTTCCTCTGATTTAACTATGCACTATTTCTCTGCGTAACCTCGGCCTTCGAATTGTGTGTACGGGTTTCTTCACTATTCACGGGAAAAAGTATTTTGATTTCGCTTACAGCAAGAACATATTCAGTATGTGTAGTTTAAAGTGATGAGATACCGATTTTCCAGCTATCCGCGAAAACGAACGTTATCTGTTTTAGTTGCTCAATGAGTTTCATGTTTTTTTACACCTTGTTGTGTTTTCTTTTTCAATATCAGCAAGTAATTGCTGTAAACGTAGATCAAGAACGAAGAAACGCCTTGAAAATCTAATTACGCTCGGTATCATGTACAGCACACTGGCATCATGTCCAGAATCTATGTGTGATATCAAGCCCCTGGAGCATCATATCAGAACAAAAACTGTTTATTTTGCGCATATTTGTTCCATATAAGCGTCATATCAGAACAAGGCCGTACAGGTTAATAACAAGCTATCCGACACAATCATCACTTTCACATATCTCAAGGGCGACATCATGGCATCCGAACTCAAGGCCCTTTGCGACCACCTCGTATTGTTTGCGGCAAACAATACGCAAGACAAAGCCGCGGGTGTTCAGGCGGCTCGCGACGGTCGCAAAGCAGGCTTCACCTAGGCAGACGTTCGAGCGTACTTCAACGAAAACACTGATTTCAAACCGGAACTCATTGACGTCCTACTTTCAAAGTACGACATGCTCGTACTCGCAGAGAAAATGTTTTCGCAGGGCGGAATGTAAACTTCATCACGCCTTCAACTTTCACTTCCTAATTGATACTACATGGGGTTTAACATGTCTGAAAAATCATGGCTCGACACTGCTGCAGATTGGTTTGTTGCTGGCTCCGCTGGGTTCGCCCTCTTCATGCTTGCGAAAGACACGTTCGGCCAGAAGGGCATCGACGCTCGAAAGGCCGACGAAGTCGCCCTTAAATGGTGGAACAATCTTTCGGAAGAACAGCAAGTCGAAATCGCAAATGCTGGCTACAACTACAATTCGATTTCCGCCGCGTTCTTTGACATGATTCAGGGTCATCCTGATCGCTATCTGCAGTTGATGCGTGTTCTTCAAGAGCACGGCTGAGAAACGCTGCTGAATCACACTTTTTGTCCAGCGTGAATACTGTGCGGTCGGATAACAAAAAAATGCACCCGAGTCGCGAAGTCGGGCGTTTTGACAATGGAGAATCTCTCGTCGCGACTGGGTGATTTTAGACGTTATACAATAAACTCTTTTGTTTCTTCAGACGTCCTGTAATTCGACCCAAAAAGCGGACTCCACAATGACCAATCCAGTAGACGTAAAGATTGGTTGTAGCAAGAACAACGACGGTACGTTCAACGCAGGCGTGTTTCTCAATGGACAGCAGATGGCCGACTTCCCACCGGTCACCGGCGATTGCGATGCAATCCTCGATCTATGGAACAAGGTCCGCGATTACTTTCCCGAACAACAATAATGCCAAAGAACCAGTCGATTCACGGGAGCCAGGAAACGTCGCGCGTTCACTGCGCTCATCAAAGTCAACTCCCGGCCCCGTGATCTACGTATAAATACCCATTCGTCGTGCGCCCGTGCTACGGGAGTGATGATCTTTTGATCGAATTCCGGTGTGACCACAGATCTAGTGGCTTCCCGAAAATGGTCAGTTTCCTCGAAGAGAATTACGGTATTTCGATTGAACCAGTATCTGAGAGCATGGTTTCATACGCCATTGCGACGGATGAATTCATCACCAAGGCCAGATGTGAAAAGGGGGCTATCACGATCACAGAAGACTGGTGTGGGCTATTCATCACTGCAGAAGGAAGAGCAAGCGAGATCATTGGCGATATTGAATCAATCCTCCTGGCCTCGGGGAAATTCGAGCGACTTGAGGTTGACTCAAGCAAGTCCACTTAACCAGGGTATCCACCGGATTTGCTACGCGTTCCGCAAACGCGGTAATACCTACAGTTATCATACTTAGAGACTAACTTGTCAGATCTAGAAGTATTCACATTTTTGGGGGATAGCCCTTTTTCGCAATGGGATCCTTGCTACTTCGTAATCGACGATGTCGAATATGCAAATATCTTGACCACAAGGTAGACATACCATGTCATTGAAGATCGATCTAAATACTGAATTGTCCTCACTCACGCTCGACGACAAGGGGTGCATTGATCTTCAGCTGATCCAAGCACCGACCGGTCAGCCGATCGTAGGAACACGCCTTGCTCTAACGCAATCCCAATCGCCAACACCGCCGTCAAACGACGAGATCAGTAAATGTCGTAAACTGCTCATCGGAACCAGGCCAAAATCGTTAACAGTCATGTCGTTCCATCCCGGACTCGCTGGCAATGAGGCTGACCTCGCATCGCTAGCTGCCGACAGAACGATTGTTGGCCTCAGGGGTATCGACTCCAATCTAAGCAACGTCACTAACATTGCTACGAACGGTGCACTCTATTCACAATCAAAGCTATCGCTTTCATCGGAAGACGTCGCGTTGAACGTAAAGCGTGGAAGCCGACTTAACATTTTCCTTCCAGACGGCGACACCGACAACATAGCATGGGCCGTCTTAAACTGTCACGACTATACTCATGTTGAATTGCTCAAGCTGCTGCAGAAGCATTCTATCGAATTACTTATTGTCGTTACGTACAACACAGCAACGCGACTGTTCTGGGAGTATGCGATATCGGATATTCACCGTCTCTTTTGCTTTGTAGTCGTCGTGAATGTGGCTGAGCTCGGAGGCTCGGCAGTATTTGCACCGTTTCGACGAATCGGCCGTGAAAAGAATGCTCAGATTGGCGCTGGCGGGCAGATCTTTGGGGCGCGGGGTGCGGGTGAGTTTCGAGTTGACGTTCCTATGGATATTGCCGAACTCAGAAGTCTTCGCACGGAATTTCGTGACTTTGGCTTTAAGGCAAAGTCGACACAGCTTTCCCGCGACAGTGACTATGTGCCAATGGTCCCATCTGAGCACTTTATGGACACCTTTGATCACAGTGCTGGTCCACCTTCCGTGCGTTCCGACGATGTAATTGATTTGCAAACTGAGTGGAACTTCAAACACCCTCGCGTTGCTGTCGCACAACTCAACCACATCGGGCTCGACGCTTACATTTCGACGAAGTATCGAATTCGAAATCACGACTCCTGTGACGAATTCGAGCATCTTCTCTCAGAGAGGCTTCTAGAGCTTGAATCCCGATGTCGATATCTAGGCGAGACCAGCGCGCACACTCTTCTGGACATGCTGGTGTTTCCAGAGGTATTCATTCCTCGCTCGTTCATTGCAACGCTTCAACGCTTCAGCAACCGACTGAAAACGACGATTGTTGCTGGAATCGACTATCCAGATGGCGACGAGGACGAAAACGCTAATGAATGTGTCATAATCCGTCCAAATCTCGTGCCGGAGCATTATCGCAAGGTGACGCGCTCTCAGTACGATGCTCATCGCAATGCTAACGGAGATCTCATGCCGATGCTCCGCGGCTCAAAATTGGTGCGTTTCGTAAATACTGCCGGTCGTGGATTTGGTGTTTTGATCTGCTACGACTACAGTCACATCGATCTCTTGTGCGAACTGTAAACAACGGCCAGAAAACGTAGCGCCTGCCGGGGAGTGGCAAATCGGTATAAAAACGTAGCGCCCAGATGACCACCTGCTGGTTTTGGGTCAGACTCTCAGTATATGAGTCAGTTCTGATCCGGAAACAGCGGGGGCAAGGGTGATTACAGATATGGAGTTATGGGGTGAGATCCGTCGGCGTGTTCTGACCGGAGAAATCAGTCAACGTGCTGCTCGTGACGAGTACGATATTCACTGGGACACGTTACAGAAAATTCTGACCTACTCGGAGCCACCGGGATACCGGCTGACTAAGCCCCGGCCTTCCAAGCTGGAGCCGTTCCTGCCGATCATTCATGAGATTCTGCAGAGTGACCGCAGTGTTCATCGCAAGCAGCGTCACACGGGGAAACGCATTTTCGAACGCTTGCGGGACGAACACGGGTATTCCGGTGGAATCACGATCGTCCGGGAAGCCATCCGTGACTGGAAAGCCCAGTCCCGCGAGGTTTTCCTGCCGCTCCGCCATCCTCCGGGTGAAGCCCAGGTGGACTTCGGCTTTGCCGATGTCTGGCTGGACGGCACACTGACCAAGGTCGCGTTATTTGTGATGACGTTACCTTATTCGGATGCCATTTTTATCCAGGCCTTTCCCCGGGAGTGTACGGAAGCCTTTCTGGAAGGACACAAACGGGCCTTTGAATTTCTGGGCGGTGTGCCGCAGCGAATCAGCTATGACAATTCGAAAATCGCAGTGGCCCGTCTGGTAGGGAACCGTGAGCGAAAAGTAACGACCGAGTTCCTGCGTCTGAAAAGCCACTTTCTGTTTGACGATCATTTCTGTCTGGTACGACGACCGAATGAGAAAGGCCATGTCGAGCGGTTGCTGGACTATGCCCGCAGCAACTTCCTGGTCCCCGTCCCCCGGATTGCTTCTCTGGAAGCCCTGAACCAGCAGTTAGTGCAATGCTGTCGGAACGATCTGCAGCGTCAGTTGCGGGGACAGACTTCTCCCAAACAGAGCCTGCTGGCGGAAGAACAACGGGAGTTCCTGCGTCCCCTGCCAGAGCAGATATTCGAAGCCTGCCGACTGGGACAGGCACACGCCGACTCCCTGTCGCTGGTCCGCTTTGATACCAACAGTTATTCGGTCCCTACAAAATACGCGCATCGTCAGATCACCATCGTGGCCACCATTGCTGAAGTACGGCTGTTGTTTGAAGAGACGTTAATCGCCCGGCACCAGCGGGACTGGGGACGGGAACAGACCCGTTTTAACCCGATTCATTACCTGAGTTTACTGGAACGGAAGCCGGGAGGCTTTGATCATGCCCGCCCCCTGGAAGACTGGGATCTGCCGGTCTGTCTGGGCATTCTCCGCCGCCGGCTGGAAGCCGAACTGCAGGCAACCGGCACGCGGGAGTTTATCAAGGTGCTGCGTCTGCTGGAACGCCATCCGCTGCCCACTCTGAAACGTGCGGTGGAACACGCGCTGGACATTGATGCGACCCGCGCTTCTGCCATTCGCCTGATTCTGGAATACCAGCAGGAGTCACCGCTGACTCTGTTCAGCCTGGAAGGCCGTCCCCACCTGAAGCTGGTACAGGTGGCACAGACGGATGTTTCTGCTTACCAGTCCCTGTTAATCGGAGGTTAAACGTGACCAGAAAACAAACCAAAAGTCTGGTGCTGCTGCAGCACCATCTCAAGAACCTGAGGCTGCCCACCATCCTCAGAGAATGCGAAAAGATCGCCGCCCGTTGTGCCACTGACAATGTCGACCATCTGGGATTCCTGTTACAGTTATGTGAACTGGAACTGATTGAACGGGATCGCCGGGCCGCGGAACGACGTCTGAAGGCGGCAAAGTTCCCGACGTATAAGACCCTGGAAACGTTCGATTTTCAGGCCCAGCCCGGCCTCAATAAACTGCTGGTCAGCGAACTGATGCGGGGTGAGTTTATCGAGCAGCGGGAGAACATCCTGCTGGTGGGCAATTCCGGCACCGGCAAGACGCACCTGGCAGTGGCCCTGGGGATTGCCGCCTGCGGCCAGGGAAAACGGGTCCGCTTTTATCAGGTCACCGAACTGATCACCCAGTTAATGGAAGCCCGTGAAGAGCGGGAGTTAACCCGCCTGAAAAAACAGCTCGCGAAACTCGATCTGCTGATCCTGGATGAACTGGGATATGTCCCCGCCAGTAAACTCGGCTCTGAGTTGCTGTTCGACGTCATCAGCACAGCGTATGAACGTTTCAGCCTGATCGTAACGACCAATCTGCCCTTTGAAAACTGGACTGAGGTCTTGGGCAGCGAACGGCTGACAGGGGCCACGCTCGATCGGCTCACTCATCGCTGCCACATCCTGGAAACCACTGGTGAAAGTTACCGGTTACAGGATGCCAAACGGCGGCACACAAAAAGCTCAAGCAAGCAACCGCGACTGACGAAATAACAAAAGACCACGCATTCGTCTCCACACAGCCACATCAGGACGAATCCTGCACTGACAGCGCTACGGTTTTCAACCGGCAGGCGCTACGTTTTCTGACCGTTGTTTACATGGAAAGCGATTGAGTAACAAGTCTCGTAGGTGGCTACGTCCCATTTGATTTCCTGATATCTACAGGACTGGTGAGATAAAACTTTTCCTTGAAAAAACATAGAGACATCTTCTTAATTAATCCAGAATATCGAATAGTGGGGTAAGATTTGAATATGGACAAGCTGGACAACGTCACGTCGTCATACTCTTGTGCAGGAATTGCAAGTTTGTTACGAAGCCAGTGAGCAGCGTGCCAGTTGTGAGCACTTCTTCCCACGAGCTAGTTTATGACCACTACTATGGAGAAGGTCTACTAATGGGGGGCAACATTCCCGGCGTAATTGGAGCTGCCAAGTTCGGATAACTTGGCAGCCAGCCAGTCTCAATAATAAGAGTTGGAGTATGGACTGTATGGTAGACCAGACATTAGTCGCCATGCATTTTTGGCTGTTGATATTTTCTGAAGCGCCTATTACAGGATCATTCATCTATATCAAAAAGATAACGCTTCCTTTTATATTCTCGTTTCCTGGCAACTTTTCTCTTCAGAGAATGAGCAGTGCGCTTGATGGCGTTTCTGAATGCGATAGTGGCTTTCTCGTGTGTTTCTTTTACGATGATTGGAGAGCCAGTCCGTGAATGAACAACGATGCAACATCTTTTTCCCAAACCACCCCGAGGACCATTGAGATCGGTCAATGAGATCGAGACTGCCTTTATCCAGTCTTCAACCCTTTCGACTGCATTCATCCACTGGGTTTCGATGAATTCTCTTGCACGGGAACTGCAATCTTTGGGGGAAGCAACGAGCTCAAATTTATATTCTTTCATCATTTCTCCTCCGCAGTACCAAAACTAAATATACTGCTACTGTTTTCAGTGATAAGAGGACTTTTCAGAATTACCCTGGATGTGTCGCCTGAAATCAATTCTGAGAAGGCCCCCAAATATCTCTACAGTCTTACTATGTGATGCTTAACTGAAGTGTCATATTTTCGATAGGATCTTCAATCTGCTCAACTTTATTTACTCTTATTCAACTGCAATGTTCAAAATACTCTAGTGAACTAAATGAGTGGCTGCATTAAAACAAGGTTCTTCATAATAAGCGATTAAAATCAGATCATACTCTTCTGATTCATGCTTTCGTAGATCTTCGTAAAAACTACGAAAACGCCTAATAAGATTGGTTGAGACATTTTCACTGTGTTCTGAGGCTAATAAAGTATCAGCATTTTCAGCAATTGCACTAACTTCCAAGTATAGTTCTTCGTGCTGCGATTTAAGACGCGTAGCTTCTTTGCTGAGAACCGGAATAATATTTGACGGACCGATGAAATAACCTAGTGCATCTTCAAGTGAGAAATGCATTGCTAAAAGATCACGTAATTCGTGGATTAATTCACTAAACCGCTTGGGTTCAAGAAATGTTTTATCATTTACTGAGCAAAGTGTATTGAGCAATTCTAATAGTTCATCAAGCTGTAAATTATTATCCTTTATTTCTTGTAGAAAAGCGGCATTAACTGTGATATTAGGTCTTTGTGTAATCATAATTATAAATCTTCCTGAATATTGAAAAGAGTATTGAAAGCCATTCAAGAATTATGATTTAAATCTGTCCCTAATACGGCTTGCTGACTCAGAGATATAAATCAAGTTTTAGTTCTTGAAAAGTGAACCAGATTGTTTCGAAGTATTTTCCTATCAAAGCAACTTTAACCAGATAATACATGCTATTAATAGGCAGGTGACAACAAGGCACTTTATACAGACCCAGACCCAACGATCTGCTTTCGAATGCTTGCGAGTTATCTGAAATCTGTCATGGATATCTAAACGATTTCTATTTTTTTTATATGGTACTTCTAGTGGCATAAGTTTCTCCTGAACCCATTAACAAACTAATCTTATTCTCCTTATCCATTGGGTTGCAAAATACGTACCGATGCGAATCGTTAAACTCGAAAATATAATAGAGAGAAATACTTTTCTAATTTCCCAATTTGTTTTAGAAGCAAAAATCTCCAAAAGTATCTCACTAGTTTTTCTAAGCTTAATTCCCAGACTGACATCTTGTAGAATATTGATACAGCCTGAGAGTAAATCATCAACATTTGGCCCTCATATTCTTTGCATGAGGATCAACTACCGTTACTCAGAAAATCAACGGTATGACCTCCGATGGAATTAGTGAAATGGAAAATAATCCAAACGCAAATAAGACGTTTACATTTAGATTTGCAGGGCATATCACAATGACAGTCCAAGAACTGATCACTAGAATGGATACAAAAGAAATTGTAGAAGGGGCGATGCTTTACAAGCTGGAGCTATTTGCTGTCTCGGACGTCTTGAATATTCAGCCTAAAATCGCGCCTAATTCTGAAGAAGTATGAAAGAGTTTTACTTACCAGTCACGATGATTGTAAACATTTGAAGCCGAGTTACTTTCATATTCAAGATCTTCATACATCTCAACTTTGTTTGTATCTTTCAACCATCCACGTTCAGCAGAAATTAGAATTCTTGTCTTGATTCGTTCAGAGGGTTCTATTTGAAAAACTGGATAATCAGCTAGGGGCTTTCCCTCAACATTATTAAGGATCTTGCTATTAATTTGTGAAACACCTACATTAACAACCATAATCAGTACAATCACAATCAGTATCTCTTTCATCGCTTACCTCATATTTCAGGATGCTTTTTGTCTGAAATGAATCACAAACTCAATTGGAGGCCAACTGGAGAACATTCTTTACCAACTAGCAATCATTCGTAAAATGAATGACTGTTCTTGACCTCCAGAGAATGCTCCGAAGCCTAATCCAGATTGGATTTGCAGTCCTTCCATTATTTCGTAGTGAATCTGGGGTACCACAATGAAACTAGACTCACCGTTGAGTTTTGAAGCATAGTTCGTTTCTACTCCCAGCTCCGTACTTTTGGCGACATTTGCAAAAATAGAAACATTCAGAATTCGTTCAAATGTTTGTGCGTTTTGTGATCCCTCCAGATCCATCCTGCCACCGAGCATAAATAGAGCGCTCCAGGTGTCATTGAAACGAATGCCTCCGAGATACAAGAGAGTCGTATTCCAATTGGCCCACTCCACCGTTGGCTCAACCAGCATTTGAAAACCGTGTATATAGTGATTGTTGAAGGCCGTTCCAATTGTCCATTGAAGTCCTAGTTTGTACTCTTCGAGAGTTGAGTTTTCAAATGGGAATTCAAACTCGATCGCGAAGTTATCAGCGATTGCGTACTCTAGCTCCGGCGCCCACTCAATTCCTTTTCGATCGGGCGTTGTCGGACCAAATCCAAATGGATCACTGTCCTCTGGATTAGTATTCGATTTTGACCATGGAAAGAGTGACAGTGTGTTTATCTCTATTTCACCTTTTCTGGCCCCAAGCGGCCTCACTAAATCAAACAGAAGGGGTTCTGGGATTTCAATACGGGAGTCATCGTTGTACTCAGGATATTCGTTTTCCACAGATTCCCATAAAGCAAGAGATGGAGGATCTTTTAAAACAGGTGTAGCATCCATTGGGTAGTCCGAGTTAATCAAGTTGGTATCAAGATGCTTTATATCTGCCCCCATGGCTGAGCTGGCAGTAATGGTTCCGAAAAGACAGCTGCCACAAGTTGTTAGCCACGTAAGACTGAAAAAAAGATTCCTCAACTGTATTCTCCTTTACTTGTTTGGGAATCAACGCAAGAAATAAGTGATAGCTACAGTGCTTCAAACCCAGGCGGATAAAGTGAGTAGCAATTCCTTAAATAAATTTAATCAATGTTTCTGATTTCAAAAACGATGACAACTCTCTCAAAATTTATGAGGTCCTTAGGTGCCTATTATCAAATTGATTTGTCAAAACAGAGAGGGTCCTTAGTTCTCAAATCGCTTCATGAATCTTCTTGTTTTGCTCCTAGTGATTGATTCAAATTATTGAGTAATCTTCGAAATCTGCTTTTCTAATTTTATGAGTACTGATCGACTTTCATCCTGTCGCAAAAAGATGAGACTGATAACTTCCCCTGGTTTCGTGGTGAGTAATTCATATAGATCAAACAGATCATAATCACTACACGAACCATATAGATCAAACAGATCATAATCACTACACGAACGGCCATTGATTTTTACCAAAATATCTCCCGGCTTGACCCCGGAACTTCCGGCAGGGCTTTTAGGTTTTACTGCATAAACTACTTTTGCTCCTTTAATCTGAATTAGTGACATCCCACTAGTGGCAGTGGAGTCCGGCAGTGAATATTTTGTACTTTTTTGGAGGTAAACATCTCCCTTAGGGAAGTCAATCAGAACTTTATAGCGTGATAGGTACCTGAGCCCAAACCTGCTATCACTACCTCGATCTAGATGCACGCTCTGATGCACGAACGGACCGACGGAAAGTTGTTTAACATAGCCAGAATTTGATTGAATTTCGCCGCCTAATGTAAAACTACGCTTAGATGCCGAGAAAGTAAGATTCCCTTCTTTGTCAAGAGAATCAAAAATCTTTTTATTTAAGCAAGATGCATTAGCACCAGTGTCGATGATAAAACTCGAGCTTTTATTTCCAGGTAAATCAGCGAAAACTCGTGGGACCCCATCCTGTATCGAAACTGGAAATTTTTCGCTTGTGTTTAACCATTGTCGAGGAAAAGTACTCCAGATTCGAAATCTACCTCTATCAAAATCAATTTCGATAATATGTTTTCGCAGAAAATCGGTTCCCAGAATTCCAAATATTTCCTCACCTGTTGCGTATCTAAGTGGTCTCAAATCACTCAGGATAATAGTTCCTACAAAGTTGAGATTTATATTACCAATCTTAGCATTGGGGCACTTGAATAGATCCGCTGATACACGTCCTCCTGGGGTTCGAATTAGATTCTGCTCTAATGGTTGCCCAAGTTCAGCTTTCAATGATTTGTCGAATACTGATTTGCTCGAACCTGTGTCGACTAGAAATGAAATTGTCCGTCCGTTTAAAGTGACAGGAATGAGTAATGGTCGACCAAATTTTCCCACAGGATATTCCAGTGCAGCTCGATTGGGAGCTAGATTCAGTTCTTCGTCCCCCATGAGTTCATTCAAGGGGAAAATTCCCAAGAATATGATATTCCAAATGCTGAGAATAAACCTGATTCTCGCTTTATAAATTCGTTTCATGTTCTTCTCGAGGATAGGATTCTTATAAATTGTGAGTGGTATGTACTGAGCCCAGCAATTTTATGAAAAGAAAGCAAAATCAATTAGAAATCGTCTGATTTGTACTTTATTCAGGGTTTTTTATAATCTTAAAATTTCATGTAGGTTTTTGCGGGAAGAAACAACTTCTGTGTATGTCTCAATTCTGAATAAATAGAAAAGAACTATTTTGCATATAGATAAAGTCCTTCAAAATGAACTGAATCCAGCTTACCTATATGTAGCAAACACAGGGTGGAACACCTTGAGAAAGAATTGAAGCAGCATTGCGAAGAAAACTTGATTCGTTTCGCGTTCCTTTCAGATATAGGCTGAATATTTAGGATGTGTCTCGAATTGCATATAACTGTGCCTGGCTAAAAAACGCAAACGACATGGATGTTAGGGGAGGGGTACACTACCTTGTTTTTAAATAGTGATGAATCGGTCTGTCATACACAGGAATGCCACAAGGTAAGGATGTACTATGGATTCACAGCAGCCTTGACCAAATATAGCATGATGATGCAATGCAGGCTCCAGTCAAGACCATCAACAGGGCGTTAATGGATCGGTTTGACTTAGAATCTATGTTAATTAATTGAAGTTGATCTGAGTGATCACTTTGCTTCCTATCCTTTAACGAAAGCAATTTAATTCTCTCAATGCCATTCACTTGCCTTAACTTTGACAAAGCAACCTGTTGATTATCTATTTTGCTTTCTGGCCTTGGGGCAATCATTTTACTGACTCCAAACTCAATTCTATTGACTGTATTTTTAACTGGGATGCTTATGAGTTCTGGAAGGCAAAACATATGCCGAATTTAGTAGCTCAATAAATATATTAATATCAAAAGGGTTAAAGTGTTTTTTTGAAGAGGTTTAATCTGTTTTGCCCTACTTGTAATTATTTTAATCGGGGTTCTACAGAAAGACTGTACCCATCGTATTGGCTGCCAGGTATTTGCCTCCTTGAAAAAAAAACGACAGGGTATTTATAAACATGACGCTGTAGTATGGAACTCATCCTGGATCGCTTTGACGGCGGCTCGTTTTCGGGAAGGACTTATCAGTTTCCCTCCGAGATATATTTCAGCATTTTGTTGTCCAGAGACAAATCGAAGGCCAGTTCTTTCAGTCGTTTGTTTTCGTCTTCCAGCTGTTTGAGGCGATTGGCTTCTTCCGATTTCATACCGCCGTACTGATTTCTCCAACGCAGATAAGTCGATTCATTGACTTCCAGGATCTACAGCATGGATGCCAGACCTTTACCAGCATTCAGCATCGCATCCGTATCACGCCGCTTGCGGAAAATTTGCTCGGGTTTATGACGTTTTCTTCTCTTGTTCATCAAAAGTTCTCCTCGTCAAAAGGACGCTAAGAGCCTTCTTAACAATTGGACCAGTTTTTGAAAAGCAGGCCAACTCCAGATTGGTAGGCGCTAAATTTCGTGTCGCATTGGAAGCAAGACTGTGAATTTCTCGCGGGCCTGCTACTGCCCAATAGCGTTTGAGTCGAACGGATGAACCAACTAGAGGCATATCGATTCATGAGTGATGAGTAGTACACTTATCATTGCATGCTGGTATTCGGCATGTCAGCCAGGCATTCTTGGTGCAGCACGAAAAAGTGTTAAAGGGCATGCAATTTGCATCTAGCCATTTCCAACAGAAGGCCTAGGAGAATGCTCGACTTCATTGGTAAATGGCTGTCGAAATATGCCCACCCTGGCCGTTTTTCGACAGGGCGTGCAGTGGTTACTTAAATGACACATTCTAAGTAACCGTATCAAATCACTCTGTATAAAGTATCTCTGAAGACGTACTGAAAATTAGAGGGCTTGCAGGGTTAGTATGGCTTTGGCGTGAAGGCCAGATGTGAATGCTTGAAATCACTTTTCAGGCGATACCGTCCCTTCTTGGTGTTTTTATTTAATCTTAAAAATCAGGAAATGTTATGAACAAAGAGCGAATGAAAAATGTGAATGGTTTTACTTTAATAGAGTTGCTCGTCGTTATAGCGATCATTGCAATTCTCATTGCTTTGTTGTTACCCGCAGTGCAACAGGCGCGGGAGGCAGCACGACGATCACAGTGTAAAAACAATCTGAAGCAAATCGGTTTGGCAATGCACAACTACAACGACACGCATCGAGTATTTCCCCCTGGATATGTAAGCGTTGACCCAGCAAACACTGGTTCTATTGAACAAGGACTTTATGGCTGGGGAGCATTCATTTTACCATTCCTGGATCAGGCTCCATTATTCCAACAGTTAAGAGTTGGTGATGTTCGACTGCAGGCTAATCTTACCAATCCGATCACAAGGGGTATTCTTGAAACACCAATTCCCATTTTTAACTGCCCCTCCGATATCGGCCCCGCCTTGAATACTTGGAACAATACGTCTGGCTATGATCGACGTGTTACGTCGGACGGAACAAATCGAATTGCGATTGCCAAGTCTAATTATGTAATGGTGTCAGGATCTGGAGACAGTACTACCCCCGCTGTTACTCCTGTCACCTATGGAGCCCACAACGGGATTGGTGCTCAGAATTCCAATACACGTATTCGTGATATTACAGATGGCACAAGCAATACTCTCGCAGTAGGTGAGCGTGCCTTTCAAGTGGGTCAATTACAAACTGGAGCAGGGACCGTTATGGGGTTCAGCGCGGTTACAAATAGTGGAATCAAAAATGGCGGAACTGCGGTACTTGGGATTGCTTATTGGGGGATCAACCAGACTGTAATTCAGTCAAACCATCAATCACGTAGTTTTAGTAGTCCACATGTTGGTGGCGCCCATTTTCTTATGTGTGATGGTGCTGTCCGTTTTCTGAGTGAGAATCTCGATTTCAGGGGAAACAGCATCGGTTCCGGCTTTCAAATAGACAGTACATTTGAAAGACTACTTTCCAAAAATGATGGACAGGTCATCGGAGAGTTTTAATCATACTTTGCAAGAATCGTATTCAACACTTGCTATCTCAACTAGACAACCAAACCTAGAGAGTAAAGGGGCTTATTGATTTGCTATGTCTAATCTTGCTTGGGCTCTATGGAGCTCTCAATTTAAAGTGACCGTACATAGAGAGGTTAGATAGATGGTTTCAATCAGTAGATTTTCATCACAGTTTTTACTTTTTATGATTATTTTCATTGCTCTGGGATGCGGTCAACGGGGAAGCGATCAGCCAGATTTAGGCTACGTTCAAGGAACAGTTACAATGGATGGAAAACCTTTTGTTGGCGCCATTATCGTATTCTCTCCGGAAAATGGTCGCCAATCAGCCGGAACCCTGGATGAGAACGGGAAATACGAACTTGAATACATGCACCACTCAAAAGGAGCCAAATTGGGAAGTCATACAATAGGTTTTGGAACCCCAACAGGCGAAACACTCGCCGTTCCGATCCCCAAAAAATATTTGTACGGTACAGAGACAGGATTAAAAGCAGAAGTAAAACCTGGAAACAATTCTTTCGATTTTTCATTGAAATCAAAATAGTCAGTTATTCCCAAAGATATAATCGATCATTCAATAATATGGTAAACCCATTGATGGAAACGCTGATTTACAATAAGACTGTATGGGCTGGTGGCCATTCGTGTGTGCTATAATTATTGTCGCGCACACATTCTGCTCCAGCGGGGGGCTAATGCGTAAAATGCAAACTGGTGGATCGTTCCTACTCTGAAGAAGGCCTGTAGATCAGTTACACTCCCCATCGGGATAACAAGCTGTACTGTTCGTTGCGAGTGACTCCAGCCCGTCAGTCCAATGAAAGCAAAAGTATGGAATCCAATCAGCTGTATTCTGGACGGAAAGATTAGCTGTTGATGTCAGACGATGACTTTGACCGTGAGGGGCAGATAATGGAGCATGGCCAGGCTGTTGTAGTTATAGATGTTGTCCGGTATTGTCAAACGTCGTATGCCAGAATGGTGCTCTTTTTAAAATGTTTCAAGTCAATGGCAGCTTCGAATACATTTCAAAGAACTATGTTGGCGATCTAGCTGGCATCGGGTGAAGCTTGGCTGTAGTCGTCCTGGAAAGCCTGCAGATAATGCGTATGTCAAATTTGTCTATAGTCACTGTGACAGTAATGTCTGAACCAGCACAGGTCTTTTCGCTGTAAGGTACTCATCAAAAACAGGATTCCTGACGGAAAGTTTGCAATGAGTGGAGCCCCAACTGGCACAGAGTTGAAGGAAGGTCAATCTACAAAACCTTATCTTATTTCATCTGGCTCACCAATCGAAAGGAGTGATCGGGTGGCCACCGATCTAAATGCATTATTGTATCGATATTGCTTTCCAATCACTTTTAAATCGAAGACATAGGCGTTCGTGTTTCCAGATAAAAAGAGCCCCTGGCATTCAACTCTACAGTAAACAGAATGAGAACCAACGGTAGTTTTTGATATTATCGTCGTTTATACGAACTTATTCTGTCACGTTTCATATAGCTTAGGATGGCAGATTGAAATTTACGACAACAATTCGAATCGCAGGCCCCATTGTGCTTGTCAGTTTGTTACTACTGGTTGTCGGAGTATCTGGAGCATGGTACGTGCAGAGATTGCAACGACAAACTTCTGAAGTTTTGAACCAAAACGTTGCCAGCATACGTGCAGCAGAAGAGCTCAATGTATACTTGCTGCAAATTCGTTTTGGATTGAACAAATTTTTGATTGGAGGCAATCGTGATCGAATTGATCATGTTAAGAAAATGAAACCTCAAGTCGACGAATGGCTTAATAAAGCTAGTCAATTGGCTAACTCTTCTGAAGAACAGAAAGCCATAGAAGTGATTAAAGGAGGTCTGGAAAAGCTGTTCTCAAAATTAAGTCAACTCACTCTCTCCTCTGATCTATCAGCTCTAAGGCAAATTGTCGAGATTCTTGTAGAGGAAGAGTTGTCAAATCATATTCTGCCTGCTGCAGCTCATTTTCTAAACATCAATGAGCAGAAATTGGAAGCGAGCAGTAGTGAGAATAAACTGTTCGCCAATCGTCTAGTCCTGGTGCTTTTTCTATTGGGAACATGTGGATCAATTGCCGGGTTGATTACCGGCTATGGAGTGGCAAGTACCATTAGTCGATCAATTGTCAAACTAACTTTGCCCCTGAAAGATGTAGCAGGGCAATTAAACGAAGTCGTGGGGCCAATAACAATGTCGGCTGACTTGGAGATCGAAGATATCGAAAGTGTGTTGAAGACTATTTCTGATGAAATTGCAACAGTAATCCAGCAATTGCAGGACCGACAACGAGAATTAATCCGCTCTGATCAATTAGCAGCCCTAGGACAATTATCAGCGGGCTTGGCTCATGAGCTTAGAAACCCATTGATGTGTATGACTGTATTAGTACAATCGGCACTCTCTGATCAAAACCGAGCGCTGGATGAGAAAGATCTGCGTGTACTTGATGCTGAAATGCAGAGACTTGATCGTCTCCTACAAGAGTTTCTCAATTTTGCACGTCCCGCAGCTACAGAATTAACAAGAGTTGACCTCCGTAATCTAGCAGTACAAACAGTTGAGTTCCTAAGGCCAAAAGCAGATTTGGTTGGAGTTAAAATCAGAGTAGAAACTACTACCTACCCTATTTTTATTCTTGCTGATGACAAACAAATGCGTCAACTGATACTCAATCTGTTGCTCAACGCAATTGATGCAATCTCAACAGAGGGTACTGTCGAGCTAGAATTATCAATCGATCCTATTAATTCACAATACTGCCTCCTTGTAATCCGGGACGAGGGATGCGGGCTCGCACTAGAAGCTCTCAATCGCGCGTTTGAACCATTCTTCAGTACCAAGAATGAGGGACTTGGAATGGGACTGGTTACTTGTAGGCGAATTGTTGAAGCACACCAAGGAGAGATTACGATTGCAAATGGCGTAGAGAAAGGTGCGGTAATAACAGTTCGCATCCCCATGACCACTAGAGGTATCCTGTCCATGGGAGAGGATTACTCTGAACTTGATAATAGTCCCAAGAACGGAGCATGAACCTTGGCAAGGCTACTCATTATTGACGATGAACCAAATTTGCTTTACTCATTACGGAAAACTTTGCAGGATACGGATCTCGAAATCATTACTGCAGAGACAGGTAGTGCAGGAATTAATTTAGTCAAAGAATTCCAGCCGGATACTGTCATTTTGGATGTCCGCTTGCCAGATATGTCTGGGCTAGACGTATTTAACGAAATTCGTCTAATTGACAAAAGGCTCCCAGTAATAATATTTACAGCCCATTCTACAACTGAGACGGCAATAGAAGCGACAAAAAGAGGAGCATTTGATTACTTGCTCAAGCCAGTTCAATTTAATGAACTCCGGGAAATTATGAACCGTGCTCTTGAAATAAGTCGAATGAGCCATGTTCCAACTCTCTTTGGTGATACAAAATATAATTCAACTGCAGATACTATTATTGGCCGTTCATCAGCTATGCAAAAAGTGTACAAAGCAATTGGACGTGCAGCACCTCAAGATATCACTGTTTTGATTCAGGGAGAAAGTGGAACAGGAAAAGAAATGGTGGCCAAAGCTATCTATCACCATAGCCAGCGTAGGGATGGGCCTTTTATGGCAATAAACTGCGCCTCGATTCCAGATGCATTGCTAGAAAGTGAGCTGTTTGGTTATGAGCGTGGAGCATTTACTGGTGCGGATCATCAACGAGTGGGAAAGTATGAGCAAGTGGATGGGGGTACGTTGTTTCTTGATGAAATTGGAGACATGTCTCCATCCACACAAGCTAAAGTATTACGGTTACTTCAAGACGGAAGTTTTGAGCGAGTCGGTAGCAATAAGACTGTCCAATCTGATGTCCGAATTATCTCTGCAACGAATCGTGATCTTTATCAGATGGTTGAATCAGGTGAGTTTCGCCGGGATCTTTACTATCGCCTGAATGTATTCTCTATAGAACTACCTCCGCTCAGACAACGCATTGAGGATATACCTGCTTTGGTTGAATATTTTATTAAAACGGCAGGTACTCAAGTTGCAAGTTCCGTTCGTAGTATCACCGAAGATGCTCTAGAAATACTGATGGGACATGACTGGCCTGGAAATGTACGCGAACTTCAAAGTACCATTAAGCATTGCCTTATTCAGTCTGTGGGGGAGTTGATCACACGTGAATGTCTCCCTTCAAGCTGTCTGTGTAAGCAGGTTCATGAAGATTCAACAACAAATACAATCGGTAATCTTAATTCTGATTCACTCTTAGAGATCCACAAGCTTGTCGAAGATCTTCTATCAACTGGAGAAGAGGATCTACACCGAAAAGTACACTCTGAGATTGATCGAATCCTACTGCCATGTGTGTTGGGACACGTAGATGGTAGCCAGGCTCAAGCAGCAAAGATTTTAGGAGTTGCACGTAGTACCTTGCGAAACAGGATAGAAGATCTGGGAATAAGTATTGAAAAGCGAATACTCACCGAAGAAGGTTGAAACATGACCCTTGCAATTGTAAGTAGCTTGTTCTACCCGACTCTAAAAATGAACTATATCCCCTCGGATTGGCATGCGCCCCTTGAATTGATGATCTAATGGGTAAAGACAAGGTGATGTCGCCCTTTAATCGATTTCAATCAATTGACCTGCCCCCCTTAACCGCGTCCAGAACTTGATATACTAATCAGGATTCTGCACCAATTGAGGAGGAGGCAGCATGCCCACCATACCTCATTCATCCGAACAAATCATTTTAAAATGCCGGGAAGCGGAGGTCCATCTCGCTCAGGGGATGACGATTCCCCTGATGTGAAAGAAACTGGGAATTCACCAGCAGACGTACTACAAGTGGTGTCGTGAATACGGCGGTTTGCGGATGGATCTGGCCAAACGTCTGAAAGAGTTGGAAAAGGAAAATGCCCGACTCAAAAAACTGCTGGCAGAGTCTGAACTGGATAAAGCCATTTTGCGGGAAGCTGCCTCGAGAAACTACTGAGCCCGTCGAAACGGAGTAAGGCGGTGAATTTCGTAAGAGATTCCCTGGGACATGATCAGGTCTCGGAACGCCGGGCCTGTCGTGTCCTGGGACAATACCGTTCCACGCAACGGAGGCAGCCTGTGGTTCCCTCAGATGAACCCCGGCTGGTTCGGGAGATCATCGATCTGGCGAGCCAGTATGGCCGTTATGGTTACCATCGCGTGGCCGAGTTACTGCGACGGCGAGGCTGGAAAGTGAATCACAAGCGAGTGGAACGGTTCTGGCGACAGGAAGGCCTGAAAGTACCACAAAAACAGCCGAAACGCCGGCGACTGTGGTTCAATGACGGCTCCTGTGTCCGGCTACGTCCCCGGTATCGCGATCATGTCTGGAACTACGATTTTGTGCATTGTCGCACACACGATGGCCGGGCCTTCCGGATGCTGACCGTACTTGATGAATATATCAGGGAGTGCCTGTGCATTGATTTGGAAAGGAGGTTGAACAGCGAAAGTGTTCTGGGGCGTCTGAGTGACCTGTTTGTGCGTCGTGGAGTCCCGGACCATATTCGCAGTGATAATGGCCCAGAGTTCACGGCTGAGCGTGTTCGTGACTGGCTCCGCAGGGTAGAAGTGAAGACCTTGTTCATTGAACCAGGCAGTCCCTGGGAAAACGGTTACATCGAATCGTTGAACGGAAAACTGAGAGATGAATTGCTCAACGGTGAAATCTTCGATACGTTATGGGAAGCCAAAGTACTGATTGAACGCTGGAGGAAAGATTACAACTCCATCAGACCGCACAGTTCACTGGGCTGCAGAGCCCCGGTACCGGAAGCGAAGCTGTTCTGCTCGCCTGCTTCCGCTCCGCTCCAACAGGCGAGCAGAACAGCCATGAAAACAACAGAACACTAAGTCGCATGACTGGTGTCATTCGTGGGGGCACGTCAGGGAACGTCCTGTAAACCGACGGCAGTCTGCAAGGAAGATTACAAAAGGCAACTTCCACACAGTTTACAGGGATACATTACGTCGGCAAAATTTGTAAGTTGCTGTGAGTTTCCGCTCGGGCTATGTTCTCATTTCAACTGCACAGCGAAATTACCCAATCCAACCTTCATAAGACTTCATACAAGTTTTTTAAGAAGGTCAGTACTAACATGAATCAATGCCGGATTAGATCGATGTGATGCGAAAACTTTAAACGATCGTTATTTAGCAGATCCGGGAATCTAAATGAGGCTTCCGGTGAGTATCTGGGGAGTCGACTCGTCAATTTTATACATCGATCTTTAAAACTGATGTAAGTTGGAGACGTTCCTTCGCCTTTGTGTTTTGTCGAACTGCTGTGCGCTAGGTTTGACGCTTGGGAAACATAACAACCAAGATCTCGGAGCGACTCTCGTTATTCTACGATTTCTGCGAACCACGCTTCTGCTTGGCCTTGATCATCCACACGAATGACGATCGGCATGTTTGTGCGCGACACCCATTCTGCATACAGCGGATTAATCGCATGAATACGTGCTTCTTCAGCGAAAGGCAAATTCAGTGATGGAAAGTCTGACGGGCGGTTAGGGATTTTTAGGTGCTTTGGTTCCTCGGTGAAGTTTCCGATAACAGCCTTACCACCATCAATCATGACACCGTAATATCGCGGCATTATTTCAACTCTTCGTCAAGTGGTTCATTCATTGTCAATATACCAAGCATGCACCATACCATTGTCATCTACTCGACACAAGATGCGGTTTGAATCATGGCGAACGATAGCAAAGTTACCAAGATAATGCCCTAGATTCTCGCGGTGATAGTCGACATTCGGAGTGATCTGCAGTCCGAAGTCAGCTGGCCGATCCGGTGTTGGGATCGGAGGCTGACCACCGTGTGACGTGACCATGATGTCGCGAATAGATAAACCGTGAATCACATAATATCGCATTGAATTTGTTCCTTTGTTTGGCAGATAGGTTCTGCCATCCATTGTGTGTTCCAAGTAACAGGGGAATTGAGTTGTGCAGAAACGAAGCAAATATGTCAGATTTCATTGGTGATGTGCAAGCTGACACCTTCACTTGACGGCTTACATCGACTCGATAGTCGCCTACATCTCCGACGTGCGCTCCACCGTGTTCAACGGCATCTATAACGTAATCGGTAACTGCATCTCCAAATTTATTTCGTACAGGTCGGAGTGGATCACGTTCAGGGGCGGGGGAAGCAGGCGATGGGCGGTTCTCAAAACGGTAGCGAAATTTTCCCCAGGAAAAAGATCGCTGTAGCCTAAAGGTTCGTCACGTGGCATAATTGAACCCTTCTCTTAGTTTATATGCTTTTGAATGTTTATACCCGACGAAAGCGATGAAAAAACTAAAATGCCATCTAATAGCGGGTTCGTTGGTGCAGAATAGGAATCAGTGGCTAATGTTAAGTGTGCTAGCGTTTTCTTAGGTCTTGTACTTGATCGTTTGGTTAGACGTTATGTTTTTATACATAACTAATCAGCACCAGGGTGGGTATAAATATGTTTAACTGTGAGTGGGCCGTCAAGCGAAATTTTAGTAATTTACAATGAACAAAGAATTTGATTGAATAGCTCAAGTTGAGTAAGTGGAATTCTGGAAGCCCCAAAACTCATTGAATAGGTACGACAGCAGTTGAGGACGATACAATATGACTACCTCAAAGGGGGCACGTCCTAAGAATCTAGTTATAATAATAATGAATGACAGAATTCCATGTAGTCAGCAAGTAGCTCGTAAATAATTAGATTTTTATCTCCAATCCACAACAAGGGAGAATAAAAAAATTCAAATGATTCAAATTCACCAAAAAAGGAAGTTACTCCGGGATGAATCAAGGTGTTAGGGTGTGCACTCTCTAATATTGAGTTTGTAACTATCGCATAAGCAGGACCAATGCTCAGTATATAAAACATTAAAAAAATCAGGATTACATAACTTAGAAATCGGATGATTTTTCTCTGCTCTTTCTTGATAATT
The DNA here is from genome assembly GCF_009720525.1 of Gimesia benthica. Lineage (NCBI taxonomy): Bacteria > Pseudomonadati > Planctomycetota > Planctomycetia > Planctomycetales > Planctomycetaceae > Gimesia > Gimesia benthica. Next base: position 4,969,349 of record NZ_CP043930.1, read on the forward strand.
TTACCAGCTTTACTTGTATCAGTGATTTGGAATTCAAATAGGATTTGTATCTGCATTTGAAGCGCATCTATTACTGTATTCGTTTGCATCGGCAGCCGCTTTAAGAGTTTACTTCTCGGCACTGCATAGCCTGGTCGATCCAACATTTTATATTTACAACCTTTGTCATATTATACGTCTTGTTTACCGATCGATTCACCTCTATGAGCATAACCTCTCTCCTTCTTGTTCTCATCTAAAAATGTATCTTCTTCAACTTTTTGGACTCGCATGTTTTGTAGGTTTCCCACCAGTTTTTGAAAGGTAAGACCAAGGGGTTTTTCCTATAAGACTAGGCTTACCATTTGCTAATTTGAACCTAAGAACCCTTGAGCGATATGCAGCCTTTTTTAAACTGCCTGTAAGAACAACAACTGCAATTTCCTTTAATCATACCTTGGGACTGAGACACCAGTTTGCCCAGAATACGTATTGCAGAAATAATCCCTGCGGATAGAATTTGTGTATTCGTCATCAGCAATCAAAAAGTAGTCGCCATCAGGAATCATAATTGCAACCTCCAGATTATTTGTAACCGTTTCAGGAAATACACGGTCTATCAACGGGCATCGAAAGATATGCCTTTGAGAGTCATGAGTAACTGAATCACGGTCGGTTCAGCGTCGGCGGGTGTAATGGGCTTCGGGGTGTTGCTTCAGCCATTGGTCCGGCAGCAGTTCTTCCAGACGATCGGTGGCGTGATCGGTGATTCGACTCAAGACATCACGCAGATAGGCAAACGGCTCTACCTCGTTTGCTTTGCAACTGGCCATTAGACTGTAATGCACTGCGGCCGCTTGGCCGCCCCGGTCACTGCCGACGAACAGATAATTCTTCCGGCCAATAGCACAGGGACGCAAGGTGCGTTCGGCCAGGTTGTTGTCAATCGACAGAATGCCCTCCGTACAATACAGCGTAAACCCGGACCAGCGGCTTAACAGATATTGAATCGCGACTGCCACCGGGCTTTTCGGTAACAGACTGCGCGGTTTCCGTCAACCAGTCGCAAAACTTTTCCAAAATCGGTAACGCCTTGTCCTGTCGCAACTGTCGGCGGTGTTGCCACCAGCGTTCGCGGTCCGCCGACTGTTCCATATCCGACTTCAACTCGCCGGCTTCCCGTTCAATCGCGTATAACTACTGGATAAACGATAATGCCCGGTGAGCGGCTTCCGGCTACACGGTCCGCGCATCGTAAGACTTGCGTCGCGCATGCGCCCAGCACAAAACCTGGTGAATCCTGCCTGACCGGTACAGTTCTTCGTAGCCGGCATACGCGTCTGCCTGCAGATAACCGCGAAAGTGCTCTAAAAAGGCCTGAGGACCGGCACGTTCCCGGTTTGGGGTAAAATCATAGACGGAATACGGATGCCCGGGATCGCCACAGTAAACCCAGAACCTACTTGATCGGTTGCGATATGAAAGCACACCCTCATAAGATGGTCTATCAGGCTATGGGGTGGGATAAACAATTAACCGAATGGCAGCAAGCGAACTGTACAGTTTAGAAGAACCACATGAAACCACTTGGGATTTATTGAAAAATACTTTTAGTTGGACAAGTGGGGTAAGGACAACGTAGAATTATTTGGTGACTGAGAAGTCCTCAATTTCGTATGATTTAGCGAGAGAAATTTATCTGTCGGAGGTCTACTGAATGGTGAGATAAGATGGGGCGATGATTGTGTGAACTGAGTTGTTAAATCGGGTGAAACTGCAAAGCATAGCGTAACAACACTACCCGAATAAACTCAATGTTATCTGAAATCCTTAATTTTCTCTGAGAACTATCCGTATGTAAACTTTTTTGACTTGTCCTATTATTTTGTCCGAAGCCGTTAACTTAGTAGCCATTTACCGCTTTTCTGCCGTTCGCTCTTAAGGAATCTGTGCGTGACCGGCGAGGAGCAAACAAAGGAAGATGCGGTGTGCTCCTCTTAAGAGGCTTTTCTTGGCTTTGACAAGCCACGTTTGGTCGGTTTCTTATCGCCAGAGGACGTGTCTAAATCCCGTACTTCGCTGGGGGAGCAGCAAGGGGCAATATTGTGATGTAAGTTAAGGGCTTATTTTGCAATCAATTGAACCTATTTCAGCACATTCCGCTGGTATGCTTGAATAGACGCATAAGACTGGCTCTACTAACAGCATATAATCGTTTGGGTAGGCTGAGAAAACACCAATATAGAGGGCGAGTTGGTGGCATTATCTGCACGTGTCGATAATTTATGATGCCAATCGCGCTGTGATCCAGCAGAGCGATATCACGCAGCGTGTGACCGAATTTACTCCAGATGGATCTGTTTGTTCGGTGAAGGATGACGTTCGGCGATGAAGGGAAGCTAGACAATGTGCAACTCGAAAAATCATTCCCCTGGCTGTACCTGCGGTTTTGGCGGTTACGGCCATCGAGGAAGGCGAGTGTCTTCGCCTGGCAGTGCGAATGCTACTTACAGCTATACACCGTCATCAGTACAGACCAAACCACACAAAGAGCTATTTCTTGAACGGTTTCCTGAATTCACCAAGACACGACGAGTTGCGGCATGCTTCGTCAGGCCGAATGCAACTTGTCCCGTCTGTGGCGAACGAGTATTTTACTACCAAAACGATAATGGCAGTCGAGTTTTCTTCGATGAACTTGGACCTCCTTGGCCAAAGCATCCGTGCACGGAAACGGGAATTATTTTGGCCCCTGGAACTCAGTTGGACCTGACTTTTAGCATTCGCAGTCAAGCAGTGGTAACGGAGATCCTAACGTGGCAGAAGCATTATCGTGCCGAATTTGAATCTGAGTTCACGACGAAGTATGGGACCAAGCCGTGGCAACTCGCCGTCATAACCAAGCGGATGAAAGCGCAAAAACAGGTCTTCACCATTGCCAAGCTGCTGAAGCAAGGGCGTGTGACGAAAGTCTACTTCTCGTGTAAGGCCCTGCCGAAGTGCTGTAAGAGTGGGTTTCTCATCGCAATTGGCAAGCGGAAAATCAGTTTCATCGATACAGTGACGCTGGCTCCCATTGAGATCACGATCAATCGTTATCGCGGCGCTAAGCCTTTTTTGGATGCAATGGAAGACACGGAGATCTTGCCATAGTCTAAGAGAAATGATGCTGAGCCAGGCGATTCTGAGTTAGGGGCGTTCGGCCTCAAGGTAGATTCCGCCTCGCGACGGACTTTGTAAGCATGCTTTGTCAATATAAGCCGCAAAGCGTAAACTGATCGTTTTGCTGCAATATCAAATAGAAGTTAATTATGAAATTGATCTACCTTGACCATTGTTCTACGACTCCCATTGATCCGAGTGTGCTGGATGCAATGCTTCCTTTTATGCGCGAGTCCTTTGGTAATCCTGGAACACCACATCCCTTAGTTGGTGGAGTTGTCCAGCGAGCTGTTCGTGATGCCCGTGAAGCTGTGTCTGCTCTGATCAATTGCAGACCGAACGAGCTGATTTGGACGAGTGGAACAACGGAATCAAACAATCTTGCGATTCTTGGTCTGGCAGAGAAGACCCCTCTGAATAAAAGGCATATCGTCACCCAAGTGACTGAGCATTCTGCTGTTTTGGAACCATGCCAATATTTGAAGTCGAAAGGATGGCAGGTAACCTATCTACCTGTCGATCAGTTTGGACAGATTGATGCTCATCAGCTTGAAGACGTTCTCACGAATTCCACATCGCTTGTATCGATCATGTGGGGAAACAATGAAATTGGCACGATCCAGCCTATCGCGGAAATCGCGAGAATATGCGCCGAGCGCGGCATTGTGTTTCACTGCGATGCGACACAGGCAGTCGGAAAGGTATCGGTAGACCTAGAAAGTGTTCCCGTTTCGATATTGACTTTTTCAGCCCACAAACTTTACGGGCCAAAGGGTGTTGGAGCCTTATTTATTCGTGATTTAAACAAAAAGCAATTGATCGCACCACGCCAATTTGGTGGTGGACAAGAGAAATCGTTACGTGCTGGAACCTTGAATGTCCCTTGCGTTGTTGGCATGGGAGCCGCGTGCTCACTTGCAGTCGAAAACTACTGTCGGTGGAGCGAAGACACGGCAAAACTGCGGGATTACTTTGAGGCCATACTTCTTGATCGCTTGACACAAATCTCGCTCAATGGCCAACCTACCAATCGATTGCCACACATTAGCAACATTGCTTTTCATGGCGCCGATAACGAAGGAATGCTGACAATGCTGCCCGAGCTGGTTGCCAGCACGGGATCGGCATGTCATGTCGCGGATTTCGCTCCCAGCCATGTGTTAGCGAGTTTGGCGAAGGTTCCTGACGTTACTGAGTGTTCCCTGCGATTCGGATTCGGGAAGGGAAACACCAAACAGGAAGTACTCATCGCAGCTGATGCAGTCTTCAACGCCGTCACGCGATATCGTGCAGAGTAAAGCCATTCTATTTTGTCACACGACCAGGTGCTCACGGTGCATCTGCAAGTATTGTTCGGTGTCGATAGTCGGCTTGGTTCGAAATCGCAAATCGCTTGCGATACCAAGAAAAGTCCATTCATGTTCCGGCAACTGAGTGCTCAGTATGATTCTTCCGTCAGTGTCAAACGAAATCAAATAAGAATCAAATAAGAATCAAATAAGAATCAAATAAGAATCAAATAAGAATCAAATAAGGCATCAAGTGTTGCCACAAGTGGCAATCCATTATTTGGGTCAATGCGTTCGTCATCACTGCAATCTCGCCAAGGCTTTATATGCGATGCCCTAACAGCGAAGGTTGTACCAGTCACCGCACATCGGTCGTTCCATAACGCAAGAACTCCTTTGCGGAACTGTCCCTGTCCGACGCGGGCAAGGATCAACTGCTCTTTCGTTGTTGATGTTGGTTCGCCTTGCAGTATCCCACGAACGTCGCCTTCAAATTCAACAGATAGTTGAGAATCGCCAGTTTGTTCTTCACTCGTGTCCAGCCATTCAATCAGTCCGTATGTGGCAGGGGCAGCCCGATAAAATCGTTTCCCTAGACTTGAATGAACGATGTCGACGTTGTTTGATCTTCGACTGAGTTCGATTGCAAGTGCTTTCTCAGGGGTTTGTGCCCCGAACTCGTAGTATCCTTTATCTTCTATGTGGCTATGTAGCATTGATACATGAGTAGGTACGCCTCGTTCCTTCAGAGCTTTTTCAGCAGCCTCATGAATAAACATTTATGCCTCACAGTTGGCAGATCAAGCAGCCATCTTCACGCCCGGGGTCGTCTTCAAACTCAACATCCGTGAGAATCTGAATAAGCTTTGGCGATTTTCGCTTCTTGCTCTTCTTCTCCTCCCATTGTCGTTCGATCTCAGCCATTCGCTCAGGCCTTTCAAGTGCTTCGAGCGTTTCATCGCCACACCAGTAGAACGCGTTACCATCTTCGTTGTACTTCAACTGGTCAAACTCGTAGGCCTTTGCTTGCTCGAACAAATCCGGATAGGTCTGCTTCAGTCGCACCCATTCGATCTTCTGTTGATAGAAGCAGAAGAAACAACCCGATCGCGTCCTTCCCCAATCTGTATACTTCGGCAATCCCAAACCGGACTCTTCCAAGATGCGCATCACATCCTCGTATACAAGGCCGTCTTCACGGAACGGATACACCGTTTCGATGTTCGGCTTCGCGCTAATGTATCCTGAGCGACTTTCGTCCGCCCGCAGACCGATGTAATTAACGACAGGATCGTCGCCAATCCATTTCTCAAAGGGCTTCAGTTTGAGGTTCTTAGTACACCATCGTCGCATATTCGACGGGATCATCCCTCGGTAGACCTTTAACCAGTGGTCGAAGCCACGATTCGAATTGCTCTTGAGTATCGGCTTACCAAGAATCGCTTCCAATCGGTCAAGATACTCGTAAGTTTCATCCAATTCTTTGAACGTGTCGTGGAAAATGTACTCCATCTCCGGCACGCGATCTCGCATATAAATTGCGAGCGCTGCACTGTCTTTTCCGCCGGAAAGACTTAGGATGTGTCTTTTCTTATCCATGTGCTATTTCTCGCTTATAGAAAGTACAACTGAAATTTTCTTTAATTTGTCGCGGTGAGTAGGCTCCCCCAGCGACACGCCAAATTGTTGAACTTCGCTGGTCACGTTATCTTCCAACACCTTCAACTTCGTGATGTTACTTCTCGTGGAGTCAGTCACGACAATTTTGTCTGGTACAACGATTGGCAACTTGTGCAATTTGAAGAATCGCGTCTTAATTCCGTCGTGTGCTGCTGCCACCTCCGACGTTTCTAGCACAACCTTCCTGAGTAGTGATAGGGAATCATACTTGATTACCGCAACACGGCTCTGGCGTGAATGAAATGCGATAGCTTCAATTTTGGAATCTTCTCCGATCGGAAACAAGTCGCCGTTGATATTTGCAAACAGCTTGATTGCCACTTCACGATGCAAAGGCGGCTGCACTTCTAACCCAACCCGGCTGTGCTGTGCGAAACACGCCTGTTGCAATTCAATAGCTCTGGACATTTGAAGGCGGGATTCGTGCCGGTATCCGCGATCTTGAAGTACGCGTCGAATGGCACCATGGGGGATAGAAATCATCTGATTGGGGAACCAATCAACTGCTTTCCATTCAGAGTCGATCCGCAGTAGTCCAGTGGTAAGCTGGCTTCTTGGCGATTGAGTCGGTTCGCGAAACGAACCCGGCACAAGCAGAATTGAATCTAGCCTGTCTCGTGTGCGTGCGTCCCGCTCTTTTACCTTCCGTGCTTTCCATACATGTTCAGGAACGAATTGTAGGTCACAAGACGCATTCACAACTGCGAAAGCGATGCTGTCTGTGCTGTGAAAGAAAAGGTCACCCAACTGAACGAAAGGGAGATCGCGATCATCGATGGCTTCCATTCTAAGTGTTTGAAGGACATTTTCGTATCCATCCTGTGAATCGGAGTCATTCATCAACATCTCCGGGAGCGCTTTCTTTTTCCCACGGATGTGATCCCCAAGCATTTGTAATAGGCTCCACCAGTGATGCAGCATATAATTCCCTCAATGAGTCTGACGGATTCGAGGCAACTGGAAGAAACTCGGTAAATCTCAACTGATCCAATCTTTTCAGGCTTCCAGCAACAGCGACTGTGGTAAACACTTGATCAACAAGGTAAGCACCAAAGAGCCGTCGAATGTAATCGCCAAGTGGATGTCCCTCATCCACCAATGTTAATTCACAAAGAATTGCGTAGTCCTGTAATGGCAAAGTGCGAAGAACATTCATGAATCGTCGAACGGCCTGCCCTTGTACCAATTCTTCCTTTATCTCACTCAGCTCCAACTCCTTTATATTACCGCCAAGAGTAGTTTCTAATGCATCAACAAGTTCGTGAATAGTATGGCACACGTCTGAATTGTCAGGAACAAAAAGCAATGTGCGATAGACAGTCTCAGCATCGATAAGTCTGTGCTTGGGCAAGTACCTGAAAAATCCTCGCAGAAGCTTCGTCTCCCGCCGGAAATTTTCTTCATCTTGTTCCACATCTGGCTTATCTGACATGAGAACAATAAATGCGCGGTGTGATTTGTAGATATCACGTGCAACTTCCTGTGATTCTTTCTTGCCCCTCTTGAGATCGTAGTCCAAGAACACCACGCTTAGGCCATCCACACCTTCCAATGCTTCTTTCGATGCGAATGTTTCGACCTTTACTCGCGGAAATAGTTTGATTCCTTCAATGATAGCGTTCAGGTCACTCCGCCGTCGGTTGAAGTCAGCGAAAACATTACTAATCTCCTGAGAAATTGCTTTGAACTGGTCTTGAGAATCAAATAGTGCAGCGACTTGCTCATCTGAGATGGAATTTGGGTCTTGAGTAACAATTCCTGTCGTGGTGAGGAGCAAGTCGGTTAACTCTTGCTCGTCGGTAACTTCACACAGTGCTTGAAGGTCGCTGAACAGACCACACAAATCATCATAGCAGTAGTCGAACGTGGCACGGCGATCGCGTAGTTTCTCCCCAGTTGCACTCGATACGAGGTAGTCGATGTGTCCACTGAACCTGACATCCTTTGTGCCGTTCTTGCGCTCCACTAACTCAAACTGAGTCTCAAGGATCCCGTGAGATCTCTCCGTTAATATCTCGTTCATTCGGGGAACAGGCACTCGTTGCCCGTTGAACTTTAGTGTTACAGAGATTCGTCGGCTACTTATGAAGGGATCGAGGAGCCTCGCGATATCATCATTGGCGATTTCGGCCAACTTGGAGTAGGACCAGTTTTCGTGTAGGCGCGAAATCCAGATCATCGTCCCCCGTTTTTCCCCAGCACCGATTTTTTCTCCTTTTTTAGGTTCAACATCAACATCTTCGATTAGCTGTCCAAGTTCATCACCAAAGTCATCCCAATTAATTTCAAGCACATTCCAATACTGGTCTGCTTCAGAAGCGGTACGCACCCAGAGGTGTTTTCCCAACCGCATTGTCGACAGACGACCAATTCCCTTTTCTCCGAGAATTGTCTTGTTTGAATTGAGTCGTTCGAGTTTTCGATGCGGGGTTCCAACGGTCAGATAATTGGTATCTAGATCTTCAAGTGACATGCCGTGGCCGAAATCGGTGAAACTAATCGAGTTCGCGTCCAGCAATAGCGATGCAAGTTCATCCAGATCGCAGGTGGCTTCGACATCACCAAGCCATTCCACGATGCCTTTAGCTGTCGGTTCCGCATTCTCGCGGATCAGGTTCTTCGTCCGCGTCAATGTCTCAGCAGCGACGTCACGTCCTTTATCGCGGCGTTGGACGTCAGGCGAATCTGTTTCTCCAACATTGGAGATTTGATCCAAAATCGATTCAACAGTCTCAACTGGGAGGCGACTAACAACATCGACAAGAACTCTCTTGGAGCCAGCATCGAAAGCGTTTTTGATCAACTCGTAAAACGCAATCCCATCGGAGCTGATTAGCTCACCCCCGAGTTGCAGAATCGTCCGGGCTGTCACTTTGAATGGCATGTCTAACTCTTAACCCCTAGAACTGAGGGTAGATGTGTCAATATGACTTGCGACGCTACAGCGACTGCTAAACTGGGATTCTCTTCAAATAGGCGTTCCATTTTGTTTGTCAGTGCTGCTGCCTGTTTGTTATTAGGTATCTCTACGACGCAGCTCGCCTCCTCACCGCTTACCTGCAGAATGCCGATGCGCATTGACTGACGATTTGGGGTCACCGAATCTTGGACAACCAGACGCCTTGGTTGATCTTCCTTGAGTTGCTTGGCATTGCTGAATCAACTAATCGCAATGGTCAACTGCTGGATGAGAAAGGCAAGTTCTATCCGTTAGTATTCCAGCCGTATCGGAGAATGATGCTGCGGAACATCCTGTACAACAATCAGATCATGCCCTACATCCTTGACAAATTTCCGGATGACAGTCGCGCTTGGCGAGAGTGGGAAACATGGATGAAGGAGAATGCTCGCGGGATCGTCGAACGTGACTTTAGTTACATCGCAAAGCGATTTACAAGTTTTGAGGAGTTTACGAAACTGATCGCGATGCTCCGTTCGGCGACCGTCGAAAGTGAATCAAATCGGCGGTGGTCCTCGAGATTTCTCTTTCCATTTGGTGAAGAATGCCTTTACGAAGATGTCCGAGTCACAAACAAGGGAACCCCATCTCGTGAGTACATCAATTTTGGCCGTACTGGTGAATTGCTCTACCTGATGCTCTGCAGATCGACGTCAGCCGATCAACTGAAGCCACACCTTGCCGGCGTAGTCACAAGTAAGAATCCTTGGAATGCCTTAGTCGCACAACTCCAGCATGGCAAGCACGATTATACTGATCCAAAAGGAAGGAGTTTTCTGCCATACAAGGCGCACTCTGCATTCGATCTTCTGGGCGAAGATATATTGCATGTGTTTGATCTGAAGTTACCACGTTTCGATGCCTACCCACATATCACGTTGCTGTCAGCACTTCACATAATGTTGTATCAGCTGACCGTTGCACATGAGGTTACAGGAACTGATCGCCCCATCATGGTCTGTGAAATCGTCGCTCCCCGCAAAACACTTGTGCGAGAGCTGTCAATTCAGAGCTTCCAGGCCAACAGTCAGCTTTCGGAACGTGCGATTACTGCGTTTATTGATGTAATCCCAAAATCGGATCAGTGGCAGAACGCCACAATGACTACTGATGCGTACCCCAGGTGCAAGGAATTGCTAAACCACGAAGTCGCTTGGCCCCGTGATGACAGCGATTACGCTGGCCCGCCAGACCCAGATTCGCTAATCAAAAGTCTTCGTCAGAGGGCAATGAACAAGCATCGTCAGAACGCAGGGAACGTTCATCGTTCGTATGGAAGATCAGTCGGACTCGTTTCCAAACGCGGCACTAATAAACTCCGATATGCACCGAACGATGCGTTTCTCAAGGCTCTAATTTTGGCGAACGTGCAAGATCGTCTGGAATTCAAAGCGTTCTTGCGGTTGCTATTTGACCGGTACGGAATCGTGATTGGCGAACGTGAAGCAGAAAGTGTGATGGAAGATACCGACTTCGACAAGAAGGTGTTTCAAGCGAACGCAATCCGATTGGAACAGCGACTTAGTAGCCTCGGAATGGTCAAGCGACTATCAGATGCCTGTGCTTACGTTCTTAATCCTTATGCGGAGGCGAGCCGATGACACCTGCCGAATTGATAGGGGATGTTTTCACTCGACACCTTGACTCAACAATCGAATATGTGAATGACGAAGGCACTGCTCGTTTGATGATCGACCACCTTTCGGCTCATCAGACAATTGAGATTGCGACAGCAGTATTGAATCACAATGTTTTGAAACACATTGTTGAGCTTAAAATCAACAAAGACTTTGTCGGAGAGACTGATCTCCCTAACGAAGTATTGACGACCGACCCAGCAACATACTTCCGAAATTACAAATGCTGTCAGCCGATTCTACTGGTCGCCAGTACCGGTGACGACGAGGACCAATCGCTAAAGGAGTTAGTCCGGATCGGTGCCGATGAATTGAAATCAAGCCCTGATCTTTGGATCGCTGCCGCGAGTGCTGGGTTGGCGATCTCTGATGATCACAAGCAATGGTGGGAAAAAGCAATCACCGGATTATTTGAATTGCGCGTCGTCGCGTTGGAGCGGCTTGCGGAATTCATCGTGCGCACCCGGCAACTAATCAATACCGAGGGGCTACCAATCGGAACGGCTTTAGGGCAAGCCTTACCAGCTCTGCGCTTTCCAAAAGATTCCACCTTCTTTGACAAAATTAGCGAAACCACTCGAACTCACAAGTCGGCATGGAATCGAGAATTTACACGAGTGTATCGCAAGAATGCCTGCTTCTTGGAAAAGCAGACTCCTTCGCAACTCTTACTTAACGAAGAGGATTTGGCAAAGTCGTTTGAAAAGGTGCGGGATGACATCGGCGAACACTTGCACCCGATCATCGAACGATTTATCGCAGCTCCAAGCGGCTGGAATCAAGAATCTGCTGCGTTAGCAAACTGTGAATGGGAGGACGTTCGGCCCCTGTTCGATGGACTTCGTCGAGTGAAGTTGAATTTGGGTGAGGAGACTAAGCAATTCTATGATGAACTCAGCCCCGATTTACTGAGTGAAGAAGACAACGATTACCTCGATCTACTTGCTAAACGCAAGAAACTTGGGGAATCAAACGAGGAAGACCAGGCTTTCTACGAATCACACCGAAACGAGATCAAGGACGAGCGTAAACTCCGATCCGCTTGGGACAAGTTCATTTACGGTCAAGCGAGAGAATGCACTGATTTCGTGGCTGGTTTGGCTGCAGGTATCGAATCCCTATTCAACCAAGCGTCGGAAGCTAAGAAGCGTACACTTTTGATTCGCTGTGACAGCGCGAACAAACGAGACTTGCGAGGCCTGAACATTCAAGCTGGTGAATACTTTGCAACCCGATACGCAGGACTGAAGTCGCTACTGGGCAGCAAGGTGAAATGGGATGTTAGCAAGTTATTTGAATTCCCGGACCTGATTAAAGAGTGGCGAGACAACAAGAAGATCAAACTAAACACGTCACAAGCCAAAAAGGCATTGCAACTCAAGTTCTTTCTGGAGGTCGAAACCGAGACGTCCGAAGGTGCAACCGATAAGTCATCTACTCAGCTCGTATGGTTTTATGATCCAAGTTCGGTCAGCAGTGAATTTGTGGCTGACTGGAAGCGGTTGGTGAAGCACCCGCTCGTTCGATGTCAAACTGGTCTCGATCCGATCAGCTCGAAGGGAATCTATCAGGCGGTCAGCTTATCCGATGTGCGTACTTTTCGACCTTCTTACGACCGAAACAAAGGCTCGTTCGTCGCAGCGTACAATAAAAAAGATGATCTTCAAATTTGTTGGCGCGACAATTTAGCGACGGTGAAATCCAACGGCTTAGTTTCTGACGCAGTCGCAGCAGACTTGGAACAGAAGTTTGACCTGTTTGTCGACGACTACGTCAAGGCAATACAGGGCTTTACCGAGTTGGGAGTCACGGGTGAGGCACTCATAAAGCAGCTTCGATCGTACGCGTCACTGCTGACATCGATCTACACCGACGCAAAAGGGGACAGCAATCGCCAACTACTTCTACGGCCATTATTGGAAATTGGTTCCGTTGCGATTGATACCGACGTTGCGACAGTCGTTGTCGCTCCGTGGCATCCACTGCGGATGGCTGCGATTGCTCGAAAGGCTCAGCTCGTTGGAGAAATCATCCAACGATTGTTGACGGAAAAACAAGTTGAGTTCGGTGACCAACGTCTTTACTTCAAGGAACTGATCCGCGAATTGGAACACCCCTTTTATCCGGAGGTTGTAATCGGATGGATAGAAAATGAAGCGCACTTGCTTTCGGTTACTGATACGGTAGGCGACTATAGCTTACACGAACCTCCGGTTCAGCAGAAGAAACGGATTGCGGCGACGAATGAGAATCCAGCGCCTGCCGCAGCACGAGTCATAGAACTGCTTAATCAGTACGTCAAGCTGCATCCGCATGAGCGGGCGAACTTGTCACTCGTTCTCTTCAACAGCGACTCATCAAAGCTGCCACAAGCCGTCGTAAACAAAATAGGTACTTTGCATGAAGATGACGAAGAGGTTCACTGCCAGATAATTCTGCGTCATACTGAATCCAAGAGACTACGACACCTGTATCAAGAGATAATCGAGTCAGCGGACGAGGACGTTGATTCTTACAGCCCCAGTGAAGCTACGCAAGATTTTCTGGCCAGGCTGAGGATTGGTATTCTCGTCGATCAGGCAGCCCCGCCCGATCCGAAAGATGGCTGCCCTTATGATGTATCGTTCTCACAAGATGTGATTGCTCGCCATGCCGAGCTTGACTGGTGTCTTGAAGCGTATAGCCCTGTTCCGCTCGATGAACTCATTCCACCACGTTGGTCACGTCGTCGTCCAGCAGCGAAAGACGATTTGAAATCCATTGTCTACTTGTGTTGTCCGGTGCAAAGCAAAGAAACTTGGGCGTTTCTTACCGCAGTGACCACTTTCAAGAAAGGGGACTGGGACGGAAATCCAGACGCTCGTCTGTTACCTGTCAGGCAACTTGACTTCAGCAACAGTCAGACTGCTCAAATCTTTGAAGAAACACATAACCTTGCAAACTGGGTTGTAAATTACGATGAACTACTTGATCGGCGACAGTTGCAAAACCAAAGCGTCCGCATCATCCGATACAAGCAATCCGCAACCCAGGGCCGTAACCTTGTGATTTCGTCCAAGGCTAGTTCTGGCTTGCTCAAGACGATGCTCAAGAGCCGTCTTCGCCAGTTGCTTTTAGACTTGAGTGACGAAGATTACGACAAACTAGCTGAGAAGCTGATTGACGATGCTAATGCGATCTCAGGCGATCTCGCTCTTCGAGCAGCAAAGCGAGGCCGAAGTGCTAACGAGTTGATCGGAGTCGTCTTGAGTCGATATTTGATTCGTCATGAGTTTACGGGAGAACGCTACTTCGGATGGTATTTCCTTGATGACTATGCCGAATGGCTTGGTCAACGCGAGGAACAAATTGCCGACCTCATGATAGTCAGCCCAGAAGAATCTGATGATGGTTTGCTAATTTCAATCGTGGTTTCTGAAGCCAAATTCATCAACGATTCTAGTCTGGCCTCGAAGAAAAAAGAGAGTCAAAAGCAATTACGTGACACTGTGCGACGAATCTACGAAGCGTTATTCGGTAACCCCAACCGTCTGGATCGTGAACTGTGGCTTGCAAGACTTTCTGATTTGGTTCTTGATGGCGTTCAGTTTTCCGCAGGACAATCTCCACAAGTCAGTGTGTGGAGGCACGCAATACGCGCCGGTGAATGCAAGATCATGTTACGAGGATACTCGCACATCTTCGTCCATTCTTCAGATTTCTCTGATACAAACTCATTCCCATTGGAGCAGGTTGAGAATTGCTATCAGGAGGTATTCGCCCGCAAAGAGCTTCGTGATTTAATTCTCACGTATTGGAACGATGATAATCCGACAGATGTGCGCAATCGTGAATTTGATTTTCCACCATCAGACGATGACCACAAATTCCTTCCGCCGACATCCGTCAAACGTAAGGTGGATACCATTTCGCGGCGGTCTAGTGCAGGCGACATCAGTGCCCATACACCAAAAAACGCACCTGATAAAATCGAAATGCCAGTTCGGACCAATGAAACTCTAGAAAACAACAGCTCCTTGGAAGTGACTGACAACGGGATCGCTGAAACTATTGTTGATCCAATAGATAGTTCTGATGGGACAATATGGGCTTTTAGTAGCCTAGAGTTAGTCGTCAATCGTCACGTTGAGGAACGTCAAGTTACCGAAGCAGATACAGAGTGGCTGAACCAAACTGTAAAACAAATGAAGACGGGGCTTCAACAGTTCAATTTGCAAGCCAAACTGAAGTCTGAAGCGATGACGCCGAATGCTGCGCTCTTAAAGTTTGAGGGTAGTTCTCACTTAACAATCGATCAGGTTGCCAAGCGTCAGTCAGAATTTATGACCACGCACGGACTGAATATCATTTCAATCCAGCCTGAGCCAGGAATTGTTTCAATCGCAATCGCACGTCCCCAGAGAGAAGTTGTCGACCTTGCTACGATTTGGAAGCAATGGACTCATGTAAAGTGCGATGGTAATCAGAATATCGCCATTGCAGTACAGGAGAACGATGGTTCAATCTTATTCCTTGACCCAAGTCAAAAGCACGCGCCGCACACGCTTATTGCTGGATCAACCGGTAGTGGTAAGTCGGTTTTGATGCAGAACATATTGCTGGGCATTGCTGCGACAAACACGCCGCAACAAGCCGAGATAGTGCTGATTGATCCGAAGCAAGGCGTCGATTACTTCCAATTTGAGGACTTACCACACCTCGGTGGCGGCGTGATTGTCAACGACCAAGAAGCAATTACCCGGCTACAAAAGCTCGTAGTCGAAATGGATTCTCGCTATCTGAGATTCAAAAACGCCCGCGCCAACAATATCACGTCTTACAACGCCAAAGTCGACGCTTCTGATCGGATGCCTACCATTTGGCTTATCCACGACGAATTCGCCGAATGGATGATGGTCGAAGAATATAAGGACGCAGTTTCAACGACGGTCCAGCGTCTAGGAGTCAAAGCCCGTGCCGCAGGCATCTACCTCATCTTTGCCGCCCAACGTCCCGATGCTAACGTGATGCCCATGCAGCTCAGAGCCAATCTCGGGAACCGCCTCATACTCCGCGTTGACAGCGATGGCACGTCCGAGATTGCTCTCGGAGTGAAAGGTGCTGAGAAACTACTCGGCAAAGGACACCTTCTCGCAAAACTTGAAGGCGAATCTAGTCTTATATATGCACAAGTCCCACTCGCATCGGATGATTTCTCAAATGCAATTATTGAAGCCACAATAAAACGATAAAAAACTGCATTATTTCAGTAACCAATTAATGAAGCGTTCTGGCCTACGAGTTCCTTCAACATTTATTATGATAGCAATAGTTATACAAGATGTTCAGTGGGAAGCATGTATTGCTGACTTTAATCAATTCTGGACAGACATTCATGGGTTAGAAAACAAGCTCAAACAATAGTGGTGCATGCTTCGAATGTGGCAAACAGACACCCAACTCCTCTGTAATGCCCTTGCATTTTGACGACACTACGATCTTTGGTCTTTTTGATAATGACGGCTATTTTTGGATCGGTGACCGCGATCCTAAGGCCATTGGGAAGTTGATTCTGCAACGACTGGTTATTGCAGATAAAACAAAAAATCTTTAGTTGGTCAGTCTAGTTCCATGTTTTCTCAGGTCGAGACGACTGCTGCCCCCCCTGACTGAGATATTTGGGGCATAACGAGTAGTGAGGTGATATCGTACTGAGCTATGTGCGAAGTTTGGTGTTCAAGAAAGATCAGTAGATCAAATAAGAGTTATCAGAGCCTTACCGGGATGTGTTGAAGATCACGGATGACCGAATTAATCCGGTAGCGCGGAGGTTGACATGACAGTGTCTTTTTCCGAGCAGAATTGGTTCATCCATGTAGTCCGCCGCGTGATACTGTGGATGTTTGTATTGCTGAAGAAGAAGGATTTCAAGTTTTCAATCAAAATAAGAAAAATCAATTTCAAAACCTCAAAATCCTTGACACGCATGTACATTTCTATATATTAAAACTCATCGGTTCTGTAGCAGGCATTATCCTCTATAGTAGGCACTAAAGCTGGCGCACGATACCCCTTCCTTTCGCGATTTGCGGATTTCGTTAGAGAGGAAGGGGTTATCTATTTCACCCTTTGTATTTTTTGTAACTGGCATCAAGAGTTCTAAGTATCATCCTTTAGGGACTCGAATTCCTCTGTCGTTTGTTTCTATTTAGTGCCCGTGACATGGATTTATCAACCCTGATTACTCATGAATAAATATTCTAGAAAAACAAATGTGGAGAACACAAACTGGAGTTCGAACGCTAAAATGCGCTGAGGCTAAATTGATACGTGAATCACTTGCCCAAATGTGTGACATGCTCAGAAAAGAGCATCTACAATATGCAGAACAATGGGAATACGACGTCCGTGTTTTTGATCATTTGGCCTGTAACCAGAGAATCGCTCTTCTAGCTGAAGTTGCAAGATACCTGCTGACTGAAACTGATAATTACCCCTCTTTGAATGCTATAAATGAGGGAACTGTTGGTGCAATCTATGCGAATATCAGGGTCAATATTATTATTGAATTAGATGAGTCAAATTTCAATGATAAACCAGAAATAGCTGAGATTAGTAGTTGGAGATCGCTCATCCTAGCTGCCTGTGCGGAAGCTGGATTCGAAGATCTACCTGATACTAATAATCATGACTATAATGAGTGGAAAATAAACTTAGATATCTTAGAAGAGCAAGTATTATGGGATCGAGATTTTGAGAGTAGTAATTTTTATCTTGATCTTTCTCCGGAAACCGGGAAGCCTCTAAAAGACTATATGCGATTAGATGATGACTACTTTATTGCAATTCCAGCTGCCCCAACTGATAAAGAGGTGGAAATTGCACTTGAAACTCTTATGAAATTGACACGGTAGCCTAAATGTAAACAACGATCAGAAAAAGTCTATTAAGCCTGCAGAAAGTTTGAATTGGCTGTTCTGAAAGAAGATTCAGGGAAATGGTCTTTGGAACAACCGGGATATCAACTCACTGGTGGGCATATATAGAGCGAAATCTGTAATGATGAAATAACAATCAATGCCCCAAATTATCTTTAAGGAGTATTAGATACAATAATCGTGGCTTAGATTGACCACAAAAACAATACAACTTGATTGACGCGCGAGCGTCAAGAACTGCTTCCTCAGAAACGACCAACCTGAGCTCACAAAGCTCTTGTATGTACAGAAGCAGTGCTTGAGCCGCGCCCCGTACGGGGCGTTGGCCAGGTACTGTTCTGTACGCCCCTTGGTCGGGGTCTGAGGAGCGGGCCTGGTCCAGCGTCCTTATTTTTTGCTCACCAGCGTTATCGACACTCGCGATCCACAGTTTCTCATTTCCTGAATAGAAATGAGAAGTCCTTTGATGGGAGTGAGTGATATGGAGTTCCCACGGGTAGATTCCAAATGGTGGCTGGCGAATGGCGATCAGCATGAGGGTCCGTTCTCTGTTAATGAAATTCTTGCTCGGGTGGCTCAGTCCAACCTACGTCACGATCAACTGGCATGTCCCGTTGGAGGCAGTAAGTGGAAACCTCTCACAGAATGGGACGTATTTGCTGAAACTATAGATCGTTCTGAACACATCCCGCTTCCCCCTCCGTTACCGTCACAAAAACCGGGAAATGTTCCCTGGAACCCGACTCATCTCTGGTACCTGGGATTGCTTTTCAGCCCTCTGTGGCTGGGGATTCTAACCGCTCTTAACAGCAAAAGACTGGAACAGAAAATATCAGTCTGGGCACCTGTCGGATTGGGATGCGGCTGGCTCGTTGCGGACATCTTATTTGATCAGTTCGTTTTAAGCTCCTTGATTGTCTCAATCTTGCTGCTGGGGGGATTTGCGTTCGCGTTTTGGTATTTGCTCCTTGAAAAACAGCAGGAACAGTTTGATTCGATTACGGAGACCAACAAGAGCCCTGGTAGCTGGTTAGTCCCTTGTCTAGCCGGATCTCCGTTGGCCCTGCTTCAGCTGGTTGGACTTGCCGTTGCATTTCTTCCAACTAGTCCACGGGATGTCTGTAGTGAGTTTCTAGCCGCTGATTCTCCCCATGAAGCAAAACAATATACCACACTTAACATGACTCCGATTCTTCGGCAGTTTGAACTTCTCGAAACTCTTACCAAGCAGCTTCCAGAATCACAGGAAGACGAAAATGAGATTGAATACTTTCAACTGACTGACGAAGCTGAAGCTGCTCCCGATGTCGGGGGGTATTTAGTTGGTTACCGATCTACTATGCCGGATGAAAATGGTGGTGCTTTCACCCTGAATGGATATTTTCATTTATTAGAAGTTAAGGGGGAATGGAAAATTGACAGCTGGATCATTACACACTTCAACAATCAACCCCTGGATAACGGCCCCACATCGATGTTGACCTTTTTCAAGGGGATCACAGACGAAATGCAGCGGCAGATTGATCAGAAATCTTCAACCGCAAAAGGTAAAAGCCCGCTGAAACGAGATTACTCTATTTATAACTATGGGATCACACCGACAAACAACTCTCTCTCGTCTGCTCCCGTGAAGCAAGAAAACTCACAGCCCAATCCAGCTCCTGAAGACTCAAAGAAAAAGACTGAAACCAAGAGAAATAATCTTCCTACTCTGATTGTTTCGTTACTACAAAGTATTTTCGGTGAATCGGGAGGCCGAATTGTGTTCATTCTGATCATCATCGGAGTGCTCACTTATAACTGGAGAAACAGCCATTCCTGATTCAGTTACAGGAATTCTATCAAAAAGTCTAAATTGCAGATGTGATTTATTTTTTTTTAGCGGAACACCAGCGATGCCAGATCGAATAGTCAAACCAAAATGGTGGATCTCGAACGGTGAGAGGCCAGACGGTCCGTATGACGTTGATATCGTACGCGAACGAATCAGGACACGCGAGCTCTTTCCGGATAACCTTGCCTGTCCGGTTGGCGGAGAGGAGTGGAGACCACTTAGAGATTGGAAGGAAGTGTTCGCAGACGCTATTTCTGTTGCCGTATCACGACTTCCACCACCTCCCCCGATCAACACCACCGATGATCGTTTTCAGGTGAGATCTGCACCAGAAGAGTTAACTCTTCAACCAGGTAGAGAAAGGAGACCAATCTCAGAAAATACAGAGGGGCAACCTATCACCTCATCTGAACCTTATCCCAATATTGCCTACGGCGCTGATGTCGCATTTGAACCCTATCTCCAGAATCTCCAGGACCTAAAAAAATACGTGAAATCGGGCTGGATCTTATACCTACTGATAATGGTTCCGTTTTTTCTGCCAGACTTTGGTTCGACTCCCGGTAGTCCCTGGTTCCTTGCTATCATTGCGACAATCATCGGTGGCATTCTCTTCTCTGTTTTGATTCAACCCCAAGAAAATGATTATGGGATCGGTATCAGTGTATTCGTCTTTACATTCATCATTGCAATACCGTTGCTTTTTTTCTTCCAAGAAATGGCTTCCAAGTATGCAGGAACTCCTTTTACGGAGGTCATGCAGTCCGGCGGGGGGCGTTTCAAACTTTTTATGTGTCTGACCTGGTTAATCGGAAATGGCTATAACCAAATCTCTCCTGAAGATATGGGAGCGAGCCTACCTTTCTTTTACCATTTAGTTGCAATGTTCTCAAGTGTCGCTTTATGCGAAGAAGTGTTGAAACTCATTCCAGTATTATACGTGGCGAAACATACCGTGGGGGACTGGAAGCAGAGATGCTTGTTTGTAGGAGCCATGTCAGGGCTCGGATTCGGTGTTGTGGAGGGAGTGCTGTACCATTCCCAGGTATATCAGCCCCAGGCAATGTCGCTCTCGATCTATTTGATTCGTTTCTTCTCAGTAGCGACGCTTCATGGCTGCTGGACGATTATTTCTGCTGCCTGTTTTTATCATCTAATAGAAAATCCAGATGATAATACTCATAAACCACCAGAAGATATCTTTGAATGTACGTTTTTGATTCTAGTTTCGGTGATCTCTTCGATGATCTTGCACAGTCTCTATAATGTGCTCGTTACTTGGTCATTGTTCCTGGGATTATTAGTGGCCTGGTTGACAGTTTTTATCACGGTACGAGTATTTGACGCTCGATCAGAGCTTCAGAACCTGCCTTGTACGGATTCAACTGGAACGAAGTAGTCACTCTGTTGCCTTAAATTCAAATTCCGCCTCGCAAAACAGCGGAATCAAGAGGCGCATCGTGGACCCAACACGGAAAACTGGTAATATTTAGCTGAATGAAGCATATTTTCGCTATTTCTCACCTGGTGGCAGTCATCTTTTTCCCCATCGTCTCTGTCTTGATCGCCTTATCCTTATCAGTAGCACTGTAGACCTAAATTTTGGCCAAAAACGTGTCATAATAAATAGGATGGAAAATGCTTATCTATTGCTTTTCCAAGCCGATTAAATGGGACGATAAATTCTCAGATTCTTAGTACTTGGTGACTGTTTATTGACTTCATGTTCCCACTGCTTCCCGACATTTTTTCAATCGACGTTGTAATTCTTGTCTGGTTTTTCGGGTACTCTGAAAATTTTTATCCAACTCTAATGGATCGAGCTCAGCACCCTCTAGGAATTCTGTAAACGCTTCATCGATATTTCTTACCTTTCGGTTCAATCGCTCTCTATATCTGGCATACAAACCACATTCCAGGAAAACAAACATTTTCAGCATGGTCGAAAATCTGTTGTATCCCCACCCTGGTTTATCTTCTCCCGGATTATCTTTGCCGAACCAACCCTGAAGATGTTTTTTATGACCATACATCAAATGATGATTTGCGATGTCATGTAATTTCAGATCCTGATCAGCAAGTAAATACCAGGGAATAAACAGTGTCAGTCCTGCTGCTCCATCGACTTTCTCGCTGTATTGGGAAGCCCCGACTGGATTCGAATGCATCGGAACCGGAAGATGTGGTGTCGCCAGTCTTTCCAGACTCCAATCGTAATAAAACTGAGTATAACCTGCATAAAAGGGTCTCTGACTTTTGGGCAGCGGGGTAGTGTCTCTCAGCATCTTCATAGGAGGCACACTAGGGAACTCCCCCCTTTGTTGAATCATTCCCCACCACTCCCCCAGAAACACTGTGTTGGAAAGCTGAAACCCAGAATCAGTCACCAACCAGCCAGCATATCCAATTTGGCGTTCCTGGGCCTGTAACTTATACTTCTCTTCCTCCTTGAAATAGTTTTTGATCATGAGCTCAGAGCAACCATTGCTTCTCATGCAATCTTCAATCGTTAAACGAAGATCATGACTGATTCTAGTATGCTCAGCCTGGAAATGGCGGGTACCGTCATTATAAGGAGGAAAATATTCTTTTAGCAGGGGATACCAAAAAGGCTGTTTTAAAAAGAGCCCCATCCCTGCGATCTCATTCAGATCATACTCAAACTGAAGTTCTTGTTTACTCCACAGACCGGGAAGATGTTTATTCAGGGCATGTATAAAATCAACTGGCAAGGCATAAATTACATCTTTATCCAGGCATAATCGATCTGGATATCGCCTCTTCAGCTCGTCCCAAGCGGTATGGTTCTTTTCTTGAATCTTTGAGTCCTGCGACATTCTGAGCCTCCTTCAACAGCATGCCATGATGTATACAAAGGTGCAAATAAATATAATCTAATCAATGACTCCCCAATTGAGGTAAACGAATTCTAAAACGCTTACCTCGATATTGTCCGTCCATCTTGGAATATTTCTGCCGGATCTTATTTTTTCTTCTAACTATCCGGTGTTTTCTGATGTCCACAGATGTGCAGATAAATTCTAATCAGCCTGATCGGGAAAAAGAACGTCAGGATGCTGCTCCTGATGATTCTTTAAAGACCGTCCGAAAGTCACCCTTTAAATCTCGCGAGATGGTTCGTTCAGAACTGATGGGAGATCATACCCATGAAACGAGTGTTGGTGTCAACGTCCACATCTACGAAAGAGATGGGAAATATCTGGCGCGTGGCCGTTTTGAAAGAAGACCGTTTGGAGAAACACTAGGAACAGATCTACAGGAAGCCAAATCTAAGCTGAGAGAATTACTGCATAGGCTTGACTCTGGCACATTTGTTCCCCCGAGTGACGCCCGAAAGCAGATATTAAAAACCAGAAGAATTCCGAACCTGACTCTGCGCCAACTTTGTGATAGATTCTTGAGCGAAAAACGCAAAACCCGGGGGAAAAAAACTACCAGAAGCTATATGAATCGGCTTGCACCTGCCCTGGATTATGCGGAATTAGCTCAATCACTTAAAAAATGGCCCGCTGCAAATTTACTCAACAGAGACTTTGCTCTCGGCTTAGTCGAATTTCTATTCAACCGAAAGGTGACTAGGAACGGTAGCACAAATGCTCCCACAAAACCGATGTCCGCACGTCAGATACAAAATTGTCTGGACACGTTAAGGATGGTTTTAAAATGGGCCTGTAGAGCAGACGTACGCAATCTTCCACCTGATTTTGTCAATCCTGTTTCGACCGACCTTGTTGAACATTCATTTAATAAAGATCCTCTCCGGCAATGTGTATTTCCACTTGAGCGAAGGATCGAGCTCCTAAATGCCATGGATGACTGGCAATTCAAATCACTGAGCATACTTTTCGTATTGCCCCTCCGTGTAGAAGATGTCGCAGGCCTCCTCGTCAGTGATGTGGACTTCGAAAAGCAGCAGGTATACTTCGGAAGTCGCTTTGGAGGATCAGACTTTAATAAAGGAAAAGTTGATGTTCAATTTCCGTTTCCTGAAGATCTGATACCTTTGTTTCGTATGTCGGTGGGAGAGCGGGTTGAAGGTCCACTTTTCCTGAATCGGAAGATTTACCAAGGGAAATCCTCAATAAGATATGCATTCGACTCGAAGTCAGATTTAGAACAACAGTATCAACATGAATTAGCTAAGGCTCCGAAAGGTACTATTCTTAACAGCCAGGATCGGAAAGCTGCGTTCCGTAAGTTCTTGAGCAAAGCTGGTGGCGTTACCAGTGCCTATGTAGGAAAACAACTGCGTCAGGTAATTGGAAAAGGTCAACCTGGTAAACCACATGACTTCCGCGGTTCCATAACACAGGAGATGAAAGAAGCTGGTGTACCATTTTTAGAATTACGGTACCTAACTGCGCACGCTGTGAATGACATTATTAACGTGTATTCCGGCCTGAATCCCAAACAAGAAATCGCTAAATATTACGACAAGATTCGTCCCCTGCTGGAGGCGATTAAGACTCGCACGGAACAACTTGTAACGTCGGAAATAAGTGCTTGCCAAAGTCGATCGAATCCAGTACAAGATACATTACCTGAAGGTGGTCAGAATGTTTAAATTCGGTTGGTGCACCGCTGGTGCACAACTGGTGCAAACGCCAGACAGCCGGATCAAGTGTGTGGTTGCAGAACCAAAAAACCATCGAAGTAAGCAACTGTTTTATTTTCAATTAGTTACGCACCATTAGGTTTATTTTCGCCGCGTTAAAATCAGCTTTGAAACCACCCAGGCGGAGAGTCCCCCTCTCTCCGCTTATTTGATTGCCGTTGAGTTATAACCCTATAACTCAGCGGCATTTGCTTTTTCTGGACCGCTCCAGAGCTTCCCATTTGTGGCACTTTTTGTGGCGTTTTGTGGCACGGGGGTTCTCTGAAAGGTTCTGCTGATGAAGCAATCATCAAAACAAAATCGGAAGACTTCGTTCCGAATCGGCAAAGTCCGCGGCGATCTGCGCGGGAAAATCTGGTACCTCACCTACCACGAAAATGGCAAGCGTTTGCGACCCAAAATTGGTCCGGACAAAGAACAGGCCCGGCAGATGGCCGCGCGTATTACTTCCCAGTTAGAGTCTCACACTCATTCTGTATTCAATTTTGAACCCGTTCAAATCGATGATTTGCAAACCAGATGGCTCAACCATCATGAACAAGTATTGCGGTCCTCATTACAGACCATCCGCCGCTACCGTGCTGCGACAACTCATCTGATTAACTTCATTGCGCAAAAAGGAGTTGCTTCGAAAACATCACTATTCCAGGTCGGACATGCAGAAGAGTTCGTGCATTATCTGCGTACGATCAAAGTCGCTCCCAATGGTCATGAGAATTCGCAGAAACGCCCCCTGCTCGACAAAGGCATCAAATACATCCTGCAATGTTGCCGAAGCATGTTTGGCTACGCGATAAAACGACGGCACCTTTCTCCCTATGCCGAAAATCCGTTCTCCTGTCTCGACCTGGACCGCATCCCGATCGAAAATGCCAAAGCTGTTTCTATCTTCAGTCCCGATCAGGAAAAGGCATTTCTGGAAGCCTGCGATGACTGGCAGTTTCCTATCTTTCTCACGCTCATGCTGACGGGGCTCCGGCCAGGAGAACTCACGCACTTGCTGTTACCAGACGATCTCGATCTGAAAACAGGAATGCTCTTCGTCAGAAACAAACCTCATTTAGGCTGGCAGGTCAAGACACGTAATGAACGTGAAATCCCATTGATTGATGAACTGAGAGACGTTCTGAAAATCACAGTTGGTGATCGACTCACGGGGCCAGTCTTTTTGCAACGACGTTATTTATCAGCCTCAGCAACACCTGAGCTAAATGGCCAAACTGAAAAGCAACTTGAAGAATTACTCCAGCAACGGGTAGTTCAGGAAGAGGCTGACTCCGGCAAGGCCATCAATAGAAGTCAATGGATGAAACTCTCACGAACGATCTGGCGCGATAGTGGTGCGTTGAAAACCGATCGAATACGAACGGAATTTATCAAGCTGACCAAGCAAATTAATCTACCACAGCTTACCGCTCCCAAATCGCTCCGACACCTCTTTGCCACATGCCTGCAGGATGGTAACGTGGATCCGTTAATCCGCAGTGAATTGATGGGGCATTCTACTTCCGCGACGAATGGAGCGAGCCATGGTTTGGGGATGACTGCTACATATACACATTCACGTCCTGAAACCAAAAGAAAGCAGCTTATAAATGCATTAATTCCCCGTGCTGGGAAAAAGGTAGCTGAAGACTGGCTCAAAGGACTAAATAGAAAGCGTTTTTGATCAATAGAAAGAATCCGACTATCTAGTGGCTCAAAACCGGCTCACTTTGCCCTGAATTAGCGTTAATCTGACCGATTCAATCAAGCAAGAACTTATCCTGCTGATTAAAAATTTAAAACAATTCTAAAGCCGTGCATTGTTAAAAGAATGATCACCACCTGAAACTCGTCATACTAATCATGACAAACAGAATATTGAAATATTGTGAAGTACATTTGCCTTATGACTGGGTAATAAAGTTGCGGATAGCACCAACCACTTCATCCTTGTCATCTTCTGTTTTTAGCCACTCTGCTCTAGTACTACGCACCCATTGCTTAAGTTCATCGTCGCTTGTGAAATCAGGTGGAGGATAGATACTTGATAATAGATGGGATGCCCGCCTTAAGCGTATCCCAAACCTAAACCATGCCAGCTCACCTGGTGAATTGCAACCATATTTCACGCACAGCGGAAGACTTGCCAAACATATTGGAACTTCTCCATCGAGAATCTGTTCTGCGATTGAGAGTAAACCTCCAGCTATTAATGCGAGCGAAGACCAGACATCCTGACAAACCGAAAGTGCTTTAGGAATCGGTTTCCCTCCCGTCCGATCAATTGATATTTCATCAACAGTATCACCTGTAATAATACATGCAATCTCTGCTATACTCTTCCCTTCCATCCAAGCTCCCAAAGGCAATTCTGCCGACATCCAGGCAGCTTCCCATGTTTCCGATGGAGTCCAATCAAGATCACGAACATCAAGATTGTTTATATCAGAGTGACTTACACACTGATTAAACTCTTCTGAAATATGCTTAATTTTTTCTGGCTTAAGATAATTATGAAGAAATCCTGGTGGCACATTTGAGATAATCTTAAGTAATTCCTCTTTCCATATTTGAACATCCCATGTAGAGAAATCCATAGGTAGTTCAGGGCGGATACGATTCCAAGCCTGATATAAAGCGTGCATAAGAAAAAAATCAAGCCCAGCTCTTTGAGCTGCTATCGGTAACCACTCTGGAGCGCCAGTAGATTCAACATACTCATTGGCGACTGATTCGAGGTGGGCGATGTTTTCTTCGTTTACATCAGGTTCACCATTTTTCTGCCGCAGGTAAGCTGCATAAGTTTTCTTCAAGACAACATCTGGCTCAATCTGATTTTCATCTCCCCCAGTAAGTAAAGACATAACCTGCAATTCTAGTTCACTTGCATGATCTGTCCTTAATGCATTAGCACAAACAGCATCCAAAAAAGGAGCCAAACCACTTTCAACACGTACCGAACCATCGTGCTGCTGTAGGTAATCAACCTGGGCTCTTGCTTTTATAAGTGACTCAAAGTTATTAAAGGCTACTGGTTTGTCTGGAACTGCAACTACGACCCCCTGATTTGCAAAACCAGCGCGTCCTGCCCTTCCTGCTGCATTTAATAATTGTGAAAATTTCCTACGATTAACCTCGTCAACCTCTTCTCCTCGAGTATCTCCGATTCGCGATCCCGCAATCACGACTGCAATCGCGGGTAAATTGAGGCCTTGTGCCAGTGTTCCTGTAGCAAACATCAGCGGAGCACTTCGAGATCGAAACATTGATTCTGCAGCAATTTTCTCTGTTTCCAGCATCAGAGAAGTATGTACAGAAACCCCTTTATCGAGTAGCCAAAATACTTGAGATTCGGTCCCTAATTCATACTCAGCCAAAACACGACAGACTTCTACAATCGAATGTCGTGATGGTAGCTCACTTAGAAATGAATTAGAAAATTGAACCTTTTTTCCATTATTGAATGGATAGTGCTTATTGGCTGGAGTGAATACCAATGTCTGAATATCAGATTCAGTAAATTTCCTTGCAATACTAATAGCACACTGATTCACCCAGCTGTCACCCTCCCAAAAGTATTTCCAATCATCCAAGCGTTTTATACGCTTTACTTTTAAAGGTGCTTCGCATTCTAATTGACAAACAGAGTAGTCTATTGATTCCTCAGATTGCCAAGGCCCCTGGAGGTTGACTGCCAACGCGCATTTTGAGGAAAACGCTCTTTTCTTGATTCGATCAGCACGTCCCTTAAGCCACTCAATCGCTTCCTTTGACTGTTCTTGAACAGAATGATTATCGACGCCTAAGACACCACGAAGTGTTCTCGTCGGCCTCCAACGAATAGTTACAGCCTGACTTTTCAAACCAGATGCCTCACTAAGCCATTCGGCAAGCTCTTCCGGATTTTGGATGATGGCCGACATCAACAGAAATTTAACGTCATCAGACCGAATCATCAATTGCGTCAAAACCAACTCCGCCAAAGGGCCTCGTGTCGAACCCGTATCTCCTAATAGATGACATTCATCAAATACTACCAGACGGCAGTCGTTAAATGCTTCAGGCGATAAACGTAAAGCAAGAGCGCACTTTTCTGGTGTCATTACAGCAACTGAATTAACGGGCATCTTATTAACCCTGTCAGCTGTAAAAACCGAATACTCCTGGTCACCAATAAATGCAAATATCTCTGTCCCCAGCTCTTTAAGCCCCTTACCAAGGTCACCACGAATCTGTTCCGTCAGGGCATTAGTTGGTGCTAAGTACAATACCCACCCACTATGAACTACTTGTGACACAGCAAGTTCACCTACGAATGACTTTCCACTGCCTGTAGGCATCGCGACAACTGCGTTTTGAGCATCACCGATTAGAGATTGTTTTACATATTCAAAAGCCGATGGCCACAAGACTGGTCGGCTGATCGAGTCTTCATTTCCCAAAGCGCGATTTAGAAGGTAATTCTGGTATTTTCCGGATTCATCTAATGGAAGAGGTACTACATGAACCAAAGCTCTCGTCCCTAGCGCAGGAAAGACTAAGCGAATTAATACACCGACATAATACAGACGACTGTAATCATTCCCGTATAAAGATATTGTATTGTCGATACTTTCTCCTGACAGAACACCAATAAACTCTTCTAAGCTTGCTACAACATTACCCAACTGTCCCCTGGTACCGATTAACCAAGAGCTGAACTCTGTCACTATTTGTCCTAATTGCAAATAGAGTCGACACAGTGTGTCTTCCTCAAGCCCAATTGTTTCCAAGGCATTTGAGCTGGACAATTCATAATCAAATTCATCAGAGAAAGGTGGGTACATACTCATGCGACATAGTTGTTCTATTCGCTTAAAAAAATATTCTGCTGCATGATCGACCAGAGATGCATCTTCTGAATCCATCATTCTGAAGACACGAAGTACCCCAGCTGCGCAGGCATCATACCCTGCTAAGAGATAAAGGAGAGAAGATTCGAGTCTGGCATAGCGTTCTGAGGATCTGATATGGCTCTCAGATATTTCTTTGTCTATTGTACTTGCAATTTCCAGATAGTCAGCCATCAGGGCGATTGCCTCAGCCGCAACAAATGCAGCTGCTTGCCGAGCATTCTCTTCTCGTCCTTCATCTAAGACCACATGAAAAATCAGTGTATTCGCAAGACGACGGAGAAAAGATTGAACGTTTGCAAGCCCCTCAAGATCTGATATTGAACTGTTGATTCGATACTCAAGCACTGCCAAATACGCTTGTGATAATGTGCGTACGGACTCATCCGCGAACAATCCCTCGAACTCTGGAAAATCAGTAAAGAGAGCCTTGGCATGTTGATCAAACATTAATCACTCCTAACCCATACTTGCATAAAACCTCATCCCTTCACAAATGACATCAAATACTTCTTTTGCGTTTTGAACTGAAAATGGAACAAGACATTTATTCGAAACGGGTACTGAGAGATTTCCTATTGATGGTCGTTTTCGAGTCCAGTTCTTCGTGTGAGTTTCATCGAAACAAACAAATGGTATATAACTGCGTTCATTTCTCCAAAAACTACCGGCAATTTGGCTTTGCTCAGATTCAGGTAGAGCGGATCGCATTTGAACTACAGCTGCTCGAATCTCGATATCCCTCTTATTGCTGTCGACCTCTCTAAGTTTTCTGGATGCATCAGAAACACCTTCGGATGGATTGTCAAAGTAAGCTTTGCACTCTCCTGCGGATATTCCAATAGCAGTTGACCGATAGATCGCGATTAAATCCAATCCATGGTCATGTACATCATGCTTCACACTAGTCTTGACTAAGATTTTTCCCATAGGATGATATTCCTGATTATTATCAGATAGATGTATCAGCATGTGGCTGATTGCTTCCCACATCCAAGGATTACGTTCCATTGTTTTGAAATTATCGTCAACATCAGCATTACCAACTACAGATGTGACATCGTTGAGAAGATCACGTTCAAAATATTCCTCATCAAAGAGTGCTTGGCGGATGCTAAGATTAGCCTCGATGGACTGTGAAATACAAGAAACAAGATAAACCGCAGTTGCTGCGAGCGAATCTTTATGAATAAAATTTGTCACTTCTAAAACAGAATGTGTTTTGCACTCTGAATGTGAAATCAAAAGAATACTATTCAAAGCGGCCAGAGCGTTACCTACATCCGCAGGAATATTCTTGGGGCCAGCGTACGCAGCTCTGATATCTTTCTTAATAGACATGAATCAATCCACATTTAAAGCAACCAATTGAATTCATAACCTTGTATCTTTTAGTAATACTGTCGAATGTACCCATAAGCTCGATCGAACAGTTCCTGGTCGCCGTGTAGTTTGAAATCGAGCAGGACTCTGCGGAGTGCCTTTTTGACTTCTCGCTCGCCACCGGAAGTGCTTTGCCAGCCGTCGAAGCGGACGATTCTTACGATCTCGTCTATCTTGTCGACAATGCGTTCCACGATGATCGGCGTTTCTTCGTTTTTGACTTCCTGGAATAGTTCCGTCAATGCTGCTTTCGCTTTGGCCTGTTCATCAGCGGGTTCTATTTTCTGTTCTGCTTCAACGACTTCACGCGCCAACTGCAGCAGTTTCTTAAGGAAGGCTTTGCTGTCGTCCAAACCTTTTTCATGCCGCTCTCTGAGTTTTTCCAGGCGTTCTCCCAGTTCGACAAACTTGGGATCGCCAGCGTGTTTCCGAAGTCGGGCGATCAGTTGCATCGCCACCCGCCTGGCTTTGGCCCCGGCATCCTGAACGGCGTCGATCACATCCGCGTCCATGATCAATGTCTCGAGGTCGTCGTGGACGGCATCCAGATGCGTATGCTCGTGGATCAGTTCAATGGTTTTCGCACCTAAAGCATGCCAGAGCAGCTTGCCGTTGCCGCTCGCTGGTTTCACCGATTCATAAACCTGAGTCAGCCAGCGATAATCCGCAGTGTAGGGATTCAAACAGGCATCGGGTGAGAGGGCCTCCCAGAGCCGCGACAACAGAGAATACTCCGCGGCGAACTCATCCCGTTTTTCATTGTTCGGGAGACAATCCTGAGCCAGCATTAAGCCTTCGTATCCTTCCAGGCTGCGATCAACCTCCGGAAAGAAACTCAAGCAGGCCTGCAAGCGAACCGGCAATTCCTTTTTGAGCTCGTCCAAGTTGGAGATGACCAGCTGCACCGCTTTCTCGTCGAAGGTTAATGCCTGGGCGACGTCATCAAAGATCCCAATGTAATCCACAATCAATCCGTGGGTTTTATCCTTCAGGACACGGTTTGTTCTACAGATGGCCTGCAGCAGGTTGTGATCCTTCATTGGCTTATCCAGGTAGAGTACCTGCAGGATCGGTGCATCAAATCCGGTCAACAGTTTGGACGTAACGATAAGCAGCTTCAGTGGGTCATTCGGGTTGCGAAATCGATCCAGCAGCTTTTCTTCCTCATCGCGGTCCCGCTTGTATTTCTGATATTCGTCCTCTCCCTGCGTGACCGACATCACGACTTCCGACAGTTCCGGATCGCCGGTAATTTCGTCGATCATTTTTTTGTAGAGGTCACAGCACTCCCGGTCGAAGGCGACAATCATCCCCTTGAAGCCATTGGGGTCGATCTTCGATTCAAAGTGATGAAAAATATGTTCGCAGATCCCCCTCACTCGTTCCGGCGATTTCACCAGGGCAGCCATTTTTGCCGCCCTCTTGGACAGGTCATCCCGATCCTGTTCACTCAGGTCGCCGGTGATCTGTTTAAAGGCTTCATCGATGGCTGTCTGGGCGATGTGCAGTTTGACATCGGGTGCTTCGAAATGTAGAGGCAGGGTCGCCCCGTCCCGAATCGAATCCTGGAAGGAATAACGCGTCATGTAGCCCTGATCGTCTTCATCAGCACCAAACGCATAAAACGTGTTTTTATCGGCCCGGTTGATGGGGGTCCCGGTCAGGCCAAACAGAAACGCGTTCGGCAGTGCCTGGCGCATGGCGCGTCCCAGGTTGCCTTCCTGCGTCCGATGGGCTTCGTCGACCAGGGCGATGATATTACTGCGATCATTCAAAACACCATCAACCTCACCAAACTTGTGGATCGTGGTGATGATCACTTTGCGGAGATCCTGAGCCAGCATCGTCTGCAGGGCTTCACGACTCTCTGCTTTGATCAGATTGGGAATGTCGGCAGCATTGAAGGTGGCTGAGATTTGCGTATCCAGGTCGATACGGTCGACGATAATCAACACGGTGGGATTTCCCAGTTGCGGGTGCATCCGTAATTTCTGAGCGGTAAAGACCATCAACAGTGATTTCCCGGACCCCTGAAAATGCCAGATCAGACCTTTTTTGATGCGACCTTCGACAACACGGTCAACAATTAAGTTCGTCGCTTCATACTGCTGATACCGGCAGATAATCTTGATCCGTCGATGCTCCTTGTCTGTCGCAAAGATCGTAAAGTTCTGCAGGATATCGAGCACGACTTCGGGATGGAGCATACTGGCAATACTCTGCCTGACATCATCCAGGGTCCCTTCGCTGTGATGTTCCTCGTCCCGCCAGGGCCCCCATTTGGTGAGAGGCATGCGGATGGAACCATAGCGAAACAGTTTGCCCTCGGTCGCAAAGCTGAACAGATTGGGAACGAACATCGCCGGCACACTCTGTTCGTAGTCATCGTGAATCTGACTGGCGCCATCCACCCAGCTCACCGCAGGCCGAACCGGCGTTTTTGCTTCCCCAATCACCAGCGGCAGCCCGTTGACCAGCAGGACGATATCAAACCGCTTTTCCAGCTGGCCCACTTTATATGTCCACTGATTGCAGATAATCAGCTCATTGTTTTCGGGATGTTCAAAATCGATCAGGCGGACCGTGGTATGCTCCCCATTCGGACCAAAGGGGAGCGTTTTGTTGCCGAGCAGCCATTCGACCAGAGCTTCATTCGACCGCACCAGGCCATCATTTTGCACCGCCAGCAGAATCGCCCGCAGTTTGTAGAGGACTTCATCCGCCCGATCCGGCTGCTCTGCGATTTCAGGATTCAGTTTGATGAGTGCTGCCCGTAGGGATGAATCAACGAAGACATCAGAAGTATTTCGGAGCAGAGAGGGACCTGGAATATACTGCCAGCCGTTCTGCAGGCAGGCATCTAAAACCATCTGTTCGACTGAGTTGGCTTCATTGAACATGGTAACTACCTAATAAATGCTTACAAAGCGTTTTAGAAAGCCTCTGTAAGTATTCCAAGTTCGACTGTATTGCCTTGCACTTTTTGTCAACGCATCGAACCTGTGCAACCGCTTCTCGCTGAGTATTCAGCCTCGGTACTCGGATCGGTAGTTTACGTTGAGCCTTGATACCTACGTAAGCTCTAGTTGATTGGGATGACCATTGTTTTAGTGTCCGTTGGATGAAACATGACTGTAACGAATAATAGAGGAAGTCTCTTTGAATTTGATCTTCGTCTAGCACTCGATAGTATGTCACTTGCGGAGTTAACATGATGTAATCAGTTTTTAATTCAGGGACTATGGCAACTTCCCCAACGGTACCTTTGTGTGTTAGTAGCACATCCCCAGGGTAAGCAAAACCTATGCGTAAAGTATCCCCAAGTTGTTTCTCGATGAACTTGCAACCAATCAAATCGACTGCGCTATTTCGTACATTATTAGCCATTATGAATGGGATGCCAGCTTCCACGAAGCTTGCCGCTTTGGGATGAGACTCCCCATGGTTTCCATCCTGAGGTTGGGCGATTGCTCCGTCTTTGACGAGTGCTTCTATTGTTGTTTTCCTCCATTCATCATCAGTCGGCTCTGAAGGCTGGATGACTTGATCAATCAAAGCAGCTCGTAAGGCAAATGTATCTGACAACACTTTTTCATAGGATTGAATTGCCATATCGCCTGTACGCAAGATTTCAGCAATCCGCTGCTGCTCATCTTTCGGCGGGAGTGGGAACTTGTACGCAGCGATATCTCTCCATCTTACATGTGGATTTGTTGAACCGATCGCCATCGACTGGGCGTAATCCCAAAAGTTATCGGTTCGAAAAACAAACGGAAGAAAATGACTGTAGATCTTTTCATTTGGCTCTAGAGTCAATGTCTTCTCTCCACATATACCATCGAACTCTGCAAAGGCGATCCGACGTAAATGGGGATTTCGCGTGGGGAATAGTACCTGACCTTGACGAAACACTTTGTAAAATGTTGGGGGTAAATCTCCGTTCTCAATATTTCCCCAACGAGAAATATGTAAACACTCGGGGTCAAGATGTTCGACTTTAATAAATCGTTCAAATCCAGCTGCTGCTGGTTCTCTCTCCAGCTCTTGTTTATGAACGACAACATCACCCAAACGTACTGTCAACCAATCTTTATTGTTCACTTCGTCACTTGAGTTATTCATTGCTTGCCGCTCCCTTTCAACTGTACGAGAAGGTCATTCATCGAATCACGAAGATGTACGGAGCTTGATTGCCAGGATTGGATCGCTTCTTCAATACTTTTCGACTTAGCTACAGTATTTGAATCTTCTGAAAGGGACGGTCTTGCAGATACATAAAGAGGCAATCGCAGGTCGCTTTCGTTTTGCTGGATTTCCTTCAGTGTGACGACTGATGCAAAGTTCGGTATGTCCACAAAGCAATCGTAAGCATCACGGATTTTTGAGATATGCTCGGAGAGTAAGAAACTCTGTGCTCTCTCGCGGCTAACTTCATTCTTCGCATCAATAAACAAAACCTTCTTCCGTCGCAAACGCGGTTTATTCGTTCTGCAAATGACGACCGTTGCAGGCATTGTCGAGTTATAGAACAAATCTTTACCAATCCCAATGACAGCCTCCACTACATCACTCGCGACTAGTTTCTGTCGCATCTTACGTTCTGAATCTCGAAACAACACACCGTGTGGAAACAGAATCGCACATCGACCATTCTTTGGCGTGAGACTGCAAATGATATGTTGCCAAAAGGCATAGTCGGCACAGTTTTGCGGTGGAGTACCATAAACAGAACGTCCCCAAGGATCAGCACTGAAGGCGGCGCGGTCCCATTGTTTGATCGAATACGGGGGATTGGCCAGACAGAGATCAAACTGTTGCAACTGATCTCCGGTGACGAATTTGGGATCGGAGAGCGTATCTCCTCGGACGATCTGGAAATCTTCAATGCCGTGCAGAAAACAGTTCATCCGGGCGATGGCGGAGGTCATCAGGTTCCGTTCCTGACCAAAGAGCTTGAGTGTCCGCCATTCTTTTTTATGCTGTTTGAGATAGGCCATACACGAGAGCAGCATGCCCCCACTGCCGCAGGTGGGATCGTAGATCGATTCGCCTGGCTTGGGTTTCAATAGCTCGGTCATCAGATGCACGACCGTCCTGTTCGTGTAGAACTCGGCAGCCGTGTGCCCGGAATCGTCGGCGAATTTCTTGATCAGATACTCGTAGCCGACACCCAGTTCATCTTCAGGACAGTTGGCAACAGAGAGCGTGAGTTTACTGAAGTGCTCAATCAGTTCTTTCAGAGTATGATCGGGCAGACGGTCTTTGTTCGTCCACTGCGCGTCGCCGAAGATGCCATACAGCTTCTCCGGGTTAGCAGTTTCAATTTCCCGCATGGCGTCCTGGATCGCCTTGCCCACGTTTTTACTGACCTGACGGATCTGGTTCCAGTGAGCGGTTTCCGGGATCTGAAAGCGGTGGTTCTCGGGAAAGAGCGCATAGTCTTCATCGCCGTCCGATTCTTCCAGCGCCTGTGCGACTTCTTCGTCATAGACATCACACAGACGCTTATAAAACAGCAGCGGAAAGATGAACTGTTTGTAGTCGCCCGCATCAATATACCCCCGCAGCAGCACCGCAGCGCCCCAGAGATAGCTTTCAAGTTGGGATTGGGTGATGCGTTTTGTCATCCTTGCTCCCCATTTGCTTTTGTGAGGCTAATTCCAGCTTCTCCAGCTAAATTAACCCCTCCCCCAATTTCCCCAATCTCGTGACTTTTTTCTGCTTCTGAGACCGGCATCTTTTCAATTTCTTTGATGTTTATATATTTACCGACATAATCACTTATTTTTTTATATGAATCTGAATTTGAAAATGTGCGGTCTTCTTTCACAGTCCATGTATTCTGATTTAGTTTTACACTAAACGAGTCTAGCCGGGTCAAAATACAGCAATAAAAACTTTCAAGTTCGATGTCGAAAATCGGTTCTAATATTAGATTTGTGCAAACGTATCTGACCTTAAGATCGCTCAATCGAGGGTTTATAAATTTAAGTATTCCATCAGTTTCGTCTGCTAATTTAATATAACCATTCGTATCCCAGCGACCATAATCTAACATTGGTGAGAGCCATGCACGTTCAATATTCTTCTTTTTATTTCTTATTGAAAGATAGTCTTTTGGTTGCCCAAGATAGACGTGTAATAGATACCGTCCACTATTGGTTTTAGTAGTGTCATCTTTTGAGCATTCGATAGGAACTAACGTCATCAAGCGTATAAGATCAGCGAGTAAACCAGCTGTGTTCTGCATTTGCGCACTTGTAGTAGTCCGGAAGAATTTTGCTTCCAACCAATTATTATGTCGCCAACCATAGGAAGATAATGCATGAGACGCTGTTCGAAATCCTTCTAAACTTAGATGTAAATCTGCTCTTAAGTGTCTTTCTTTTCCTGCTTGCATCTTCCAGAAATCACTTTTGCGGTAAAGCCGTTCCTGTTGCAATGCCGCTAAAGGTGAATTTATATTACAGGCATTGAGCTGCTGTAATAACGCCAAAGAAAGTGCGCCAACGATCCCTCCTTCATAGCCTTGAGTAGGAAACCGGCTACCAGTCAAAATCTCTGGTAACTTCATAAAAGCTTGTTCAATTATCATGTATTATTCCTATGTTGATAACTAAGAACATTTTTCTATGTCATGTTTCACACTATTGTCATTACAGTTGCTGGTTGAACAATTTGTCCTGCAGGCGGCTCAGGAGTTGTTCCAAATTGTGGATCGAGATAAAAATCTCTACCGCATGGGCAATGAACAGGGTTTTGGTTCCTACCACCAACACCACGATAAACAAACAGTATCGGATGGTCACAATTAGGGCATACCCATGCTACATTGTTGCCTAGAGCCATTGCATTTGTTAGTTGGTTCTGGTGTTGAAACTGACATCCGGTAAGAGTCCAGCCCATTATTTGTTTTCCTTTGCTAAACCATATTCTTGAAGTAAAGCAATCAAATTGTTTTCTGCTTTATA
This sequence comes from Gimesia benthica, assembly GCF_009720525.1. Lineage (NCBI taxonomy): Bacteria > Pseudomonadati > Planctomycetota > Planctomycetia > Planctomycetales > Planctomycetaceae > Gimesia > Gimesia benthica. Next base: position 5,006,673 of record NZ_CP043930.1, read on the forward strand.
AGCTTCTTCTAAACTCGTCTTCAGATTTGCCAGTGCCTCTTCCACAGTAATCGTCTCTTCCTCAACCACCGGTTCTACATAGCGGGGTATATTCAGGTTCCAGTCGTTTTCCTTGATTTCATCCAGTGAGACGAGGCGAGCGGCGCCTTCGACGTCTTTATGATCTTTGTACCACTGGTAGATTTTGTCGACGTGTTCGGGGAGCAGTTCGTTCTGGGCACGTCCTTTTTTGAACTCTTTCGAAGCGTCGATGATCAATACTTTTTTGCGGTGCTTTGCGGGTTTCTTATTCCGAAAGACCATGATGCAGGCGGCGAGTCCGGTGCCATAGAACAGGTTCGGCCCCAGGCCGATGACGGCATCGAGAATATCCATGCCGAGCAGCTTCTGTCGGATCTTGCCTTCCGCCCCCATACGGAACAGAGCCCCGTGAGGCAGGACGACCGCCATGCGGCCTGTTTTCGCTACCATGGATTTGATCATGTGCTGTACCCAGGCGTAGTCCCCGCTTTTGGCGGGGGGCATTCCTGCGAAGTTGCGTCCGTAGGCGTCACTGGTCCAGACCTCTTCGCCCCATTTTTCGAGAGAGAACGGGGGATTGGCAATCACACAGTTGTAGGTGGCCAGATTGTCTCCCGTGTGAAAAGCCGGGTGGCGGAGTGTGTCTCCGCGAATGACTTCGAAATCTTCCACGCCGTGCAGGAACAGGTTCATGCGGGCGATGGCGGAGGTGGTCAGGTTTTTCTCCTGGCCATAAAGTTTGCCCCAGAGTGTCTTGATGTTGCCGCCCGCCTCGCGCACATGGTGGATGGCTTCAATCAGCATGCCCCCGGTACCACAGGCCGGATCGTAGATGGTTTCTCCCTCACGCGGGTCCAGAATGCGAACCATCAGGTTGACAACACTGCGGGGAGTATAGAACTCGCCTGCTTTCTTGTTCGTGGCATCGGCGAATTTCTTGATCAGGTATTCATAAGCCTGGCCCAAAATATCTGCCCGCGCCGATTTGTTTCCCAGCGGCAGTCTGGAGAAATGCTCTAACAGATCGCGTAACAGCGCGTCGGAAAGCCGATCTTTGTTCGTCCATTGGGCATCCCCAAAGATCCCGTAGAGCGTGTCTGGATTGGCCTTCTCGATCTCACGCATGGCACGGGAGAGTGCTTTGCCGACATTGGATGTTTTTTTACGTACGTCTTCCCAGTGACAGTCTTCCGGGATCTGAAAGCGATGGTTTTCGGGGAAGAGTGCGTACTGACGATCGCCGTCTGATTCTTCGAGTGCCTCAGCGAGTTCTTCGTCGTAGACATCAGAAATGCGTTTAAAGAACAGCAGGGGAAAAATGAACGTTTTGAAGTCCGCAGCGTCAACCGGGCCGCGGAGGATGTTGGCCGATTCCCAGAGATGATTGGCAAGCTGGTTTAGTTCAAGGGATTCCTGGTGGCTCATCAGCTGTGGTAACTAACTTTTGCTTAACCACTGAACCACCATAAGCCCATTTTGAAAAGGAACTTAGGCCGGAGCAGTGCAGTGGAAAGAAGGATGCAGATAGCAACTTACAGAAAGTGTGCAGATAGTGAACAGCCTACCAAAGTCGATGGGAAATGGCAATCTGCCGGGGAGATTTCAGGTCCCTCAGACCGTGCGGCGTGGCTGCCCCAATTTCCCAGTATTCAAAAATGAACAACCAGTATCGCTAAATTCTGGCCCAAAATGCGGCATATGAATTGAGTACTTCGATTTAGCTTTCAGAGTTTCCGTTTTTTAATGCTCTGGGTGAAACCGCACCACAACTCTGAGGCTCAGTGATAAAGATGTGTGTGAAGTTCCCCAGATTGAAATCACAACTTTTCAATCACTTCAGTAATAACCGTTTTTACGATCACTTACATCATAGCCGAGACCTTCCAGGATTCGTGAAGCTTCGTCATACAGGCTCCAGACCTTTTCTCCGCATCGCTCTCTAAGTTCATCCTTTGTGATAGAGGCCAATTCGTCCGTATCCGAGATTTTGGCTCGTTCGAAAGCGATACGTGCTTTTGAAGTCAGATCGAGTTCCGAAATAAGAGTATTCTGCGGTGGGGGAACATGATGGATTGATGGAGCGGGCAGGTTGGGTGCGAGAGGACACAGCTCAACCGCATACCACTGGGCCCATTCACGCCATTTTTGAAACTGTTCATTATCATATTCAAGACGTCCACAATCCACTGCCTCATCCAGGGCATTCAAATACTTCTGGATTCTTTGTGATTTGGACCAGCTGTCTACACAGGAATCAAGATTCTCGCGTCGTTCTATTTCCTTTTGGGAAAACTCTTTTCGTGATTGACGAATTACAGCGGCTTGTTTCTCTTGGCGTTCCTTACATTCCCTATCGAGTCGCCGAACACGGAGGTCATCGAGCCAGACAACCAATTGCAACGCCACCTTTCCCAGTACATCTTCAAGACGTTGCTTCTTTCCATCCGACCAGGTTCTACGGAGCCCATCTCCCCATGAGTCAATATTGAAGGTCAGTTTTCCAGTCGCTTCATATTGGTAGCTATAACGATTTGGGATTTCGTGCCGACGTGTCTGCTCCGTCAGACAGAGTTCTACTGTGTCTTCGCCACGCGAAAATCTGGTTCCCGGATTTCCAGCAGACACTGTTCCGCCAGTCGATTCCCAATACTTGATTAAAGCATCCACCAGACGTAAGGCTCGCGTGAGTGATTTCTTTGAAACCGTGATCCCCAGACATTCTTCGCCATGTACGGATTGCAATCCGCGATCCCTGTATCCCGGTTCCGCGTTTCTCAGCTTCTGTCTGGAGAGAGCAACCAGTTCGTGAGGGCGGACCAGTTTTTCATTTACTTTAATAACCGGTGCTGGGCCAGAACTGGTTGCTGGTTTATCAAATTGCCTGCGGAACAGTCGTATTTCCAGGAGATCTTCTTCATCGATCTGGGATAGTTCAGTCTGGGGCGATGGTTTTCCAAATTCGATCTTCGCCCAATGTCCGATTGGAGGCGTTGGGATCTGATGCTTACGGCAAATCTTTTTGAGCCCCACATCTGACAGTCCAAACTGGGGAGCAAGCTTCGACATGGGCTCAGACCAGACTCGCTCGTAAAGTTGCTCTCTTGTCAATTTAATAGAGTCTTCGCTCATGAAAAGCCCCTTTATTTTGAGAAGACTTCATATTAAATTTTGCGGTAGATTTAATCCAACATTTTCTTGTTCAAGACAAGACCAAGATAGAACCATTTCCAGAAATTAGATCGTTAATGGGTAGGGTAGTTAATTGTTCTTCTGTGGATAACTATATTTTTATCTGCTTACGGTCTAATTTTAAAAGCAGGCTTTCATATTTGACTGATTCTCCATGTCAATCACCAAAGAAGTAGCGACCTAAGTATCGATTTCATTCAAGAACCTAAATTATGGCCAAAAACGTGTCATAATTAATTACAGGAACAGACAAGAAACCAGGAAATGGGACAAGTTGAAATAATTAGATATCAGGTACTCGCGGAAATCTTAGTCACACCATCGAGACGAGTCCCAATATCTAAATTTTGGTCCAAAACGTGTCATAATTATATGGGGATGAATTAGCTATCGATGATCGCTGTTAATCCTCAATTCAAACTCTTCATCAGTGAAAACGCTCCGTATTGCACATGAATGTGGGGCTTTTTTTTATTTTACACATCCCCATTAGAAAGGAGCATTGTTTGAAATAAATGATTTTAACGTTCGTCTCTGTCGCCGCGCTAAATGCTGTTATCTTTAGGTCGATTAAGTTATGAAAAAGTATAGTTAGTCGAATGAGGAGGACGTAATCGCAAAGGCACCAATTGTTTTGAGAAATCAGTTCATATAAGGTGGCCCACTGTCGATCTAAATTCTGACGGAAAACGCGTCATAATAAATAGGATTATATGCAGCGTGTTAGCATTCAGGTGGAGCGGTATTTCAGGGTACTCAACACGCTGCATATGATCTATTGGACTGAACCGCAGGGGCGTTTTCGACTATGGGGATTGAATGCCCGCAGGGTGAAAACAGCGTTCTGTTTTCTCTGTGATTGCGGGTATGATTCTCCGATGGGATCGTTCGCTCAAGCGTCGAGGCAGGCCGCTGTGGCGGGTTGTAATTGCCAGGACGGTTGTGCGGGGCGTCCCGAAGACGGAATCCGTCACCGGCGCAGACCCCGACCGGAACACTCTATGAAGGGAGATCAAAACGAGGGGCCGGTTCTCTTGCAGAAGACTCATGAGGTATCACAGACCTCCCAGAGTTCGGAAGCCGGCAGCGAGGCACGAACAAAATATGGAGCAGGAAGTCGCTCCCAGCGGGAGTGCAATTCCTGCGACCTCTGGAGTGCGGCTTGACCACAGGAGGGACAGATTGCAGACGATTCCCCGGGAACCGGAGACGCTGCCCGAGGACGTTTTTCGCTCAGAGGCCCCGCTCCTTCCAGCAGTCCGCGGCACAGCGCGATCTTCTCTGCCCGGAAGCGATTGGCCAGAAAGCCATAATGCCGAATCCGCATCAGCCCATCTGGAAGCACATGCTGCAGGAACCTGCGGAGAAACTCCGTGGCGGCGAGCGTCATGGTCCGCTTCCGACTGCCTTGGGCGTAGTCTTTATAGCGGAACGTGACCTGGCCGTCTGCGACGTTCAACAGCCGGCTGTTCGAGATCGCCACGCGGTGCGTGTAGCGTGCCAGGTATTTCAGTACCGACTCGGGGCCGCCGAAAGGCGGCCGGGCATACACGACCCATTCGGTCCGCACGGACTGGTTGAGAAGACGCTTGAAGCCCTGGGGATCGGCGACGGAAGCCAGCCGCCCGGGGAATTCCAGTTTTCCCGCGACATACGTCTGATTGAGCAGGTTCAGAAACTTGCCGCGAAACAGCCGACTGAGTACGCGCACGGGCAGGAAGAAATCGGCCCGTCCCGCGACCCAGCGTGTGCGGTCGGGCGCCAGTCCGCCGGAAGGGACCACGCAATGCAGGTGGGGATGCGGCATCAGGGTCTGTCCCCAGGTATGCAGCACGGCCAGAAACCCGATTTCCGCCCCCAGGTGCCTGGGATCGGCGGCGACTTCCAGCAGCGTCTGGCTGGCCGCGCGGAACAGCATCCCGTACATCAGCCGCGGGTTGGCAAGCGTCAGATCCACCAGCAGGTTCGGCAGCGTGAACACCACGTGGAAGTAGGGAACCGGCAATAGTTCGGCTGCCCGCCGCTGCATCCACTGCGCACAGGCAGAACCCTGGCACTTGGGGCAGTGGCGATTCCGGCAGGAATTGTAACTGATCTGCCGATGGTCGCAGGAGCGGCACGTTTCCACATGCCCTCCCAGGACCGCAGTCCGGCAGTTCTGCAACGCCCGCATGACGCGGCGCTGGGCAACGGACGTGGGATAGCGCTTCAGGTATTCCGCACCGTACTGCCGCACGACGTCAGCGAGTTCCCACCGGGGACGCGTCATGAGTCCTCCTGTGGCGTGTCTGGCTGGTCTTGCTCATGGAGCAGTTCCAGGGGACTGCGGGTGCCGCCGATCAGGTGCTTGGAAACGTGCGTGTAGATCGAGGTGGTCCGCAGGCTGGCATGGCCCAGGAGTTCCTGGATGACCCGCAGTTCCGTGCCGGCTTCGAGTAGATGCGTGGCGAAACTGTGACGCAGCATGTGCGGCGTGACGGCTTTGTCCAGGCCGGCCTCACTACAGGCGTCCCGGCAGACTCGTTGCACCGATCCCACGGCGATCGGCTTGATCCGTGAAGGACCGAGAAACAGCCAGTCGGCCGGACGGGCGGCCCACCAGTAGTGCCGCAGCGTTTGCAGCAACAGGGGTGAGAGCAGTGTATAGCGATCTTTGTTTCCCTTGCCCTGCACGATGCGGATCACCATCCTCTGGCTGTCGATGTCGCACACCCGCAAACGCACTGCCTCGGAAATCCGCAATCCCGACGCGTAGGCCGTCATCAGGATGGTGCGGTGCTTGAAGGAGTGCACCGCCTGAAAGAAGCGGCACACCTCGTCAAAACTCAGCACTTCCGGTAAATGCCGTTCGGGCCGGGGGCAGCGAATGTCCTGCACGATCTCGCCGCGCTGAAGTGTATTCCGATACAGAAACCGCAGTGCCGCCAGTGCCTGATTGTAGGTTCCCCAGGCGACTTGCCGGTCCTGGACCAGATACAGCAGGTAAGTCCGGATGGCCTCCGGTCCCAGGACTTCCGGGCTTTTACCGAAGTGCCGGGCAAAGCGGGACACGTTGTTGACGTAAAGCTTGATCGTTTTCGGGGACAGGTTCCGCAGTTCCATGTCCTCGATCATGCGCTGCCGCAGTGGAGTCATCACTGGACCTTTCGTGAAACAGAGATTTCAGAGACCGGGAAGGTACTGAAACTATGCCTCACAAATGGCGTAAGCGCAAATCGGAATATTCGGAACAGGCCGTACAGACGGACCTGGGTACCTACGTGTGCTTTACGGTCCGGGGGGACGAGCCCTCAGCGGAAGGATCAATCACAGTTGCCGATCCCAGGCCTACCGCGAAGCGGTTTAGTTCAATATATAGGGGAAAGATTAGCTATCGTACGATGGTATTTGATCCCAAATTCAAACTCTTCATCAGTAAAAACGCCTCGCATTGCACATAATGCGTGGCGTTTTGTTTTTACACATCCCCAATCAGAAAGGAGCATTACTTGGAATACGTAGTTTTAACGTTCGTCTCTGTCGGTCTGTTGCTGGCCGTTATCGCTTTCATCAAGGAACGGCGGTTGCGGCTGGCGCTGCAGGGAATTCTCAGGCACTTGATTCAACGCTGGAGGACACATGGAAAAACTGACTCTGCAAATCACACTAACACTAATCCTGCTGACCGGAGCCAGCTGTAGTTCCGACGAAAACAGCCGTGTGGTCGAACTGGCCACGCGGCAGCTGGAACGCCAGGCTGAGCAGAACCAGCGGATGGCGGAACTCCAGCAGGAAGTCGCCTCCGGATCACGGGAACTGGTGGAAGCGGATGCCAGGTCCCGGCAGGAAATGGTCACTCTGCAGCGCGAGATACAAGCCGAGCGAAACGAGATTGGACACCAGAGGGACCAGCTGGAGGCAGAACGCCGTGAAATTGCTGACAGACGACACCGTGACCCGATCATTGCGGCGGCGATCACTAGGGTGGCCATGGTGGTCGTTAGCCTGCTGCCCCTGTTGATCTGCTGGTTGCTGCTCAGGCAGAAAATCGAACCCGCAAACGATCAGCAAATGACGGAGTTGCTGCTGGAAGACCTGGTCTCAGCGGAACCATGGCTGATGTCACCTGCAAATACAAATCCGGACAAACCACGGCTGCCGGATTTCCCGCAGCCCCCCGATCCAGAACATCCCACAAAAAGGAACACATGAAATGTCACACATAGTCACGATCCAGACAGAGGTCCGCGACGTAGAAGCACTGGGCCTGGCCTGCCGTCGACTCGAACTGGGAGAACCCGTTCAAGAGACTGTCCCGCTGTTTAGCGGGGAAGCCACGGGCTATGCAGTCCGTCTCCCCGACTGGCGGTATCCCGTCGTCTTTGACGTCGAACGGGGCCAAGTCCGCTACGACAACTTTGAAGGCCGCTGGGGTGAGCCGGCTCACCTCAATCGGCTGCTGCAATCCTATGGCGTCGAAAAATGCCGTCTGGAAGCGCGCCGGAAGGGACATTCCGTCCTGGAAAACCAGCTCAGCGATGGTTCCATCAAACTCACCATTCAGATCGGAGAGGGTCATGCAAACGATTGAAATCATCATTTCTACCGACGGTCAGTCCCGGATCGAAACCCGCGGCTTTACCGGTTCCCGCTGCCGGGACGCCAGCCAGTTTCTGGAATCAGCCCTGGGAAAAGTTTCCTCGGAGCAACTGACCGCCGAATACCACCAGTGTGTCCAACATCCTCCCAACCAATTGCGACAGGAGAATTAGTTTTCACTTCACATGAGATACAGGTTTTACCTAAGAGTATCATTGACGATCCCCCACCGGTGCGAGTCCTGGTCGTCGTCGAAGGGACGAACGACATCAAATTCCTGACGCGCATCTCGACGCTGCTCCATGTCGAGCAGCCCGCACTCCCTGATCTGGCTGCCATGGAAGGCATCGGGGAACTCATCTTTCTCCCGATCGGCGGCCATCCCCGGGCCTGGATCAAGCGACTGGCCCCACTTCAGCTTCCTGAGTTTTATCTCTTTGATAGGGAAAGCCCTCCTGAGACAGAGCAGCGGGCAACGCTGGTTGCCGAGATCAACCGACGAACTCGTTGCCGTGCCGTGCTGACGCGGAAACGGAGCCTGGAAAACTATCTGCATCCCCATGCCATCCAGGCCGTTGCCGAGATCATACCTGAATTCGGGGACCATGATTGCGTGGCCTCAGAAGTGGCACAGCGGATATTCAATAGCCGGCATGACGACTATTGCTGGGAACGGCTCGATCGTCGGCCGCAGATCAAGCTCAGGAATCGGGCCAAGCACTGGCTCAATACCAGTGCGGTTGAAAAAATGACGGTCCCTCTGCTGCAGGAACGCGATCCGGACGGGGAAATCATTTCCTGGCTGGAAACGATCGGCCAACTGGCTGAGACCGCTTAAGCACACTTCACACACCTATTTCTTCAAACCAACAAGGAAACACCTATGTTACTATCCGAACGACTGGCGGAGAATGTACGCGCCTGCTTTACCGGGATCTGGATTCAGAGCCACGAACATGACGAGGCGTTACTGGAAATCACGCGACTCTGCCACAGCAAAGACTGGGGCCTGCTCTCCTGGGACATTGACCGGGGACTGCAGGGGACAGAAGTCCTTGGGGAGAGTGACTCATCGTATCCCGATCCCCTGGCAGCCATTCACAGTCTGAACAGTCAGACCAATCCAGATCGGCCCACACTGCTGGTTCTCAAGAATTTCCACCGGTTCATCAATTCCCCGGAAATCATCCAGGCCCTGACGCAACAGATTAGCCTGGGAAAGCAGACCCGGACCTTCGTGATTGTCCTGTCCAGCCTGGTCCAGATTCCCACGGAACTGGAAAAACTGTTCGTCTGTCTGGAGCACGATCTTCCCGATCGGAGCCAGTTGGAGGAAATTGCCCGCAGTATCGCCACGGAGCCCGGTGAACTACCTGAAGGAGCGGAACTGGAGCGTGTGCTGGACGCCGCCTGTGGACTGACTCGCTATGAAGCCGAAGGAGCCTTCAGCCTCTCCCTGGTACGGCACGGACGCATCGACGTCTCCGTCGTGCTGGAACTGAAGGCTCAGACGCTGCTGAAAAGCGGTTTGTTAACGCTTCACAGCGGCTCGGAATCATTTGACGACCTGGGAGGCCTGGAATCCCTCAAGGCCTTTTGCCGGCGTGCGCTGCGTCCCAGGATGCAGGAATCATCCCATGTGCGTCCACGGGGCGTGCTGCTGCTGGGAGTCCCTGGTACCGGCAAAAGCGCCTTTGCCAAAGCCCTGGGAAAGGAGACTGGACGGGCCACACTGACGCTCGACGTCGGAGCCCTGATGGGCGCGCTGGTTGGCCAGACTGAAGAGCGAACACGTCGAGCACTCCGGATCGTCGATGCGATGCAACCCGCCGTCCTGTTTATTGACGAAGTCGAAAAAGGACTGAGCGGGGCTGCTTCTTCCGGACAGTCCGACAGCGGGGTCTCCACACGCATGCTGGGAACGCTTTTGAGCTGGCTCAACGACCACACGTCAGACGTATTCGTGGTCTGTACTGCCAACGACATCTCAAAGCTTCCTCCGGAACTGATCCGCGCCGAGCGTTTTGACGGTCTCTTCTTTCTGGATCTGCCGGGGGATGGCCAGAAGCAGGCGATCTGGAACATCTACCGCGAACAGTATGACCTCACTGAGGACCAGAAGCTGCCTGAGGATCGGCACTGGACTGGTTCCGAAATCCGGGCCTGCTGTCGCCTGGCAGCCTTGCTGGATGTCCCGTTAACTCAGGCTGCTGAAAACGTGGTCCCCGTGGCTGTCACAGCCGCAGAATCGGTGGCTCGCCTCAGGCGTTGGGCCAGCAACCGTTGCCTGTCTGCAGAGCAGCCGGGCGTCTTTGTTCACGGAGAGCGGTCGGGAGCCCGTGCACAACGAAAGCTCTCCCGCGATCCTCGCAGAAACTAAACCTGACTCAAATCAAGGAGAAATGACTACTATGGCTATGATTGAAGAAGAAGTTCAAACCCGCCACGATCCCATCGACCGACTTCGGGCGACTATGTGTGCCACGCGGGTCAGTTTTGAATGGTTCGGTACCCGGAAGTCACTCACACGCGACCAGAAGGCCCAGGCTGCTGAGTCGTTTGGGGCGGAAGGAGCGTTCCTGAGTGCCGGTAAAAAGCTGCTGGATACGGGACATCCCCGTTTTCGGGCTGTGAGTGCGGTCCGCAACCAGGTACGCAAGTACTGGACTTCGGTCAGTCTCCCCTTTCCGGAACCTGGAATTCGGCTATTGCGACAAGATGCGTTGAACGCCTTCCAGGAGCAGATGCACCAGTTTACTAAAGAACTGGCAGACGCGGTCGCGGAACTGGATGAACAATATCTGTCCATGAAATCAGCGGCCCGGGAGCGACTGGGGAGTCTATTCAATGACGATGATTACCCCGGGACACTTATTGGTTTATTTGAGATCAGCTGGGAATTTCCCAGTATCGAACCGCCGAATTACCTCCGGCAGCTCAATCCCGAGCTCTACGAGCAGGAATGCCAGCGCGTGCAGTCGCGATTCGAAGAGGCGGTCCGGCTGGCGGAAGACGCCTTTCTGGACGAACTGTCGAAGCTGGTATCTCATCTGACGGACCGTCTGAGCGGACAGGCCGACGGCCATCCCAAGGTCTTCCGGGATTCGGCTATCGGGAATCTGCACGAGTTCTTCGAACGCTTCCGGTCGCTGAATGTCCGTTCCAACGAGCAGCTGGATGCGCTCGTCTCCCAGTGCCAGAACATTGTGGAGGGGATTCAGCCCCAGGAACTGAGAAAGCGGGACGCACTCCGGCAGCAGGTCGCCTCCGATCTGTCTGGCGTCCAGGCTGCCCTGGATGGCCTACTGGTTGATCGTCCGCGACGTCAGATCATGCGGACCCCAAAGTAAGGAGGCCACATGCAACTCATCATCACAGCTGAGGGGCAAATCCGCTGTATTTACGCGGAAGCCATTGACCTGGCGACCATTGGTCGCATGCGCATCTCACGCGGCTCGTTCGTTGAACCGAATACTGACGGTCAATGGATCGTGGATCTGTCCCCCATTCAGGGACCGCGGCTGGGGCCGTTCGCGCAACGGAGTGCGGCCCTGCAGTCAGAAATTGACTGGCTGGAGCAGCACTGGCTCTCCCCCAGCCCCTGATATTGTATTTTTCCAACACTATGCCCCGGTCTTGCAGAATTGTCTCTGCAGGGCCGGGGCTTTTTTTATTGAACCCTTGTTTTTAGGAGACATTAGATGAAGCAGTCAGACTTGAATCGGGCCGTCGCCCTGGCTACCGGCGAGACAATTGCCACCGTTAAACGCTTGGGCTTCCTGCTGGCGGAGCCCCATGAATCCGTTGATCCGGATTCAGAAACGTCGGGACCACTGGTGATCGACTGGGACGAACTGGACAACCAGCGAATGATTACTCAGGCAGAGGGATTGAATCATGTGCCGTCATGGGTCTGATTCCAATTCCGTCGGGTTTCTTTGTCTCAGTCAGACAGATGTGCCCTTCCACACGAACCGCCTGCAAATGCTCCGCAGCGGGCGGCAACGGGGACGACGCAGCTTTAAATCCCGGCATAGAAAACGACGTCGCAAACGAAAGTCGCTTGGTTAAAACAGTGAGTCCTCTTTTACCTCTTCAATTCAATTCAAATCAATTCCAGAGAGGAATGCTATGAAAGTTTTACTGATAAACAACGATGGCGGCGGATTCGCGGACTACATCGAAGTTGCCATGGGAACTACGGTCGCTCAACTGTTTGAAGAACGCATGGGAGATGCGAACGCTTCGGACTACCTGATCCGGGTTAATCGTCAGCCGTGTCCCCCCGATCAGACGTTACAGGACGGGGACCGGATTTCGATCACTCCGACAAAAATCGAAGGTGCGAAAAGCTAGCCTTTTTTGAAGTGAATTAATTTGTCTCTGACAGGCTGTCGGAATTACAGTCCCGGCAGCCTGTTTTCAATTAACAGGAGTAAACAACCTATGAAACAGAGTCCAAAAAGGGTCTGGCGGATGGCCAGTCTCATTGAGCAACAACTCAGCTTACAGGAAAATGAGATAAACCTCGGGCTGCCGGAAGCGGCCTGGTTAAGCTGTCTGCGGTTGATCCGCATGAGACAACAGACGCAGGAACGGGGTTGGTTCCAAGCGACCTCAAGACTGGATCGGGAACTGACAACGGAGGTACTTCAACTAACGCAGCAACTAGTGACGTTGCAACAGGAACTGGAGTCAGCCACTGTTGAAAAGCCTGTTCCTGCAATACGCATCATCTACGAAGACCTGCTGGCCCTGGAAGAAGAGTTTGCTGGATACGACATCGACCTCAAGACTAAGTCTATTTCGGTGGTGACAGAGTCGATTGTGCTGGAAGGCGTCTATCTGGGGGCGTTTGAGATTCGGCTGGAACTGGTAGCCTCGAATTCAGACTCACCCTTTCACTACACGGTGATTGCCCACGATCCGCAGCCACCGATTACCAATGACTCGGTCACGCATCCGCATGTGCAGTATGACAATGTTTGTGAAGGAGACGCCCGCGTGCCCATCAGACGCTCCCTGGAACAGGGGCGGCTGCTGGACTTTTTCGTGCTGGTGACTCGTCTGTTACAAACCTACAACGCTGAAAGTCCCTACGTCGCCCTCAGCGATTGGCATAGTGCGGAATGCAGCGAGTGTGCGGATGTCGTGACCTCAGACGAACAAGCCTATTGCACCAACTGCGAGAACCGGTTGTGCCTGCAATGTGCCAATCGCTGTGCCGACTGTAACTCCTCATTTTGCCACGATTGCGTGACCCGCTGTGAAGTCTGTCGCGATGACTGCTGCGAATCCTGTTTGAAAGAGTGTGGACTCTGTCGTTCCAGTTGTTGTTCAAATTGCCTCGATAATGAAGAAAGGTGCCCGATCTGTGAATCACAAGAAGACGAAGAAACGAACGAACCGGACCAGGATATCTCCTCGCCGGAGACGGTCTCCTCTGCCGACACTCTGCTTTAGCCCGACCGCCTGGGCCAAATTGCTGTTTTTGCGTGATTATGGGGATACGGAGGTCGGAGGCTTTGGAATCACGGCCCCAACGGATCTGCTGCTGGTTCAGGACCTGCAACTGGTGAAACAGACCTGCTCTCTGGTCCATGTCGCTTTCGACGATGAGGCGGTGGCAAATTTCTTTGACGATCAGGTCGATGCTGGCCTCCGTCCTGAGCAGTTTGGCCGGATCTGGATTCATACTCACCCGGGAGCGTGTCCGGAGCCCAGCCCGACCGATGAAGCGACCTTCGAACGCGTCTTCGGTCGAGCCGACTGGGCCGTGATGTTCATTCTGGCGCGGCAGGGAAGGTCCTATGCGCGACTGCGGATGAATACCGGCCCCGCGTTTGAATGTGAGATCCCGGTCAGGCGGGATTACTCTGAGCCCTTTCCGGGCTGTGACCCCGAGTGCTGGGAAGAGGAATATTTAACGAACGTGCATCCCGAACAATACAAACCCGGTATGTCGTTATCGGCACTGGACAGTATTCACTGGGATGCCGACTGGTTTTTCGATGATCCTGATATGGAAGGAGACCTAAAGTGACAAATAAAACAGTAGACCGTTTTCAGAGACAGAGTGGACTGGTCCCAGCTGAAAGGCTTTCAGAGATTACGGCGACCGTGATTGGTGTGGGGGCCATCGGCCGTCAGGTGGCCCTGCAACTGGCAGCGATCGGGACTCCGCGGATTCAATTAATTGACTTTGATACGGTCGAGTTGACCAATATCACAACTCAAGGGTACCAGGTGGCCGATCTGGGCAAGTACAAGACGACTGCGACGCGAGAGGCTGCTGAAAGTCTGGCGTCTGAAATCAGTGTCACGGAGCTACAGGACCGTTTTCGTCCACGGTACAACACGGGCAGCGTAATCTTCTGCTGTGTGGATTCCATTTCCGCACGGGAAGCGATCTGGCGTGCCATCTCAGCGAAATGTGACTTCTTCGTGGATGGCCGGATGCTGGGGGAGGTGATCCGGGTGCTGGCGATCTCCCCTGCAGAGATGATGGACTATTATGAAGCCACGCTGTTTGATCAGTCGGAGGCTCACACGGGTGCCTGCACTGCCCAGAGTACGATCTACACAGTCAATATTGCAGCGGGCATAATGCTGCACCAGTTCAGTCGCTTCCTGCGTCGTCTACCGGTTGACAGGGATCTGAGCCTGAACCTGCTGGCGAGCGAATTGGTTCTCGCTCCTGAGTGAACTCCAACCTCTTCTGGGTAAGTGATTTTAAGCCGCTGATACCAGCTCATTACTGCGTTTGGTGAAAACTTCGATCAAGGGCAGGAACTGTCTTTGAGCGGCTTCCAGATAATGTTCCCGTAACTGGTCCAGGTGGGTGTAAGTGCTTATCGCAGACTTGCTGACGGCATGGCCCATCAAGTATTTACGGTAGTATTCTGGCATCCCAGCGTTCATCATGGCTGTGCTGAACAGATGGCGAAAATCTTTAAGTGTCGCCTTGGCTGGCCAGGATAACTGGTCAGCCAGGCGACGAAATTCGTTTTCAATATGGTCATACTTCAGTCCGCCAGCTTCCTGGAGTAGCTGATCTCGAATCTGTATCCCCTGCTCTGCACTGAGGTTCGTGCTTTTTCTACAACGACGGGTATACTCCTTGGTGATCTCATCCAGGGAATAACTCAACAAAAGTGATTTTTCAGTTCCTCCCCACACGCTACGGCGGTGAAGTAACAGCCCTGAATCCATGTGGCGGAATTGCTTCTCAAATAATGTCCGAACAGGTTCCAGCAAAGGCAATCGCTTATCCCGCCTCCCCTTGGTCCTGTAACTTATCTGGGGCAGGCAGACGACTTTCAACCAACCATCTGAGGTCAGGTTATCCCGGAAAAGAAAACAGGGTTCGGAAGCCCTGAGGCCATAAAATATCAACAGGGCGAACAGTTGAAGCTGATAGCTGTCGCATTTTTCCAGAAATTGTGCCGCCATGGGTACTGTGATGTCGGGCTCACCAAACAAGTCTGGTGCGACTGACTCAGTTTGTCTGAACTTTCCCTGGAAAGGATTTCGGAATCCTGAAGGCATTAAGTTTCCACGATCAGGGTCCGCCGCCCAGATATACATTCCCCGGACAACATCGAGAACATAATCAGAAGAAACCATGGTATGTTTCTCTGTATTAGGGTGCCCGTTTGAAGAAATCTGCAGGTTTTTCAGATGCGATTGAAACTGTAAGACCAGTTCTCGATTGATGTTAGTGGCTGATGGACATGTCGTTGAAATCAGTGGTTGATTTACGAAACAGCGATAATGTTCTAATGCTGATGCGTATCGCCTGACCGTTTTGGGATCGATTTCACCGGCATCGGCTCGACGTTGTAAGTGACTTTGATACAACTCCAGCAGACTCTGATGTTTCAGTTTTCCTCGCCCCAAACCGGATGAGCGAAAGTGCTTGAGGCGCTCCTCAATTTCGCGGGCGCGAAAGATGGCGGTCACCAGGTCACCGTCGACCCGTTCTGTGAGATTCTTTTTCGCAGCAGGGTCCCAGAACTGCAGTCGGAAGTAGTCGTTTTGCCTGTAAATTCGCACCTTTTGAGGCGGATCGATCCCGTCCGGGAAATTCTCGATGCGAGTCCACTTATGTTTTTCACGATATTGGTTCCAACAATTTTTTGATTTATGATAAAATGCCTTTTTGTTCATCACACACCTCGCATAAAAGGGTTCTGTTTCCCTTTAGGCATGTGCGCAATGGAGATTCTTTATCACACAAGTGTTTAAATAATTTCTATTTATGTTTATCAAGCATAAAAGAAATAGGTACTGCAAATGTCAAGTATTCAAAAAATTGAAATCCCCAACAATCATGGGACGTTTACTTTTGAATTATGCCATCGCGAACTTAATTTTGGGGGCGCCAGGCAAGGTGAATATTACTGGATGGACGGTCGCAAGTTTCGAAATGGATCAGGCGGTTCCAATTTTCGATCATGCATTGATTTCTGGTGGGCTTGTGCAGAAGAAGCAAACGAGGCAGACGACCTTTATAATCAAGAGAATCTTGTTCAGGCAGAGATCTATTCACTGATCAATACATCAAGAGCGATGCAGAATGTATTTCTCGATGCTCATCTTCACAAATTAGTCGGTCTGCAACCTAAATGTGAATCACATCCACCACACGAGTCACAGAAACCAAGTAAGAGCGCCTACAACCTCCCTGAAGAGGAAATTATGCGACTCAGACAAATCGTTGACTCACGCAATGTGCTCGAAGTTCAGAATGAACTGGAGCAGCTGTTTCTAGGTGATCAGCCTGAAGAAAAAGATAGTCCTCAATTTGCTGAGAAATATGAGAGTTGGATAAAGGAACCGTTGGATGTATTTCGAACGGGAGGCAGGCAAACGCTGCAAGAATACATTCAGAGTGAGCTGAAGCAGAAAATTTCAAAACACCGAAAACGTGGAAATAATTCCGATTCTCGATTATTTCTAAACATGTTTTCATACGAAAGCAAAGTAGCCTTCTATCGATGTTATGCGAGTGCCTGGGCATTTATATTACCGACATTAGAACAATATAAGGGAGTTAACGAGCTATCGGTTCGCTTCATGGGGATGTGGCACCATCAGAACCAGCCTGGGGAAATTGAGGGGAAAGTATATCATATATTCTCGGGCCAGGTGCTCTCCCTGCATCCGTTATCAGCCTTTGTCCTGAACGATTCGACAGCGTTGTCAGTGATTGGTAATTGGGTTGGAAATCCCCAATATCAACACCTGATTGAACATAATAAAGTAGCAGATTCCCCAGAATACTGGGAAGTCGTTTTAATCATTTTGATCGCTGCGAATGAATACAAGCAGTCACACCAAAAGTGGGATGAATCCCGTGGAAAGAAAGAACTCGTCAATTCACCAAAAGTTGCACATGAAGCGAGCATTAGTAATGACCTGTCGGTGGCTGAAAATATTGAAGACTATCTTGCTCAACGAAGTGTTTTTTGTGAAGAGTGTGCCGGGTTTTTGGAGTATCAGAATCATTTAGCTACTGGTGGTCAAAGTGTCCTTAATCTCCGCTGCCGAAGCTGTGGGCAGAAAAGAAACATGAAAATCGAGTCTGCAGATTTTGAAAAATATTTTTTTGATTCATCTGATGCAGACTGCAAATAAAGCTGAAGACGTAAAAATGATATGTCAGCGTCCTAGGCTTTTTGATCTCAAGCTTTCTGAAAATTCTTCTGTTTTGTTCCTGAAATATAATCTGCCCTACTGACGATCGAAGTGGTGGATGGGGCAGAAAAGACCTGAGAAGGTTACTCTCAGCTGTCCCTGCCTCTCTTCTCTATCAAGAAACTTTCAGTGACAACAACCCACCATAGGATGTCGGACACGATCTTCTAAAAGTCTGGACGAGTAACGGATGCCGGTGAAAGAATACATCGACTAGGCTGTCGTTGTATCATTGCGTTATTCGGATGACTCCTGAAAATCAGGAACGGAGTTGAGTTCTCCTGTATATCCTGGCTGGTTTCCGATTCCCCGTCTCCAGCCTTAAGCCTTTGAGCTTATTGTAACTTCTATGCATCTCTCCTGCCGTCGATCTCACTGCCTGGTGACGATGCGGCGATGCTGACTGAATCTGTCTGCATATCTGGGTACCCCCTCACTTTCCCGCTTCAACTCTGAAGATGAAACAAGCCAGATTCAATAGACATGATGACCAGGGCGAACAGGAGAATCTCATCGCTGGTATTGTCCCAGAATGTAAATGAGTCATCTGGGGCAGGTAGCTGTCAAAACTTCAGAACTATAAAAAAAGTGACAAAACCCCACAGGTCTCATTCCCAAAGGAGGTGCCAATGACTGAACGTGAGAGAGTAAATAAGGAAATGCAATCCAGCCACAGAAAGTATGATCAGGGGTGTAGTGGGGCAACTTCCAGGGAGCGGTTGACGCAAATCTCTCATCTGGTAGCTGATGGCGACATCAGTCCTCTCAGTAAACTTCCCCCCAAACAACTTCAAATCGTAATTCAGTTAGTTCGTGACAAACGACGCAAAAAAATGCTGCAGTTGCTCGCAAGAGTGATTTTTGAAGATTTGAAAAACAGCTGGTAGCCACTTTTATTTTAGGGCCTTAAGACGATGTCTTCCTGCCAGATTCAAACTTAAATCACTTTGAAAAAAACTGCTGCGCACATGCCTACTGTGTGTCTGACGCGGTTCAGATCAGCGCCTAAACAGGTGCTGTAAATATCATCGGTATTTGAATTTAAGGCATATGCCAGGCGATTCTATGCCGGAACATCCAATAAAACAGGAGCGTTTCAATGCTAAAAACAAAATTTGGCAGAAACCCAAACCCGCGGGTAGTCATTTATGCTCGAATGTCGAGCAGCAGGCAAAATCCAAGAAGCCCGGAACAACAGATCGATACGATCACGGACACACTTAAACGCTTGGGGCTGAATTGGCAGGTAGTCGCAGTTTATCGGGACGATGCCATCTCCGGGCGCTATTTTCGTAAGCGACCAGGATTTCAAAAAATGCTTCGGGAGCTTAAGTCAGGCGTTATAAGAGCTGAATATGTTCTTGTTGACACCTTTGAACGACTGTCTCGCGCTGAAAACAACGCTGAGATTCGTCGTATGTTGGTCAAGGCAGGAGCACTTGTCTTGACGGCTGACAGTCAATTTGCAGATCCGAATAGCGTGCCAGGACGCGCATTGTCTTTCATGGAGACTTATCGTGCGTCTGAAGAGTGCCGTGTCAAAGCACATAATGTTTTACGCGGTAAAAAAGACGCCATTCGACAAGGAAAATGGCCCGGTGGTTCTCCACCATTCGGATTCTTTCTGAAGAATGTCATGGTGGTCCGAAATGGAGTTGAAGAATTGGATCACCGTGTTCTGATACCGATTCCGGAGCAGAAATGGATTGTCGAATTAATCTTTACCTTGTCTGCACAAGAAAACCTTGGTCCAGTTCGCATCTGCAAAAAACTTAATAACCATCCTGATATTCCAAGCCACCTGAGCCCCTTCACCGAAGCCACAGTTGCCAGCATCCTTCGCAACGAACTGTATTATGGTGAGATGGTCTGGGGCAAAAACTGTACTGGGATCGAGGATGACGTAAGAGTCCTGCAGAGCATTCCGGAAGAAGAATGGGAAGTAAACTCTGAATTCTGTGAAGCCATAATCACCAAAGAGCTATGGCAGCAATCAATGCAGATGATTGAGTCACGTCGCCATAAAGTGACACAGCCTGATCTGGACGGTCAGGATGCTGCTCATTCTGTGCTTCGTCCCAGTGGAGTGGCACTGAAGTACCCACTATCTGGATTGGTAGTCTGTTCTTCCTGCGGGCGGGCCATGGTCTCATCGGCCAGTTCTGCTTATACCACCAAGGCCGGTGAGGTTCATAGCTACGCTTCATACGGTTGCCCAGCTTACCGTTCTGGGGCATGTGATAATGATCGCCGGGTTCCGGAATCCTGGCTGCGAGAAACCGTGATTCAACTTGTAAAAGACAGGCTGTTTCCTCACTAAAAACAATAGATTCTTTTTCTTGAAATGGGTGACGGTAATCCACCGTCACCCCTCTTAAAACTATATCGAAAGGACTCGACTGATGAATCATAAATCGAAATTGATTGAATCAGCTGAATTAAATGAGTTAGCGAAATTAATTCAGAGGCAGTTCGAACAGGACTGCCCTGAGTTGTCTATGAAAATCAGTAATCTGCAATCTGAGTTGAAGCAGCTTGAACGACTGCGTCAAGGATGGCAACAATCTCTGGGCAATCCAGACCTGCCCCTCGAAACCCGTTCTGCTTTAGAGCAGGATATCGCCGATACGATGAAACAGATACTTGAGATTGAGACCAGAATTTCTGAACTGGAATCAGCAAGTTCGAAAACGCAGGAAGCATTAGATCCAGAAGCGATAGCAGAGAGATTGGATCATCTTGCTAGTCTTCTGGAAGGCGATCATGCATCGGCAATGAACGTCGCATTATCGCAGCATATTGAAGGAATCTACTGTGATGACACCGGTAAAGTTGTAGTACGCATGTGCCGGTTAGGTGCGTTGGCAAATCCGGATGAGATGATTCATCTACTAGCCAGACCAGATGTTGGCATTTCTGACAGTCAAGACACTGGTACTGAAGCGATCAGGGACAGGGGGCGAAGACGCACCAGACGTAACCTGGGGGATCATTTTGAAGATGACGATGTCGCAGACTTCGCGAACGACTTTGCCGTCGACCCCCGTCGGTATTCACAACTGGGAGATGAATGGTTCACAGAGGATGTGTTTCACATACCGGATCGCCCTCTCTGCTGGTCCGCCGCACATGCACGTGAAGTCGCGGAATACAGGCTGAATAATCATGCTTCCATGGAAGTGACAGCAGACTATTTCGAAACGACGGTACCTACGATTCGTAAAGCATTGAACTATGCGAAAGAACATTATGGGATAGATGCTTTAGGGAAATCAATCAGCAAGCCTTCCCGTCGGTGTTGGGCAAAAGACCATGCAATCCAAGTGGCACAATTCTTCAGGCGTCCAGGGGCCAGTGTGAAGAAAGCGGAGGCAGTTTTCGGTAAATCACAACCAACACTGGCAAAAGCCAAACGCCTGGCAGTTGAAATCGAGAAATCGAAGGAAACTACTTCGAGTTCTGACTAATATTTTACTGCCCCCTGGGCTTTACTACCCTTCGGTAAGATGATTCCTGTGTGACCAGCTGGTGGTATTATTCACTGTCAGCTGGTCGCCCTGCCGGCGTCAGAGAGGTCTGCTGCATCAGTGGGATTTCCCCAAGCGGAGATCTTCAAGGTTGAGTCTGATTCGGTCAGAGTGAACAAATTCCGCATGGTATTAGGTTGGTCTGCAGGCCAGCCAGCAAGACTTTTTTTTAGCTATCCCGGACCGGACTCAGCATCCTCATTTTTTGTCCACAGCTTTTCTGGTGCCGTAGCTCATTTTTTGAACTCAATCCGTACTACAGAAATGGTAAAGTCACCTACTCCTCTCCTAGATGCTAAAAACAAGGATTGGCATGAGTCGGTTTGCACTCCCGAACAAAGACCTGGGCAGCACGACGTCGCAAATTCTGAATTCAGAGTAACATACGACTCAAAAAAGTATCGGAAAGTCCTCTCGCATCCTCCCTTGTAGAGGGTCATATACAGGGTGGGATACGAGATAATTTACCGATGATATTTTTAGTCTGAAAGCTGACGTTAATCAGACTGTTGGTCTGATTTTGTAGGTATTTAAATTGCTATAGATAATCCCTCTATCCTGGATATGCGTCTTAGAAATATAATTTACAGCACTTGCGGCTCGTGTAAACAACGGCCAGAAAACTTAGCGCCTGCATGAGAGTGGCAAATTGGCATAAAAACGTAGTGACTAGTACTACAGCGCCTGAACGATTGATCTTTTACGCCAAAGCGATTTTAGAGTATAACATTAATCGTTTGACCGGTTTTCTGTAGCTGGGAGGTTCAAGGATGGACGTGCAAGCGATTGAGTCGCTGATGCCGGAACTGAAATCTTTTGTGAGTCGCTACCTGCCTCACTTTGGGCGGGTGCAGAATCATTCGCATGCGATGACGATCTTGCAGGGACTGCTCGCTGGCGGTGATCGACGAAACGTAGAGAACATGGCAGAAACAATCGAAGGCGGGGTAGTACGCACATTGCAGAAGTTCATTGCCCAGGCTGTCTGGTCCGATCAGGAGGTGCTTGCAGAACTTCGACAACATGTCTGCGAAGCCCTGGGTGAAGAAGATGGTCTGCTGATCGTTGATGAGACCGGTTTTCCCAAGAAGGGCAACCAGTCCGTGGGGGTAGCCCGACAATATTCGGGAACGCTCGGTCGCGTCGATAACTGCCAAGTGGGCGTTTTTGTGAGTTATTGCAGTTCGCAAGGCGAAACACTGATTGATCGTCGACTGTTTCTTCCTGAACAATGGATGGCAGATGAACAACGTCTCGCGCAGGCCGGTGTTCCCTCCACCGTCATTTTTCGCAGTAAGCCGGAACTGGCCAGTGAAATGATCCAACAGGCAATCATTGAGGGTGTCCCATTTCAATGGGTCTGTGGCGATAGTGTTTACGGCACCAGTCCGGTATTCGTGCAAACCGTTCGGGAGTTGGGAAAGTGGTATGTCGTGGAGACAACCTGTGATGCCAGAGTGTGGACCACCAAACCGAAGTTACGGCCCGTCGGCCAGACAACACGCCAGGGTGGCCGCCCTACAAAGAACCCCAAGCCCCTGAAGAAGCCCCAACGCGTGGATGAACTGGTGGCAAATCTTCCCGCGTCTTCCTGGAAGCGGATGACCGTTGCGGAAGGAAGTCAGGGACCACGCCTCTACGAATATACAGAAATCACAGTCTGGTTTTCCGAACAGTCGCGTCCGACCGATCAGCGGGAACGGCTGCTTGTTCGCCGTTCTGTGGGACAAGATTCTGAATTAAAATATCAACGCTCCAATGCCCCCGCTGAGATTCCCTTGAAGAAGTTAGCGGAAGTCGGTGGCAGCCGCTGGTGCATTGAAAAGAACTTCCAGAGTGGTAAAGGCGAATGCGGGCTGGATGAATACGAAACGCGTGGTTGGATCGGTTGGCACCATCACACCTGCCTGTCGATGCTGGCGTTGCTGTTTTTAACCTTACAGAAACAGCGGCTGGGGAAAAAAACATCACGGGCTGACTGTTCCGGAGGTCCGCAACGTACTCAGACACCTGCTATATACAAGAGGCTGGACCGCGGCAGAACTCGTTCAATGGAGCCAATGGCGAATGGCCCGCAATCAGATCGCAAAACACTGCCACGAACAAAGAAGAAGAAAAGAACTTCGAAGACGCACTAGAGCGCATCACATTTTAGCATAGCGCGATTGCGACAGTTCAGGTAAACTGGTGAGGTCTCATTTCAGGGAGGATTTCACATGTTGATTTATTCCAAAGAACGCCGCCTCGAAGTTCTGCAAGCGGATGCAGCCGGTTTAACGACACGGGAGATTGCGTTGCAATTTCAATGCAGCGAATCGTGGGTTAGACGGGTCAAACAGGAATATCGAGAGCAGGGAAAAACCAGTCCTGCCACCAGGCGTAAACGAGTTCCCGAGTGGCATTCCCTGGCAGATCGTATTCAGGCTGCAGTCTCAAATAAGCCGGATATCACTCTGCAGGAATTGAAGGATGAGCTTGGTACAACACTCTGTCGTCAGACGTTGTGCCGTGCTTTAAAACGCTTGAAACTCACTCTCAAAAAAAAGTCCTGATCGCATCAGAGCAGGATCGCCCCGATGTTCAACAACGTCGCGCCGAATGGAAAGTGAGACAGCAGGGACTGGATCCGGAACGGTTTGTTTTTCTCGACGAAACATGGGCAAAAACAAATATGACTCGTCCCAGGGGACGCTCATTGAAAGGGACCCGATTGATGGCCAGGACGCCTCACGGGCATTGGAAAACGACCACATTCCTGGCCGGTTTGCGAACCAGTGGCTTAGTGGCGCCCCTGGTTGTTGATGGAGCCATCAATGGTGATGTGTTTGTGGCTTATGTACAACAGCACCTGGTTTCTGTTCTCCGGAAAGGAGATATTGTGGTCATGGATAACCTGAGTAGCCACAAGCGATCAGAAGTGCGCGAGGCGATTGAAGCTGTGGGAGCCGAACTGTGGTACCTGCCTCCCTACAGCCCTGATCTCAATCCCATAGAGCAGGCTTTTTCCAAATTCAAATGGCTGATCAAAAGCGCGGAAGAACGGACCGTATCCGGTCTGTGGGCAGCCTGTGGCAGACTCGTTGATCAGATCACCAGCACAGAAAGCAGGAACTACATTACACACTGCGGATACCGCTACGGTTAACTGTGATGCGCTCTAGAAAACGTAAACAGGCGCTGTAGTACTAGATGGCCATTATTTGGTTTAAGGCCAGACTCTCAGTATATGAGTCATTTCTGATCCGGAAATAGCGGGGGCAAGGTCAATCTCCTGATTAGTATATCAATTTCTGGATGCGGTTAAGGGGGCACGTCAATCAAAGTAAAACCGGTCGTTGGGTACAAAAAGACCGTCGCCCGTTAAGTCCCGTAGCCAATTGATCTTTGAAAATAGATCTGTCGAAAGAACTGATGTGTACCGTGGCACATATGCCTTGAAGGACTGTTGGTTGTGACTTTTTCGGAGCGAACGCGCGTACGCTGAGCGTGAAGAAATGACTTGCGTTTCGATTTGATCTACGCCGCAATCCGCTCGTACGATTTGATCAGCCCGCCGAGATGTTCTTCGCAGTGGATCTCATCAAGCCTGATCGTCTCAAATTCCGGCGGTGGCTCGGCACAGCAGGGCGGCAGATATTCTCGTGAGCTGTGCGCTCGATGTTTGGTGTAATAAGAAATGAATTCCGAAACGAGATAATCGAGATGTGTCTTGCCGAAAGTGATGAAATGGTTCAAGGCTTCGTATTTAATCGTTTGCACAAACCTTTCGACCTGGGCATTCAGATTGGGAGATCGGATCGGCAGCCTCTTCGGTTGGATGTCTTCGTTCTTCAGAAACTGCCTGAACTCGGCAGAGAACTTGGTGTCTCGATCATGGATCAGGTAGGTCTGTTTCTGCTCCCGGTCAGCAACGTGGTTTGCGAACGCTTTCGCTTGTTTTGTGACCCAGGCAGAATCTGGATTTCGCGTTGAAGGTGTCACAAAGACTTCACGCGTCTCAAGATGCATGAAAACCAACACATACAAATCGACGAGCCCCTGCGGTGTCACCGCTCGTTTCGTAAAGAAATCGTATGCCCAGAGTGTTTCCGCATGAGTTTTGAGAAACTGATCCCAGGTGCCGGTACTTCGTTTCGGACTCGGCTCGATTCCTGCTTCCTTGACGATATTTTTCACAGTCTGACGGCAGATCCGGGAAATACCGAGTTTCCGAAGTTCACCCAGGATACGAGTATAGCCGAACCCTGTTTCCCGGGCGATCTTGAGATCCAGTTCTCGCAGTACGGCACTCTTTCCTGGTCGACCAATGAGCTTTCTCTTCCGCCTTCGTTTCTCTTCCCGTACCCAGCGATGAAAAGTCCCGGGTGTGAGGATCGTAATCAGTTCATTAATCGCTTTTCCGAGCGGCTTGCCATATTTCAAGAGCTGAGCACGTTCGTGAGGTTTCGTATGAATTTCACCTGGAATACGGTCCCGCAGAATCCGGTTCTCATTTTTCAAGTAGAGGACGTATTTGGCCAACAGACTGTCGGAAGCAGTCGCTATCAGTGTCAGCAGGGGATGAAAAAGTTGGAGCATCGTGGTAGAATCAGTCTCGGTGGTAACATGCTGTAAAATAAGGAGATGTCACTTTATTTGTACTCCGCTGTGACACAGTTCACATTCGATGGACGGCCTCTTCCAGTGCTCTGCGGAACCTTCAGCGAACCGCCTGTCACCAAACCGGAGGGACGAATCATGAAGCGATTTATTGGACTGGATGTCCACAAAACAGTTGTCGAAATATGCATGATCAACGAAGCAGGAAAAATTCTTTCCCGTCGCCGCATTGACTGCACCCGTCAAAAACTACTGAAATTTGCTCAAGAGCTGACTCCAGACGATGCCGTAGCCCTCGAAGTGACGACTAATGCCTGGTCGGTTGCAGATTTGCTGGAACCATTTGTTAGACTGGTGGTGGTCAGCAATCCTATGAAAACCAAGGCCATCGCCGAAGCCTAAGTGAAGACCGATAAGGTCGATGCAGAAGTGCTCGCACAACTGCTGCGCTGCGACTACCTGCCCAGCGTGTGGGTTCCTGACGCGACTACGCGTGTCATGCGACAGTTGACCAGTCGGCGGGAGCGGCTGGTTAGCGAGCAAACACGACTGATGAATCGAATACAAAGTGTTCTTGCCGGCCTGCTTGTGGTTGTTCCAGTCAAGACTCTCTTCAGCCAGGAAGGTCAGCTGTGGCTATCAGAGTGCGAATTGCCGGCTCACGAACGGGCGTTGATCGAGTCGGATCTGCGTCTGATCCAAACCGTTCGTCAGGAAATCGAGGGGGTGGAGAAATCACTTCGAGAAGAGGCCTGGAAGATACCTCATGTTCGACTTCTGATGACGATTCCCGGTTTCGATTATTGCACGGCCGTGACACTGATGGCGGCACTGGGGGACCTCTCCCGCTTCAAGGACGGCGATCAGGCTGCGAGTTACCTGGGGTTGGTACCATCGATCAAGCAATCGGCCAACACTTGCTCTTATGGATCAATTACAAAACAAGGGAATTCTCATGCGCGATGGATGCTGACCCAGGCGGCTCAGAATATGGCCCGCCATCCTGGGCCGTTGGGAGTCTCATTTCGGCGTCTGGCCAAACGAAAATGCTGGAACGTAGCGGTCTGTGCAACGGCCCGCAAGCTGGTCACCATTGCCTGGCTGATGCTCAAAAACAATGAGCCTTACCGCTACGCCAGTCCGACAACGACGCAACATAAACTCACCCGTCTTCGCGTTGCCGTAACAGGTCAACAGCGCAAAGCGAAACACAAGGGACGTCGTCCCGGTGTAAAAAACGGCCAGAATCCACCCACGCGGCAAGTCCCCTCGCTGAATCAGGTCTGCGAACAGGAAGCATTGCCACCAGCCCATGGATTCGAGCAGTTACCCACCGGAGAACAGAAAATCCTGCGTACCCTGGGTGTGATCGAGTATGTTCAGGAGATTCAGTCTGAACGACGGATACCTCGTACCATAAGATCAAAGAAGAAAACACCTCAATGATTAACTCCGGACGGCTCTTTAAGTTCCAGAGAGAGTAACCTGGATGAGATCTCAACATCAGCCGCGATAAACTGAGTTCAAAAGCAGAGAGGCAGTAGAAAATGCGAATTCGGAATTGACATTTCCAGAGGTAAGATGTCACGCTCCATCCGCAAACGCTTATTCTCTTCACGCAGTCGCTTCAACTCTTCGTTCTCGGTATCACTTTCCGGCTGGGAGAACTTTGCCTTCCAGTGATGTATCAGGTTCTCATTGACATCCAGGCTGCGTGCCACTTCAGAAACTTTATAACCCTGTTCGGTGACCATTTTAACGGCTTCGATTTTGAACTCTTCAGTGAATGACCGCCGGGTACGTTTGGGTTTCGAATTCGAATGTTCTTTGCTCATGTTGTTCCTCCTCAGAATAGTTTACACTCTTTTTAGAGCGCCCACTATTTCTGGGGAACTTCAGAACGACCTCACGTCCCATCAGCCCACTGTCAGTAAAGATCAGCACGTGGTGGGCGAGTGTTGGAGAACCATATTTATAAGCATGCTCATCAAGACTAAGGGCGGGAGAAATACCGATAACGGTCCCCCCTTCTTAAAAGCTCCCTGTGTAGCAGCGAGAGGCAAACCAGGACACGCTCCCGTAATCATAATACGGCCTTCTGCAGCAATTTCTTCACCAAGTTGAGTAGCACGATCCAAAAAATGTGCTGGAATATCACTCCCTGCACCTCCCATGACGCCAATTATGAGTGGCATCGGATCTTCACTCACAGGCTTTATGGACTGTTTCCGTTTCATAGACCTTTCCTATGCTCCAATTATTTGCAGGGACACTACAGGTAGCCACAATAAAATCCACCGCTTCTTGCTGTCCTGTCACTGGATGCACAACGCCTGCCTTATCTTCATGTAAGTCGAGAAAATATCGTAAGAATCTTTACCACACTGGTATAATAATTAATGCATGTTCCAGCCATCATTCGGTTTGCAAAGACTGCTATACCTAAAGTTATCGTACTGAAAAGTTATGATAGTCATAGCGCACATACATAAATCAAGCCATTTTGTACGTTTCGGGCCATAGAGATCTCTGCTTTGACTGCCACGTCTCATGATTTGCTAGTCAAGACCCCGGGAAACGGGCGCTCTCAATTTGAAGTACCCGTTTCCCGGTTGACCGATCATTCGGTCATCGGTGATTGGTCCATACGCGTGGATCAACGAATGATCGAATGCTGGCGCGTCGATGCACCGCGTAAATACTTGTCCGGATTCCGTTTCACCGCGGCGACGCATCCCTCACAGCAAACGAAGATCGACTGACCTCCGACGGTCACGCGAATTGGCTTGCCCATCGAACCCAGCGGCTCCTGAGTCACTGGACAGGTTCGTTGCCTCAACGCGGCGACCTGGTCAGTTGCAGAGAGTTGAGCAATCCCTTCCATGCCGGCCGGGATCGACGGAGCTTGCACAGCGTTGGGCATCGCTGGTCGAATCTCTCCAGTGCCGAACGATGGAATGGGCGGGAACGCCGGTTGCCGGCTCCTGCTGTCGCTGTAAGGAGATCTCGAATCAAAGAAGGGACTCGTTGATGGTGGGACCGTTTGGCGGGGAAATCTGCTTTGAGACAGTGGGACAGAGTAGTTCCCACGGAAGCCAGAAGGTGCAGGGGCGTAGTGACCACTCGAATTTTGGTATCCGCAAATCCCATTTGAGCATCCGCCCGCGGTGGAGTAGCTGTGAGGGTAGTTGAAATTGCTTGAGTAAATGCCATTGGTGCTGCAACCGCACCCCCGCGATGGATAGGTCGAGAATCCATCGTTGGCTGAAGAAGGGACGGCCGTGGCAACGAGTGCCGCTACGGATGCAAGGGTCGTCAGGATTTTGCAGGTCATTGTTCACTCCCAAGTAATCGGAACAGATGTAGAGAAGACGTCCAGTCGTTCATCACGGAGCGTCAATGGACCGCGTTGTCAGTATACGATGCACGCCGCGTGCCAAACGTCATCTCAGCACTGCTTTTCTCCGCTTGAAAATCCCGATCGTCCGTAAATACATAGCTCACAGAGCGGTTTCTGCATCTGTGCCAGAACAACAGAGCCCGCTGTTTTGTTGTCGTCGAATCGACAACTTTTGACATCAATTCGATCTGCCAGGACTGTGATTGAAAAATCGACCAGAACTATAAATCTCAATTCCAGGAGAGGATTATCTTCTACCCAGGACTTTCTTTGAGGATCTCAGGATGCACTTGACTCCTGTATTGGTATCACACCGCTGATGAGTATGTTACGACACATGCGCGACACGGGGAGTCAGCGGCCGGTCACGCTGCTGTTTGCCAACAAGACCGAATCCGACATTGTTTTCCACGATGAATTGGCCAAGATGCAGGCCGCCCAACAACCGCCACTGCGCGTGGTGCATATCATTTCCCGCCCGGATGAGTCATGCACCAAGGAACGAGGCCACATCGACGTTGAAAAACTGGACCGTTGGCTCGGCGATGATTTAACGGGGAAAGGCTACTATATCTGCGGCCCGGCGTCGTTGACGAAACAAGTTGCCAAGGCACTGCGTCAATGCAAGGTTCCGCAGGATCGTATGCACGCCGAATCGTTTTCGCTGCTGGAGGACACCGCCCCGGTGACTTGGCGCAGCGTCCAGCGGAGTTGGGCGACGGTCGTTATGGTGTGTGTCACACTGGTTCTAGTTGTGGTGGCCGCCGTGATGCGTGCCGACGGGACGACTTCGCCTGACGATCACGGTGAACATTCCCCCGCCAAATCCGCGCACAGTCACTCGAATCATGAGTAGCGTTTTTTTTGGGTGGGGGGAACCGATTCTGGAACAGAATTCACAATTCTGTGAAGAAACACCCTTTGTTCTGCATCTAATTACGAAGGTTAAGTAACTTCGATCTGTTCGACGCGCGAATGAGAACGCGTTGAGAAAGCAGCCTCCCTGTCTCAGCTAAGAAGGATTTCTTAAACCACAAACGCAGAACTCATCTGGTGTTGGTCCCCGTACTCGGAGTAAGTGTCAGTGGCCTCGACGGCGTACTTCCCGGTCACTTGCCTGGTTCGTCATTGTTGTCCCTAGGCTCCGCTGCTTCATACTGATGCGGCAGACTTTCCAGATAGCCCGAGACTTGTCTGGAATGACAAACACAATTGTCGTAGAATGTATAGGGAAGTGGAGGTGGATCACAGTACTGGCAATCGACCTGACTGCCGGAATAGTCGTGGTAAGTCGAGGCACAACCTGTAATCAGTATCGCTCCCAGCGTTGAGAACCATTTCATCCCCTTTTGAGCGTTGTTCATCTTAAGCTCCTTTGTTTGCAACTGCGTTTTCATCGGTTGCAGTAAAAAACGGTCTATTCTGGTTCTTCAGGTAATGGCAAATTATTGAAAGCCTCGGGTGCTGCGGGAATGGGTTGCAAATTCTGTGTATCACTGCCACCAATGACCCGTTCTAATTCTGCCAGCGATTGTCCTAATGAAGCTTCGAGCCTCAGGTAACTCACCTCAAACCGCAGCAATTCTCTCCAGTTATCCACCAACTGTAAAAAGTCGACTTCTCCGGTGTTATAGGCCTGGCTGGAGACTTCCAGTGTCTGGCGGGCTTTGGGGAGAATATCTTCACTGAACAGAGTTAACAGATCCTGCTGGCTTTTGGCTTGAGCAAATAGGTCCGCGACTTCTTCAAGTGTTTCGTCTTTCAATGAATCATAAGTTCGGGCCGTTGATACTGCTTTTGCCTCTGCGGAGCGAACTGCTGAATCCAACTTTTTTCTGTAAACCGGCAGGTTAATTCCTGCCGTGATTAAAAATGAATCGTTTCCGTTGGCAACAGGACTGACACCGGTAGATCCGACATCGATCCAGGTGGCCCCCAAAGTGACATCCGGTTTATACGCAAGGCGCGCCAAGTTTAGAGCTTGCCTGTCTTTTTCGAGTGTTGCTAATTGTGCATGCAACTCAGGACGAGAGGCTATCGCCTGACGTTGCAGCCAGTCTAAGTCGGCAGGTAGAGATCCCGGTTCGATATGTTCGAGTGCCAGTAATTTTGTCTGAGGTGAAATATGCAACAAACGAGCAAGTTTTGCCTGACCACTCACTAGCTTTTGTTCCAGACGAATCAATTCATTTTCGACATTCGAGATTTCCAGTTCAGCACGCAACAAGTCCTGCTGACTGACTTTTCCTGTCTTGTAACGTACGTTAGCTACGTCACGAATCTCGACTAATAATTGTTTATCTGCCTCAGTTACATTAATAGTCTGCTGAATAAAATAGAGTTCGTAATAGGCTCGTTTTACTTTAGCAACTGTGGCTAGTTCGACTGCTGCCAGTTGGGCTCTTGTCTCGTTTGTCTGTGATTCAGCCAGTTCTCCCTGTGCATTCAGTTTCCCGCGAGCTGGGAACTTCTGTGATATATTCAAGGCAAACTCCTGAGGGCCAGCAGCGGTCTGGACCTGTTCCGGATAAAACGTCATCCCCAGATTTGGGTCTTGCAAGCTTGAAGCAACAGGGACTTGATAAGCATTGGCTTCGACACGTTTTCGGGCAGCCTGGATATCCGGGTTTTGAGATAATGCGTACTGAATATATTCTTCAACCGAATGGGGCCCCTCCAAATCAGCAGCGACTGGATTGACTGTCTCTTGAGTCGGCGAGTATGCGGCTTGATGAACAGCCTGGGAAACTTGAGCGTACCCGGGGTCGTGGATCTGCTGCGCAGATTTACAACCGTTCAATAGTAGAAACAAGCTTAAAAAATGAACTGTATACTTCATGGCCATCCTTGGCCTCCCCCCGTGTTATGATCGATAACGACACATATTAGTTGTCATCGGTAAATTTGATTTGACCGAAACAGAGATTACTACTAAATCTTCAGTGAACCGAATTCGCACGTAACGATATTTCGGATTAGGTAATATCCAGTTCTGTTTACTGAGGGACTGACTGAACTTCCTCGTAAACTGTGGATGCCTGATGCTCAGAATTTTTCAGATAGGGAACCAATTCACATTTTAGCGCCAACAATGTCAGATCATCATTCGGCGAAGAATTACAACGCCACTCAGCTATCACTTCATTGATTTTCATGATAGCGACAATGAGCGGCCTCTCATTTACTAGAGAGAACCAGGATGTTAATCGTGCTAACCCGAAGAGATCGCCTTGAGAGTTGGCAGATTCTGTCACGCCATCACTGAAGAGTAAGATCCGATC
This sequence comes from Gimesia benthica, assembly GCF_009720525.1. Classification (NCBI taxonomy): domain Bacteria; kingdom Pseudomonadati; phylum Planctomycetota; class Planctomycetia; order Planctomycetales; family Planctomycetaceae; genus Gimesia; species Gimesia benthica. The sequence goes on from NZ_CP043930.1 coordinate 5,038,967, forward strand.
GCCCGGTGACAGAACGGTGTCTAATTGTTCCCATTCTGCATTTGCATCTAGTCCAATTAATAACCCCGTGCTTTTAAGGGAATCGAGTGAACCGGAATCTCTTATCAGAATCCCAGGAAGATGACCTGCACTAACCCATGATAAGGCACGCGATTCAGGTTTCCAACGTGCAAGAAACATTGAAGCAAAATTGCCTGGTAGGATCGTTGCCGCAAACTGACGATTTACTTCTTTTATTATCCGGATCAGATCGAATGGGGATTTTTCTGAAGCGGCCAATAGTAGTGATTTCAACATCGCTGCTCCCATCGCGGCTGGAACACCGTGACCACTTACATCAGCTATGCAAATTAACCATGATCCGTCTGATAGTGGTAAAAAATCGTAGTAATCTCCAGCAACGCTGTCCGCCGGTTCAAAAATGTGTGCTGTTTCAAGACCCGGAATCTGAACGCCTTGGGGTAGTAAATACTGTTGTATCTTTCGTGCCTTCTCCATCTGATAACGACGGTCGCGGTCGTTATCATTTAGTGACATACTCATGGAATTGATGGCCGTTGATAGCTGATTGATTTCACTACTGGAGAATGACGGGGCGACAGCCCCTAATTGTCCGGAAGTTATATTTTCGACTGTCTTCAACAATTGACTTAATGGCCTACCCACAATCTTTAAGAGCACGTAATTGACGATGCCAGCAGCCAACAATCCTAATATTCCCAGAACGGCAAGCTGAATTAGAACCTTCTTTCGTATCGCACGGCGCACATTTTTTAATGTTTCAATTACAAATACACTTGCTTCTTCACCAGACTGATGTCCGACGACAAGCTGGTGTTGACTGAATTCGTTCCATTGAATCGATTGTGGTTTTGAAAAATCGTATTGAGATAATATTGATTTGCTCTCAGGAGAAGAATTTCCAGCTTTAAGGTAAGTGCCATGCATGCTAACTATGATTTGATGACCGGGGGAAGCCGACTTTCGCATCTCCGAGCAGACTCTATCAATATATCCCTGGACGTCACCATGACTATGATCTTGTATCAAATGTGAAACGGCGGACTGAATCGCAATAGATTCATCATTCAAGCCGGTTCGCATTTGATCTGTCGCATTTTGCATTTCCCTAGCGGACAGTCTCGCTACACCTCTGGTCAGTACCGCTCTGAAAAACGCTATCGAATCCCGGCGGCCCGAGACCCAGCGGTTGCTGCACCATAGTGATCGGGGCTGCCAGTACACCAGCGACCTCTATCAAACGACGTTGAAGACACTCGGGATCACATGCTCCATGAGCCGAACCGGATGCTGTTACGATAACGCCGTGATGGAACGATTTTTCTGGTCACTCAAACACGAGTGGACCAAACATGAGAAGTATGCCGATCTCACAGAAGCACGCCTGAGCGTGTTCCGCTACATTGAGACGTTCTACAATTCAAAACGTTTACATCAAACATTAAACTATCAATGTCCCGACCAGTTCGAGAGAATATACGCTCAACAACTGGCCGCATAATTCACTCTTCGGGAGTCCGCCAGTCCTGGGCTATCGCAAACAATGCTGACATGATGTTAAATATTCTTCATTCGATGATGAAATTAGACAGCAGAATAAAAATGCTAAAAGTTGAATTTGTTATATGTGCTTTTACAAAAGAATACATGGAACGCCTGAGCGTCGTTTGTTAGCGCAACATTCAATCACTCAGGTGTTCCAACTCAGGAGTCGACCTGAAATAAGTAACGTATTCTTAAGCCTGCAAAGATTGCTTCTCTCACTTACGTAATGTCGCGGCATACAATTCGTCGACCTTGCTCAGATAGGTTTCCGGATCTGCAGCGATCTTTTTGGTACAAGGAGGGCAACAGACATAAACTATCCGCCCGTCTACAATGGTCCATTTCGGTTTCTGTGGCAGCTCTTTTTTCATCACCGGGCACATGTGCTGTGCTTTTGCAAAATTGCCATGAATTGTCGACCAGTGCTGAGGGTCGACCTTGCTTTTTAAGCAGCCTTTACAACACAGGTAAACAGATTCTTTACCGACATTGACTTTGATTGGCTGACCATGATTACCCAGTTTCTGTCCCGAGACCGGACAAATCTGCTGGGCCTTGATACGTAACTGATCGCGTTGACTTAGCTTTCCATCGGCCTGTAGTTGTTGTGCCTCTAACAGGTTCTGCCCACAGACTACGGTTCCTGCTACGACAGCCAGTGCAAAAATCATTTTGATACATTTCATAATATTCTCCTTAAAACTAAAAAACGAATTCAGACCCGACTAGGAAACGGGCCCGGTAAGTGCTGGATCGAACGACGAATTCTGCGATCCAGACTGTTGTTGATCCTGACAGAGCACGTGTCCCTGCAGCCCCACTCTAATTTTGAATTCCAGGTATGCACAATAGATGGTAGGGACGATGAATGTAGTGAAAGGTTCGACCAGCATGCCACCCAGCACAGGCAGTGCCATCGCGCGGGCCACATCTGCCCCGCGCCCCTGCGAAATCAATACTGGCAGCAGGGCAAAAATCGTGGTCAACGTCGTCATTACACAAGGGCGAATGCGTTTCAGCCCTGCTTCATAGATGGCTTCGCGTAAGTCAGCGATGCTGGTAACCGAACGGCGTTTCAGTGTCTGCTGAATGTAGGTAGCCATCACCACGCCATCGTCAACCGCAATACCAAACAGAGCGATAAATCCGACCCAAACTGCGGTATTCATATCCACGCCCATCCATGCTACAGCAATCATTCCACCGGCAAAGGCCACCGGAATCCCCGAAAAGACGATCGCCGCGATGGCCAGATCTTGAAAACTCAAATAGATAATCAACAGATTAACCAGCAGTACTGTGGGAATGATCCACATCAGTCGCCGGTTGGCTTCGATCTGGTTCTGAAACGACCCCACAGCCTGTAACTCGAAATTTCCATCGGGAAAGGTCAGTGTCCCGTTTTCCCGAGCAGCCCGTAATGCAGACATCACCTCATCAACGGTTTCCAGATCCCCAGAAGCACCTGAAGGAGAGAATGCGACGTGGGCAACGAGACGGGCATCTTCGCTGTTAATCGCCCCTGGCCCCCAGGTCGTAGTAACGTCTGCCAGACGTTCCAGGGGCACAATATCTCCGCCGTGTGTCACCACGGATACCTGACGTAAATCATCCAGATCCTTGCGGACGCTCCGTTCAAAACGGACCTGTATCGGGTAGCGTTCGCGACCTTCCACTGTCGTAGTGACATCGATTCCTCCTAACCCGGCAGACACGATCTGATTTACCATCATCGTCGTCATGCCATAGCGGGCGGCTTCTTCCCGGTCGACTTCGAATTCATAGTAAGGCTTGCCCATCACAATGTCGGGATTGACGGTTCCCGCGTTGACATAATGGTTCTGCTTCAGGTTTTTTGCGACTGCCAGCGATGCTTTTGACAAGCCCTCCAAATCGTCGCCGTAAACCCGAATCGCCATTGAGGCCTTGATGCCGCTCTGCAGCATGACGACACGTCCTTCGATCGGCTGCAGAGGTGAAGCCGGTGTTACCCCCGGCAGGGTAGCCACTTTGTTGATTTCGTCCCAGATCTGTCTTGCGGTTATCCCTTCCCGCCATTCGGCGCGGGGCTTGAGCATGACATAAGTTTCGACCATTGCCGCTGGTGCCGGGTCGAGTGCAGATTCCGCGCGACCAATTTTACCCAGTACATTTTGCACTTCCGGGATCTCTTTGATCAACGTATCCTGGGCCTGCAAGATCTCCATCGTCTGAGAGAAACTGGCAGCTGGATACAGGCTGGGCATATAGAACCAGCTGCCTTCATCCAGGGCAATCCAGTCATCCGACTTCAGTCCCGTAAAAAAGTGTTTCGCATCCACATAGCCGGGCACCTCGTTAAGGTCTGCTCCGAGTAGCGAGACGACCTGTTCCAGGGGACGTAACACCGTCGGCAAGCCCAACCAGGCGCCTGCCCCCAGAACCATGATCATCGCGGGGATAGAGAGCATCAGCAGCTTATGCCGTAGCGCCATCCTGAGCCGGCCCGCATACAGAAACCGCACAAAACGACTGGCGGGATTCTCTTCCATGGAACGAATTTTCTCGCACGTTACCCACCAGCCCAGCAGAAAACCGGCTACCGCAGCAAAGACAGTTGCCGCATACAGGGTCAACGACGACCCTTCGGCGATGTGGTCTCCCCAGACAAACCAACAGAGGGCGGCTGTGAGACAGCCTACGCCCGCGCCTGCCGCCAGTTGTCCCCAGCGGGGGATTTGCGAACTGCGGAGAAAGATCCGACAGAGCATCGGCAGCACGATCACCGCTACAATCAGGCTGGACACCAGCGCGAACGTCTTAGTCCAGGCAAGTGGAGCGAACAGTCTATGATCACGGCCGGTCAGAAAAAAGACGGGTAGAAAGCTGATGATCGTCGTACTGACGGCGGTGATTACGGCGGGGATCACCTCAGCGGCTGAATCACGGATGACGGTCAGCCGCTGCTGGGGACCACCCGCAGAACCGTTGGCTTCCCAGTCGGACAGGCTGCCATAGATGTTTTCCAGAATGATAATCCCCATATCGACCATCGTGCCGATCGCAATCGCGATACCTGCCAGCGACATGATATTGGCATCGACACCAAAAGTTTTCATGGCAATGAACGACATCAGCACCGCCATGGGCAGTGTGATGGCAATAATGATGCTGGCGCGGATGTGCAGCAGAAACAGAACCATAACCGCGATGGTGATGATCGTTTCATGAATTAACGCTTCGGTCAGCGTGGAAACCGTCTCGTCGATCAAGACACTCCGATCGTAGACGCCATGTATTTTTATTCCACCCAACTCCGTCTCCAGAGAATCAATTTTGGACTGAACACGCTCGATCACTTTACGGGGGTTCTCACCATAGCGCATCACCACCACCCCCCCACGGATTCATGTCCATTAAAATCCAGGGCACCGCGTCGGAAGGCAGGACCGGTCTGGACCTGGGCTACGTCGCTGATACGAATCGGCACGCCTTTGCTGACGGTGATCACCGTACTGTTGATCTGTTCGATGGTTTCCTGTTCCGTTTTATCCGCACCGATAAAACCCTTGCCGCGAACAATGAATTCCATCCCGCCCGTCTCGACGGTCTTGGCGCCGACGTCGATGTTTGATGCCTTGACCGAATCAATTACCTTGCTGAGCGGGATGTTATGGTAGCGGAGTTCATCCGGGTCAACTTCGATCTGATACTGTTTCACATAGCCGCCAATCGAAGCCACCTCTGCCACACCGTCTACTGACTGGAGCGCGTACTTAATAAAGAAGTCCTGCTTCGATCTCAACTCAGCCAGATCCATATCTTTTGGCGGCTCAAGCACATAGTAGAATATTTGTCCTAAAGCAGTGGCATCTGGTGCGAGTGTTGGAACCACACCCTCCGGTAGAGAACCGTTGACTGTAGTCAGTTGTTCTGCCACACGAGAACGGGCCCAGTAGAAATCGACATCATCGTCAAACGTAACCTGCACGAAGCTAAAGCCGAACATGCTTTTGCCACGGACACTTTTGGAACCCGGTACCGCCTGTAACGCAATCGAAAGTGGATATGTAATCTGGTCTTCCACATCTTTCGGAGACCGTCCGGCCCATTCAGTGAGCACGATTACCTGGTTTTCGCCCACATTGGGAATCGCATCGATGGGAACCTGTTGCGCCGAGTACCAGCCATAACCGAGCAGAGCAACGGACAGTAGTACAATCAGGAGTCGTTGACGGAGGCAAAAATCGAGTACGCTGTGAATCATTGTCGAGCCTTCTTATTCTGTCCGGCGGCTGTTTGTGGTGTGACGGGCCGTGGTGGTTTCAGTTTCAAAGATTCGTGTTCTATTTCCATGTCCATAGGCATATCAATTGGGGGCAGGCTGTCGTCAAATTCCATGATTTCAGGCATATCCAGGGGGGGAGTTCCATATCATTCCCTGAGTCGAACTGATTCTTCGATGCATCTGCAGTTTTGATTATTTCCAGATATTTCTGAGGATGTTCCAAAAGACTTTCGCGGCAGCCTTCACAACAGATGAAAACAGTTTCTCCATTCACGTCTACTTTGGGAGGTGCGCCCATCGAACCTAGATACATCATGGTTACCGGACAAATCCGTTGATTTTCGACCAGTTTTTGGTCTGTTTTAGGGAGTTTCGAAAGCGTGGCCAACATCGTTTCCGACAGGCCTTCATCCGGCAGCGGTTCGGCCCGAGTCGGATCAATCAGAGAAGGATTACCCGCCAACTGCATCTGCGAATCGATCAGGAAGTTCCCCCTGGTCGCCACCTGTTCCCCTTGTGTCACCCCTTTCAGGATCACGATCTGCTCACCACAGATCGGACCGAGTACGACGTTGCGTATCTCAAAGCGACCTGGCTTGGTTTCGACATAGAGCACACTGTGTTCGCCCGCCATCAGAACCGCATCGCGGGGCACTGTGAGCGCTTCACTCTCAGCAAATGACTGCGACACATAACCATACTGCGACGTGGGAACCAGATCTTGGCCTGACAGAGGGCACTTACCGGAGGCTTTGGCGATAATATGAGGATGTCGCGGACAAATCCAACAATCCGCTAACTCGGAATCATAGATGCCGCTTGACTTTGCTTTGCTTCCCGCAGGAAGGGAGATCGTCGCGCGTGCATAATCTCCGACGCGTAACTGTCCTTGTAGATTCGGTATCACAATCCGCACACCCACCGTACGAGTCTGGGGATCGACCTGAGGATCGATAAACGCCACACGGCCGGAAATGGTCTCATCGGGCTGAGACTGGATAATCGCCTCGACTTTCTGTCCGTAACGGATCGCTGCAGCATCTTCAGGAAACAGCTCGAGCATCAGCCACAACTGCGAAAGATCGGCCAACTGATAGATGACCTGACCTTCTTTGACATACTGGCCTTCGATGGCCTGTTTTTTGATCACCGTTCCACTGATGGGGGCACATAAATGCATTCGGCTATTAGCAGTGCCCGTTTTTTCGATTTCGTCGATCTGTGACATTGTCATGCCAAGTTCGACTAACCTCTGTTTCGAACTCTGATAGAGATTTTCGTTAGTCTGGATCACCCGCTGAAGTGTGGCAGAGCGACTGTGCTTTAACGCTTTTTTTGCCAGAAGCAGCTCGACCTGACTCGAATAAAGCAGGGGCGAGTAAATATATGCCAGATGATCTCCCTGTTTGACTTCGACACCGGTGAAGTCGGCATAGAGTCGTTCAATACGACCGTCCACATAGGCAGACAGTGTTTTAAGGTTGCCTTCGTCATAGCCCAATTCACCCACGGAATGGATTGTATGAGTCAGAGGGAGTGATTGGACCGTTGCGGTTTGAATATTGGCAATCCGTCTGGCAGCGGGATCAATGTGGACTGCGCGGGGATCTGAGTTCGAGCCATCGGAAGTCGCGGGCACAAGCTCCATTGCACACACCGGACACCGGCCGGGTTCTGATTGAGGCGGGGTGCACATCATCGGACAAATATATTTGATGGCTTTGCTGAGAGCAGAACCGTGACTATGGCCTCCTCCGCCTGCAGTAATAAATCCCATCTGCTGGGCGACTCCCAGTCCGGCGATCAACAGTGCCCCACACAGCAGAAACAGTGCTGGTTGTACCAGTAGTCGAATCCACCAATGGCGTGTCTCCTGTTTGCGCTGAGAGGCTGCATTATCTACAGCGCAGATCTCACTTTTATTAGAATTATTCATACCAACCTCAACAGAATTGTTTCAGCCAACTGTAATCTCTTAGGAAAATGGGGTCTGTCCGTTTTACTTTGGCCAGGGATTGATGAATCGAAAACGCATCAACTCTGGAGCGTGTTAATACAACTGTAAAACAGGGGCAAACTGCGCGCACAAAGACAGCAAAGGCGTGAGATCAGATCAGCCAGCGGCAAAGAATCTCTTGCTGGCGAGGAATGGGCCGAAATGAGAATGGCAGGGTGTCAAACGTAGCGTCTGCTTGCGATTGTTTCATGCAGACAGCAAACGTGACGACCAGTGCGGCTGCGCGCCGGGATGATTCACGTTCATGTGAACTACGATTTTCATCCGGAGCGGCAGGAAGTTCCTTCTCGACTGAACATCGGCATTGCAGCTGATGAGATGATTGAGAGCAGCAACTGTATTCCGCTTCAATCAAGGGTAAGCAGCAGCACGCTTCAGTACCACAATGACTACCAGCCTGCGCTAACGGAACAATTCCCCCGAAGAGAGTTGCTGCCACCAGCACACAGGAAGTCAATGAGTGAATAGAAAACGGAAACATCGCTACACCAGTCAAAAGGAAAGTCTCATTTGTTTTAAGGCCCAGACTTACGACAGTCAAGTCTGAATTCTGTTCACGCTAAGCTGAGCAATTCTCATGGTCTACCCTAATACTGGATTTTTAAAGACTTTGCATCGTTTAATGCGATCAGAAATTTGTTACTGATTGCGAAACGATAGCGCAGGGAAAAAAAACAGACGTGTGAGCAGCGCGTAAAGATATTGCTAAAACTAACCTATAGCGTGAAGCGGCAAAGAGATACGCAGCGATCAAGGGACACCAGAGATGCTGAAATACAGCGAGGTTTTCCCAATTTTGGTGGCTGATCGACAAGAGTCGTCACCACCGTCAACTGTGACAGGCTCACCAATTTTTCGGAAGGATTTTTCGCGTCTGATGACGGTACAAGGGGACTAACGGGCTGGCTTTGCTTACCACAATGACAGTTTGTCCCGCAAGAGCATGAACCAGGTTCTGCAGCCTGAGTTTCGATACAACAGGCGTCTTTTTCTGACTGTGACTCACAACCAGAGGCAGAGTCTGTCGTGATTTCTGTACCCTCTCCACAATGGCAGATTGGTGCACCCGTACAACAACAGCAGTTCGTGAACGATAGAGAACAACCAAGGCTACAGTTACAGGAAGCAGCAGGTAGATCTTGCAATGGAACTGTCAGCATAGCTAGACAGATCAAAATGCGAGTCGTGATTGTATTAGTCATCCACATGAAAGAAAAACCCTTTATTCTCTGCTGCCCTGTGTCAGCGAGGAAGTTTCTATCCATTTAAATCGGTCCATACAGAAATGAACTACAGGCGAACTATCTGGAAATCGTCAATCTTTTCAGGATGTGTCGCAAAAATGTAGATGCTAAAGATTTGGGTAGACTGCGGGAGTATCTTCATAATCAGACATAGAGTCAATAGAGGTTACGCTTGCATCTCTATCATGTAATCGATGCAGAAACTGGTGAGATGAAAATCTCCAATCTGAATCTGAACTCATTACATTTCAATCACTTCCATCATCAGGGGAGGCGATTCATTACATAAATAGAATGGCCCCTTTAAGTTCGTTCTGTCGATTATGCCAACCCAAATGGACCAATTCTCCCGCAGTTATATTTCAATGTTGCCAGGTCACTATTTCTTCAAAGTGAGCTAAAAAAAGCTGATATTTACAAATTCAAAGTAAGTCGTGAAGAAACCGGTATCATCACGCATCCAATACCAGCGATAGCGTTCAATTTAACATTTCAAATATTTTTGGGAGAAGATCATGAAACACTCACGTCTCTTATTAGCAGGAATCTGTTTTGCTATCGTCGCGCCTGCGATATTGTCAAAAGATCTGTCGGCGTTTGCCCCGCCGGGATCGCGCCCATATATGGGAAAGCCTCACTATGGGTCGAGCACTTTCCGTTCATCGCGCAACATGAATCACGCGAGAGATTATTCTCGTGACCTCTATTACTATACTCGTGATGCTCAAACCATCGACCCAGAACTGGCAAGGTCAGAGTCCACAGAACTCGCGCGGAATATCGACGCTACGAAAAAGGAACTCGCCACGATCCGCAAAGAGTACGCCGGAGATAAAGAAGTCCTGGCGAGCTTAAAGGTAATTGAAGACCATCTAACGAATGCAACAGCACAACACAAGAAACTACACGCTGAATGCCAGATGGACACGTTCGATCGAACTGCTGGGATGAAATGCTGCAGTGACATCACCAAAGAGTTGGAAAAAGCGATGGCTGAGCATGCAGCGCTGATGCGTAAACTCGAAATTAAGGAACTAGCCAATAGTAAGAAGGAAACCACACCAAAAAAGTAAGTGTTTGTGATCTCTCCAACAATACTGGCGATCCTTACAGACAATGAAGGAGAGCATTATTTCATATTTTGACAAATTGAATACCTGCAAACGAGAGGGGATTCACCAAGGAAGTTGCTGTTCTTCCTTGGTGCCTTCGGATCTAGACGGATGAGAAATTCAAGATTTCATTGATTTTGTTTGTCAGAGTCGAGGCAAGGCCGCTCGCACTTCGTTCCAGCGATTGCTGCTAAAGGCCGAAGAGGAAATGGCTTAGAAAGCGACCATCCTCAATGCTCACGACAGCAAGTTCTCTCTGGCCTTAAAATAGATTGATGCGGAATACAAACATGATGCTGCCAAAGACACCATGATAACACGAAGGCGAAGCTCGAAAATCAGAAATAAAAGAGGTTTCCGTCTAGATTCTCAGTTAAAAATCAGTTGAATGAGGAGCGTTATAATGAACTACGCCACAAGGACCAAGAATTTTCAAATTGTTTTGACTTTGGTCGCAGTCCTTTTCTTATTGAGTTTAGTCAGTTTGAGGACAGTCCGCGCACAAAGTTCTACAGCGAAAGGTAGTCCTCACACGAATCACACTTCAGGCAAGTCAACCACCGGTGACCAATCGTTAGCCGCTCAAATTCAAGACTTACAAACCAAAGTGGCGAAACTCGAAATGACGTTACAGCAAAAGCACGATGGCAAAATGGGCTCCGGGATGAAAAGCAATCCGATGAAGGACATGATGGGGAAAGGTATGGGAAAAAAAGTTGGCATGGGCATGGCAACAATGTCTGGGCAGCGAATGTCTGAAATGGGAATGATGAATGGAAAAGGAATGTCGGGAATGGCAATGATGGGACAGATGAAAGGCATGGGGCAGATGCAGATGCCGTCGGCATTGCCTGGGTTTGCCGGCGCATCGCACATCTATCATATTGGCGCCACCAGTTTTTTTCTCGACCATTCACAGCACATCACGTTGACTCAAGAACAACAAGTAAAGCTGAATCAAATCAAGGAAAAGGTGTTGTTGGGTCAGGCCACATTTGACCGTTGGATTTCGGAGGCAGAGCAGGAACTTTGGGTGTTAACCAGTTCCGATACGCCCGCCGCGGCCAAGATTGAGACCAAGATTCGTGAAATCGAAAAACTCCGTAGCGACAAGCGGATCGCCTACATCCGAGCAGTCGGGGAAGCAGCCAGGGTTCTCACTGACGAACAACGTCAAACTCTCGTCGGAAACTTGTCTCCGGATCACCAGACGACGGGGGCGCGCGAATAGAACTAAGTCATCACTCACGCGGGAAAAGGTCTGAGAATAGTTACTAAATTTTTTATAGAGCAAGATGAAGAATAAGTAAGAATACGAACAATAACCACCGCTACGGCAACGTATAATTTGCCATGAGCAGAATTTTGTGAACTAGAAGCACGAGATCACGTTTAGCAAATGATTTGTTTGTCACGGCATCCAACTATAGCGATTCAAAATGCTGCCAAAGCTTTGAATGCTGCCAGGTCTGATTCTGGCAGTCAATTGGGGGTGGGAAGCAAATCATCACCTCTGTGGCAAAGACAAAGTCCACCCAAGTAGATTCTGAAATCATTAAGACTCTCGACGAAAAACCCTCTTGTAATGTAACAAGGAACAGTTTTATGTCAAAACGAAAAACAAAATCGACGAAGTTTAACTGCCACGCACCAGACGCTGAAGTTGTGTTTTTGGCCGGTACATTCAATGACTGGCAAATGGATGCAACACCGATGACAACGGACGGCAAAGGTAACTGGACTACCGAATTGAAATTACCACCCGGGAGGAGTGAATATAAGTTCGTCGTGGACGGCCAGTGGTGCTGTGAGCCAAACTGCCAGACTTCGGACGAATGCCCCAAATGTGTTCCGAATGACTTCGGCACGCTGAACCGGTTCGTCGATGTCGTATGATTTTCCCCGTACATTACGGGCAATGAAAGGAGAGACGAAAAACAGCACGTTCACAATATACGGTCAGAAAAACCATGTTTGTCCTCAACTAACTAGTTAAAGGAGCCACGCTCATGACAAAGAAAACTAACCTCATCAGCAAGCTTAGCATCACTACTGGACTTACACTCGCTATTTCGATGATGGTGTGGTGGTCCGTTGCAGCCCAAGCAGATGACAAAAAACATGATGCTCATCATGGGCATGATGCGGTCCATATGAACCACATCAAGACCCAAGCAGAGGCGGAAGCTCTGAAGCCGGGAGACTCGATTGCCATGGCGTGTAGCATGTGCAAGCATGTGATGGTCCAGCATGTGACTAAGGACAAATCGCATGTCAAAATGCTGACTATTGGCCAAAAGCACAAATGTGCCGCTTGTGGCGGTAGTGTCGCTGTTGTTGGTACCGGTAAAGGCAAAGGAAAGAACGAAGAAGTGAACCATGTTTGCTCGAAGTGTGGTGATGACGCGATGTTTGTCTGTGCGACCAAGCCTGGCAGCGGTGCTAAACACCATCACTAACCAGGCAAAAAGAAACCTGAAATAGTTAAGACTTAATCTGACCGTGAGGGTCAGGACTACACCAAGCTGTCACCGTAGGGCAGAATCCCAACCTGCCCTACGGTTGTATAAGTCCCTGTGGGGAGTCAAATTCGCTATGTGCCGATTCGTCCTTTACATGGAGGCCGAGATCACTCTGAATGTCTTAACAACGCGCCCATCTAACCGAGCATCGTCGATAATCATTGCGTCTGAGCCACTCAACGACGAGCCAGACTGAGAACCCGTTCCGCACAACAACCTGTTACTGATACTTCCCAACCGTTCATTGCAGATGCGAGGCATCGGATAATCGCTCATGGATATAATATCTGTCACGATTGTCGCCCTGGGAACCATTTTCTTCGGTCTTGTTTCGGCGCGTTTGCGGCAGAGTGTCGTCACTGCACCAATGGTCTTCGTCTTATTCGGTCTGTTGATTGGAGATGCGGGCTTTCGCCTACTCGAATTCCAACTGGCAAACAACGCAATATATTTTCTTGCTGAACTGACTTTGGTCATAGTCCTGTTCACAGACGCATCGCGGATCGACCTGAAACTGCTGTACAGGGAACATAATCTGCCGGTCCGGTTACTGACGATTGGACTGCCGCTTAGTATTGCTTTCGGTACCCTTATCGCTTGGTTGTTATTACAAGAACTGGGTTTTTGGCAGGCCGCTGTATTGGCGACGATTGTGACGCCAACTGATGCCGCTTTGGCCCATGTTGTAGTTACGAATAAATTAGTACCGATTCGAATTCGCCAAAGCATCAGCGTCGAAAGTGGTTTGAATGATGGGCTATGTCTACCACTGTTTCTGATCTTTTTGTGCGGCGCACGTGTGGCTGAGCATCCAGAGTCGACCACGTATTGGGTTCGTTTTACCGCGATGCAAGTCGGCCTTGGTCCACTGGTCGGCATCGGAGTTGGCTACGTCGGGGGTAAACTGATTGAGCATGCGTCACGACGCGAGTGGATCAGTCATTCGTTTCTCGAACTCACGACACTCGCCCTAGCACTGCTCTCTTTTGGTGCAGCCGAGTTAGTCGGCGGCAACGGTTTCATTGCGGCCTTCTGTGCAGGACTGACCATCGGAAACGTCTCGCGAGCACTCTGCGGCGCAGTTCGCGAATTCGCAGAGACCGAAGGGCAGTTACTGACGTTGCTGGTATTTCTAGTTTTTGGTGCCGTCCTGCTGCCGCAGGCCTTTGCCAACATCACATTCCTTGGGTTTTTCTACAGTATTATGGGATTGACTGTGCTAAGGATGCTGCCTGTGGCAGTGAGCCTTGTGGGAACACGGCTGCGACGGGATACACGTTTGTTTGTCGGCTGGTTCGGACCACGCGGAGTTGCATCGATTGTATTTGCTTTGGTGCTGATGGAAGAAATTGCTATCCCTGCTCGGCAGGAGGTCTTCGCAGTAGCCATGGCGACGGTGGCTTTAAGTGTGTTCAGTCACGGATTAACTGCCTATCCTGCAGCGAAATGGTATGCTCGTCGCACAACGGCCACGAAGAAATTGGGTGCAGCCGCTGAGCACGAATCAATCAACGAAATGCCGTTTCACCGATACTGAGGTAATTTCCACGGACGCGAACTCATGGCGTGTTGACGAAGTTCCGGAAGTGGAGAACGTTTTTGCGTTTGTCATATATATGATGCGCCGTGCATCAACGGGGATCAATTGGGACAGGATAGTGGTTCCAATATTGCTGGCCGTGGAGGGCTTGTGTTGCCAAGGCCGTAAAAGAAGAAAAAAATCTACTACATTCTGAAGAATGCCGTCCTAAGCAGCATCTAAGGAACTATAGGAGACTGGTGCTCTCTAAACCGAGTCAGCATTCAGCCTTGAACAGGCTATAGCAGACATGATTTCAAGAGGTAGTAACGATGGCCAAACAGGAAGTTAACGGAATTTTTGAGGACGCCATTGGTCGACTTGATCAGGCAGCTGAATTCACAAAAATTGATAAAGAGGCAATCGAGCGACTGCGGCACCCCAAGGCTGTGCTGCAGGTCTCAATACCGGTTCGCATGGATGATGGCTCGCTACGGATTTTTCAAGGATTTCGTGTCCGACACGACGACACACGTGGACCGACAAAAGGTGGCATCCGCTTTCACCCAGGCGTGTCTCTGGATGAAGTAAAGGCGCTGGCCTTCTGGATGACCTGCAAGTGTGCCGTGGTGGGCATCCCATTTGGAGGCGGAAAGGGCGGCGTGATTGTTGACCCAAAACAACTTTCACGGATGGAGTTGGAACGGCTGAGCCGCGGATTTATCGGACAAGTCGCAGACTTCGTTGGGCCAGAAACTGACATTCCGGCCCCGGACGTGTATACAAACGCCATGATTATGGGTTGGATGATGGATGAATATTCAAAAATTCATCGCCAACGTATACCGGCTGTGATCACCGGCAAACCAATTCCTTTGGGCGGTAGTCTAGGGCGTGACGACGCGACGGGCCGTGGAGCATACTATTGTATTAAGGAATTGGAGAAGCTGAAGGATTGGCAACCAACCGACATTCGTGTTGCCGTTCAGGGATTCGGAAATGCGGGACAACATGTCTCACGACTGCTACATGCTGACGGCTACCGTATCGTCGCCATCAGTGATTCGCGAGGTGGTATCTATCGAGCCGAAGGACTTGATATTCCAAGGGCCATCAAGTTGAAACAAGAAGGCCAGATGATTGGTGGCGTCTATAGTGAAAGATCAGTATGTGATTGTCCCGTTTGTGGAGACGCTGAGTCAAAGTGCAAATGTACCACAAATGACCCAGCTACGGGTGAATCAATCAGCAATGCCGATCTGCTGGAATTGGGCGTGGATATTCTGATTCCCGCCGCGCTGGAGAATCAATTAACCGCTGACAACGCCAGCCGAATCAAGGCGCCAATGATTGTCGAGGTCGCCAATGGCCCCACAACAAGCGCTGCTGAAGAAATTTTGGACAAACGAAACACGTTCGTGGTTCCGGATATTCTGGCTAATGCGGGGGGCGTTACAGTAAGCTACTTTGAGTGGGCTCAGAACCGTGCGGGATATTATTGGACGCAAGATGAAGTACAAGATCGCTTGCAGCGCATTATCGCTCGGGAGTTCAACGCGATATACGAACTGATGACAAATCATGCAATCAATATGCGAACGGCCGCCTATGCCCAAGGATTGAACCGAATCAGCGAAGCGATTGAGTCACAAGGCACCCGCCAATATTTCTCGAACGGCATCGACTCAAATTAAAGATGAGAACGAGACCAGCGTAAGTTAATCGACTCTATGAAAGCTGATGTGAGAGTGACTGGAGACAGCATGAGCAAAGACTTAATTCTGAACTTTAAGGTAGTCCCGTGGACCGGTGTGCCGTTCCTTGCTGTGCTCGGGCTTGCGTTCATGGTCACGCCACTCACCTAAAGATTTATCGGCAAGGAAGACAAAATCAAATGAATCACACATTCGACCGAGATCCATCAACCGAGATGGCTACCGATGTAACCGTTAGAAGAGAAGCAGCGCTATCGCATAATGAGCAACTTAACAACCAAGGAAGACGAACGGAACGGCGTCATGATCGGCTGAAGTGGCTCGTGCCGGTTCATACACTGAGCGGTGTTATTCTGGGAATTTTGATTTTGCATCCCGTGACAATGGTCATCTATTGTTTCGAATTTCATCCCGAACTTACGCAATCCGGCGTTCTTCACTTGGTTGCATCGCGGATGGGGAGCGCTTTCATGCCTCAAATGTGGCCGATGACCGGAGCATTTGCACTGATCGGGGGATTGTTGGGAATGGGGTCGGGGCTCTATGCGCGTGCCATCACGTGGAAACTACTCCTCGTTTCTCAACTGGACCGGAAATTGGGGATGACGATCCACTTACTCATCGCTACGGGTGAAAGTGACGTCGTCGAGTTCAAATCCTCGCTGCGGTGGGACCACCGTCAGAAGAAGTGCAATAAGGCTCTCGAGATAGTGATTGTCAAAACGATTGCTGGATTCTTGAACCATGATGGTGGTGACCTACTGGTCGGTGTGGCCGATGATGGATCAATTGTCGGCTTGGAAGATGACTACGCTACCTTGCGAAAAAAGGACCGTGATGGCTTTGAATTGCTGCTAATGCAGTTGGTCAAAAACGCACTCGGCGGTGACGTGTGCACGTTGCTGCACGCGGTCTTCCAGGAGATCGATGGCGGTGACGTATGCCGTGTGTTGATCGAGCCATCAGAACGCCCTGTGTATGTCCAGCATGAAGGGAGGGCGTGGTACTTCGTGCGTACGGGCAACTCAACCCGCGAACTTGATACCAAGGAGGCGATTGATCATATCGCGCGGCGAAAGTCACGATTGTGAGCCTTCCGAATTCTAAACGAGAGTTCAACTGGTTGGTGACGAGCATCGATAATATGTCATGCCTTGATGTCACGTTACTTGAAAGAAACTACAACAAGTGTGTCGCGAGAACTTATCTGGCAAGAAAACTTTTCCAGGAAAAATCTATGAACTTGAATTTGCCGCTTCACACTCGATCAATTCGTTTCCAACTACTATTAGCGGTCAATCTGCCACTCGCGGTGTTGGCAACGCTGTTCCTTGTTTATGATTTTCGTCGAGAAATATCAGATCGAGTGGTTGAAAAGAGGATCGCTCTCGACGAAGAAGCCAAGACCATGCTGCCGGCGGTGTTGCAGATGCGACATCACGGCAAAGATTCTGTACAGAGTTACATAAATACTGTCTGTGCTCGCATGCAGGACAGTGACTCACCGGGTCACCACATTGCCGTTGTCTTCCCAGAGGCAATGTTGCAGGCGGAAATACATCATCGTGCATCTCCTGAAATGATTCAGACGTTACAACAGGCCGCTCAATCTTCCACTCGGCGGGCTTATGTGGGAGAGCAAGAAATCATCGTGGGCAATTACGGACAGGATGGAACAACCATTTTCGTTTCAGAGACAATGGAGCGTCTCCGTAGATCAGTTTGGAACGATCTAGGCCGGCAAATAGTAGTTTTCCTGATTCTGGCTTGCGTCGCCGCAATTGTGGTCAACGTTGTGTTGCTCCGTTTCGTAACGGCTCCGCTCAGGCGGCTCGTCAATACCGTCCGCGACATTGCAGCGGGAAAGCTCGGCAGTCGAGCTGTGGCGTTTTCGTCGGCCGAACTCCGGTTCCTGGCCAACGAGATCAATCAGATGAGTGAAGCACTTACTGCGGCTGACCGGTATCGCGGCCTCCAAATGGCTAAGGCTCGCGAAATCCAACAACATGTGCTCCCGGATACACAATCCATACCCGGTTTAACGATGGCAAGCCTGTTCCTGCCAGCTGATGAAGTCGGCGGGGACTACTATGATGTCATCTCACTATCGGACGGAACTGTATTACTGTGTGTGGCGGATGTCACCGGCCATGGTGTATCGGCCGCCATGGCGACCGTATTATTGCGGTCGTTATTACACACGGCGGCTGAGTCCCTTTGCTGTCCAAGAGAGATCTTGGACTTTGTTAACCGGCGTTTCGAAGAAGCCACGTTACCGGGAGATTTTGCCACAGTAATCCTGGTTCAAATCGATGTGCAATCTCAACGACTGGAATACGCCAGCGCAGGCCATGAAACCGCACTACTTCTGTCTCCGGACGGCGAGCGACGTGCCCTGGAGTCTACCGGCTTAATTCTTGGAATTGATGCGAATGCGACATGGGAATCGCAAGAGTACGACCTCGTACAAGGCGAACGGTTAATGCTCGTGACCGATGGAGTTACGGAAACTCATGGTCCCAACGGCACATTATTCGGCCGCGACCGTTTGGTAGAGTTGCTGGAAAGTTCTTCAGAGTTGTCACTCAACGAGGTCATTGATAGGATTAAACATGACTTGGCTGCATTTCAACAGGAAGCGGTGCAGCACGATGATGTAACGATCGTGCTGGCTGCTCTGGATAGCCACACCTCGAGTTACCGATAAAACTGATGTGGTATCAGTGGCATGGTCTCGGTTACCCGTTGATAGACCGTTTATTTTCTGAAACAGTTACAGCAGTTCGGCGTTTGTCAGGTGCCAGCAATTGGAGTCGTGCAGGACTTCCATTTGAAAGTCTTTAAACTGGGGATTGTCATGCACAAAGACCTGGGTCGACGACTTACGTTGAAAGAACCCGAATCGCGAAAGCATGTTTGCGATTTCTTTTCGACCAAAATAATTCATGACGATCGTTTCCATTCTGATCTGACGGCAGTGCTGGATGAAAGCCACCAGTAACTGTTGGAATGATTTCTGGTCGCGATAGAAAAAGTCCTGAATTCCCGCTGCATGGTCACCATTTCGGCCGGTTTCCCCAATCACATAAACCAGATAGCCCAGTAGCTCCTGCTCACGGTTCTCCAAAGTCATGATCTGGAAGCGAGTCGACGGCTCATGACAAAAACGCCATTCCAGAAATTCGCGCGTGCGCTCGACCATGATAAGATTGTGAGCATGCTTTTCAAAAAGTCGATGAAACCGTTCATCAATCGGTGCGTCATTATTTACTTTAAGACGATGCGACTTGAATGTTCTGGATTCGAGAGAGTAGAGATTAAGTGCCAGATCAATGAGTACTGTCGCTCCTTTTCTGACAAATCTGTTCGAGATTTTATTCTTAAGCTTGTATTCACTGCGCAGCGGTTTGACCCAATGCTGGAAGGTGCCGATTTGTTTGTAGCGACATCGTTTAAAGACCGCCGCCGCAGTTTCCGTCATGCCATACACAAAGTGAAAGTCCGTTTCGGGCAGGTGAGAGATTAAGGCGCGTTGCAGTTTGAGCGCTGCCTGAGCCGATCTGTGTGCTTCATCGATGTTGATTGCTTCAGCCTGACCGACTGCGAAGGACTGGCCGTCATAGTTCACTCGCCTTCGCAACAGGCCGGTAGAACCAATAAGTTTACCGGCTGATTCTTCCCGGGCCAGCCAGCAGAGGTTTTCACCAAATGGATTCTGCCGTTGAGACCAGTTAAACCACTGCGGGTCGTTTTTCTGAAAATTCCGATTAATCAGGGAAGTCAGTTCTTCCTGATCGTCACTCGGTTTGGCCTGGGTGATAGAGTAGCCCATGTTATTTCAGCCCGCTTCTGAAAATAAAAAGTGCAATTATGCCTTAGATAGACGCTGCTGAAGTCTAGGTCTCGGGGACATAAAGTCAAATTAGTTCTGATCAACATGATTTCTTGTCTCGTTTGCATACTATTTCTTTCTTTGAAGCTGGCTTTCAAATTAAGACGGTAGAGATTACCTGGAACATGCCAATCATTCTTCAACACTTGAAAGTGCCACAGCTAATGTTTTCTTAAATATCAACTTTTTCGCACTTAGATGTAAACACCGGTCAGAAAACGTAGGGCCTGCCGGTCGACAGCATAGCCTGAATACTTGATATATTTAGATATTATTTTCAAATCCAGAATCTTTGTAACAACTCCTAATGAACAAATTCATGTTGCCACGTTTCTCTAATGGTGGAGAAACATTGTCAGCCAAATGAAGGACATTCAAAATTGTACTTCATGAATTTCAGCAACATCGTTTGATTGGCTATGCCCGAGTGAACACAGATGATCAAGAACTCTCACTTCAAGTTGATTCTCCTACAACATAGGGGGCGAACGAGAGCATATCTTCTGTGACAAACTCTCGGGCGCTAAAACTGATCGAACGGGGTTTTTGCTTTACCAAGAAAGTTTGCGACTTGGAGATACTCTCCTTGTTTGGAAGCTCGACCGTCTGGGACGATCAATGAGCCATCTCGTAACTATGATCGAAGAGCTGAAGGAACGAGAAATCGGATTTCGTTCGATTAGTGTCGGTATCATCGATACAACAACACCTTCATGAGAACTGGTCTTTCACGTCTTCTCTACTCTCGCCCAATTCGAACGGCGACTTATACAAGAGAGAACTAAAGCTGGCTTGGCTGCAGGGGATGACGATTCTGCCACATCCAATCGTCGTACATGTGGTGACCGGAAACCAGCGAAACTGGAACGCGAACAGACACAAATCCCGCTACTCCAGAGCCCTTCTGCTCGCGTCCTAATTCGATCGGACATCTGATAAGTGATCGTTGCTATTAAAGTAGTCGATTCAGGAACTGAGCGAGCACGGGACCGCAGCGTGCCGCATCGTAATTTGATCGCGAATTCCACGCCGCTTCGCGCAATTTCGCAACCAGCGAACGGTCAGCAAGCGTCTGTGCGAGTTCGTCTGCCGTGTCGAACTCTAACAGGGGGTAATCCCTCAGGTAGCTCTTGATGGCACCATAACCCTGCCTCGGAATTGCCACGGGAACCCCCGCAGCCACGCTGGTGATTAATCGGTCGGGAATTGTCAGGTAGAAACGGTCGTCGCGTGCACATCCCTGAGTGTTATACGCGATCAGACTCGCATCAAATTCACCAATTTTGTCGATCAATTCTCGCATCGGAAGTGGTGAGAAATGGCGGCGATGCGGGTGACCATCATCCGTCTCGGGCGACCGGGCATGGTGTAAATCAATGCCCGTACCGAGGATGCTGTTCATTAACGGACGCACGTCGTCGGCCGTAGTGGCTGTGGGACTGCTCATGTCTGTTCGCCCGACGAAAATCAAACTCGGACTCGCCGCCGTGCGACGCAGTTCGCAAGTCGCCTGAAAGCTTCGAGGCCAGCAGGGAGGGATGACGACCGATGGTGGAAAGCCGGTGCGAAAGACTCGGCCACGCACATACCCCTCGGTCAGGTCCGACGGAAACACGATTCCATCCAGAAATCGGGCGGCCCTTCGCAGATAAAAGTCCTGCCGGAGAATTCCACCATGTGACAAGGCCAGAGGGTAACACAGCAGCAGTAATACCACTTTGACATCTGGACGGGCCTTTTTTATCGCCAGCAAATCAGGCAGTGGCAGTGTTCCCCAGTAGCCGATGACAATTTTTGATTGAGTTTCGTCAAGCGTGGACAGTACGGAGTTCAGATATCCAGGGTCACTGGTTCCCCATAGCTGATCTCTCAGTCGAGAAAATTTCGATCTCCAATTTCTCCGGTTCTTCGTGGCACTTTGGGAATCCGGCAGAGCCCCAAATCCGGCCACATGACCGTCCAGCATGGCCTGCAGGCTGTCGGTGTGTTCGCACTGCGTGTCGGTACCGAGTACCGTAACAATTGTTCGCTCCAGTGAAGAATGGCTTCTCATGAGGTCACCCTGATTTGATTTAGTGTGCGGAATACATAAACGCAGCCAAGCTCCCTTTGAATTAAAGGTTCGCCCTCCCTGTCGATTGCAATTTCTCCACCATTGCCTGCTCCTTCCATAGTCAATGCAAGATGGGTAGCAGTTTGATAGCGGGCTTCGCTCACACTAACGTTGTAGAACACGGTGGTGGCCCCGAACAACCAGCCCAGAATAAAGATTTCCAGCGCACCCACTATCATTTCCCAACGCATGATTTTCTCCCGCTCAGTCTTGCTGCTTGAGGTGTCCATCTTCACCGTGCCGGTGTCCGCGCATCATGAATAAATGGCACGAGAACATAAGAACAACAAAGACAAACATCGTCACACCTTCGCCGACGCCGAACAAAGTTAGAATTAAAATCAGCAAGAACGGCAGCACACAGCCTATCAGCATGTGGACGAAATATTTCACGTTTCATCACCCCCGTTGGTCATTCTTGCTGAATCTTACAAGCGCAGCCAACTACAGCGGTGATTAAATTAGTACTTAATCGCTCACGCAAGGCTGCATTTTTTACCAGTTATTAATGTCTCATTAGAACAAAAATCACCGATTGCCCGATGAAAGAGCTCTCTTCAAAACCGACACTCAATCAAAAATACTACTTATGTTTCGGCTACTCTTTTTTCAACTTAGCGAGATATACATCGGGATCGCTGAGTAGCTTATCTTTGCAGCCATCGCAGCAAATCCATACAGGCTGATCGTTAGCGTCGACTTTTTGAGGTGGTCCCATCACACCGAGCATCTTACCTGAGACAGGACAAACATGCTGTTTCTCTGCTGAAGCTGCATCTTCAGTAGACAGTTTCGATAGTGCGACGTTCATTTTTTCCATGTCGCTTTGTCCGTTCATACCCTGGTGGCTGTGGTTACCGTGGCCATCACTGGTAGAAGGAGAGCTTGAGTCAGTGGGTTGAGTACGATCAGAACCACAACCGAATAGGAAAATTGAAATAAATATGACTGACAAGAGACTAAAAGGAACCATGTATTTCATCAAAATCCTCGTATATCTTAGAAACAAAAACAACCATGTCCACAAAACGACTTTGCAGCACCTCGGTTAGATGCACAATCACTACAGTTTCTTCATGAAAATTGAAATTCTTTTTCTAGATGATTTACGAATTGAATTTCTGTCAGATCAATAGACCTGACTTGTCAGCAAAGATCGGAATTCTCCTTAGTTTCATATTATTTTGACGAATATTATGAAATGACCTTCCTGCCGCTTCATAGATCGCGTTGCATAAATCTTCGACATCATAAATCTTACGAAACATTAGTGTTTGTTGAATGTAAGTCGTCATTAGAACGCCATTATCAAAGGCGATACCAAACAATGCTATGAATCCCAACTGACGACGTAGACAACTAGCCGCCACCCGACTCTCACACTACAAATACCGCGACTACTCAATTAAGATAAATGCGTTACTGTAATATTAGTTGATAATTGGCGATTGGCCGATGTTATGTCAAATCATAGGATGAACACATCCGGCTGCCTGGAGACAACCGGACGCGCTTCTAAAGGAATGGTTTCCTCAAATAGGATTCAATGGTTGTGGCCAGCATGGCCGTCCGAACCACTATTTCCTCCTCCGGTTGATCGGCAGCCGTTGGCACCAGCGATGAGTATTGCGGCTGCTAACAAGACAACCACGTACAGGATTCTTGACATAATAACCTCCTTGTTGTTTGAGTAGAAGAAAAACGGAATTATAAGAAACGAGAGAGGACTGCTATATGGGAACCATTATAGTCGGCGGAATTCGCTCAATTCGGAGTCACTACTGGTCGGCACGCAGTATACGTACCGTGGCCAGCCATTTAACGAGATCTTGTCGAACGTGTTGGACAAGCCGAAGCAAGACGCCGCCGTATTCGATCACTCGGTCGACGCTGGAGAACTCTTTCCAAGCAGTGGTCGGTTGTGGGCACTGGACCGCATATAGCCAGACGGGTAATCGAAGACACGTAACCTGAAGCTTGCACGCAACCAACCAGCCGCTCTCATCGGGCATGGACTCATTGACCAGCACAAGATCGGGCGAAAATTGGGCGATTGAGCCAGCCACGGCCGCACCGACTTCCGCCCGTATGACGCGGCAATCGTGTTCTTCAAGGACGACTTTCAATCCAGCGTAAACTTCGTCTCGAAATTCGACAACAAGCACGCGCGGTCGAATCGGTGAGTATCCGGTCGCGGTCGCGATTGAATCACTTATGCGGCACAATGAGGCATCGATTGAACTGCGGAAATCTGCTTTACAGAATCGCAATTCGGTCATAGTTTTAAACATTACAGAACCTTTCTGCTTATGGTATAATGGAGGGTTTAAAGAAGTTCAGTAATTCCAAACGACCGCCGCGGAAATCCCAACGAAGCCGAGTTCGTCAGCGTTTGGGGAGCGCAATCTGAAGTCTTATCAACTTCCGCAGCTATTGCCAAAACGGGAATTCATGCCTTGGACGGAGATTATCGACGGCACGACCACAACTGATCGGCGCGAGACCATCCCCATTCGAAAAGCCTTACACTATGAAGCGAGAGAGAGCAATGCAGCGATCAAGCGAACCGTGATAAGTACTGCGTTCTTGATTGCAGTGCACGGCAGGGAGCGCAATTGGCGTCAGCATATTAGCGTCGAACTCGTCGCCGCTGACTTTGCAGGGCGAATCTTCTTCCGGCTGAAGAGGATTCGTAGGTCGTGAGGGATGTTTCTCCGACTTGCAGGAGCATGAGTTCTCGCACGAACAACCCTCGGAAGATGCTGTCGATAATCCTTTTTTGCAGCAACTGCTTGGTGTGTTACCGAATTCAGAACAGCAAGCGTTCTGCCTCTTTCTGGAGAAATGGCCTGACAGCGATTTGGATTGGTTAAGGTCTAACTGGCCACAACAATTGCAGTTCGATGCCGCCGTGCCTATGGCACAATGGCAAGCTGAAACGGGGGCCGCGGGGAGTGCAAACATCGCAACCGTCAACCAGATGATGGCTTTGGCAGCATACTGTTGCACTCGTTTGACGAACATCACCGGCTCCGATTTCACTGACAATTTAACAGGACTACAGTAAATATCGGTATTTTAACTAGCCGGACTTCAACGATTATTCCGGATTTGATCGACGGGGATAAGGCAACGGAAGTCTGACCAGAGCCACCAAGAACGTTTGAGAGCGGGATTATCGTCATTAACAGCGAATTTGAGCAATGTCAGTTTCCGAATATAGTGAACGCACGGTGGTTCGGTGAGGCAGCGTGATCGTTTTGACTCAACGCGCCGTCGCCACGACAACAACAAACTGTTTGCGAGAGTTCAATATAAAACACTGTGTGTCAGTTAGTTGCGTCTCTTTATTTAGAGTTGGCATAGAAAATGCTGTTTAGTCGTCCCTGAAATACAGTTTTGAATCTTTATTCTTAGACTGGAAATGTCAAACAGCCTAACATAGAGATTGCAAGGGATTCTGTTTTTCAGCTCCAAAACCTTGCAATTTGAGTCTGCCATGAAGCCTAAACCGCGTGCCCAATCCAGTCAGCTCGATCTTTTTCAAGCGCATTTCGATCAGCTGCTCAATCTCGATCATCGGCTCTGTATTCTGGCTCGAAAAATTGACTGGCAGCGGTTCGATGTCGCCTTTGCTCATTGCTACAGTTCGGAAATGGGAGCGCCTGGCAAAGACATTCGGCTGCTCGTCGGACTGCATTATCTGAAGCACATGTTTAACGAATCAGACGAATCGCTGTTGGACCGCTGGGTGGAGAATCCATACTTACAATACTATTGTGGCTTCACGACGATGCAGCATGACGGGCCATTACACTTGACGTGCCTGGTGAAATGGCGGCAACGGGTGGGAGGAGAAAAGCTTCTGGCCCTGCTAACCGAAACAGTTACGATTGCTGTCAAAGATAAACAGATCACTAAAAAAGAACTGGCTCAGGTCAATGTCGACACAACGGTTCAGGAAAAGAACATCACTCATCCAACTGATTTAAAGCTGTACCTGAAGGCGCTCAACAATCTGTCTGCGGTAGCGAAACAGCACGGTGTCAAATTGCGGCAAACTTACTGCCGCGTCGCGAAGCAGGCAGCCCAGATGGTCGGTCGCTACGCGCATGCCAGACAGTTTAAGCGGATGCGAAATCGATTGCGAAAACTGAGGACCTGGCTGGGTCGTGTGATTCGGGACATGCGACGCAAAGTGCCACAGTCGGATGCGGCTCGGAAGGATTGTTGATCCTGTGCGAGCGTGTGCATGCTCAGCAGCAACAGGATCAGCACAAAAATTACAGCCTGCACGAACCGGAAATGAAGTGCATCAGCAATGGGAAAAATCACAAGAGTTACGAATTTGGCCAGAAGATTTGGGTGACCTCGACAAATCGCCACAACTGGATTGTGGGAATTACTCTTTGCCAGGGGAACCCTTACGATGGGCACACACTGAAACAGGCGATCGCCACGACAGAACAGATCACTCAGGTCGACGTGACAGACTGCTTCGTTGATAACGGCTATCGTGGACATGGCTGCGTCGGCTTGGCACAGGTACACACTGCGGGCAGCAGCACACGAAAACTGACGCGAACTTAAATGAAACGCCGCAAGCGATGTAGTGCGGTCGAGCCGAAAATCGGACACCTCAAGAGCGACAATCGAATGGGCCGCTGCTTTTTGAGAGGCCTGATGGGAGATGAATTCAACGCGGTGTTGGCGGCAGCCGGGTCGAACTTAAAGAAACTGCTGCGGGCGATCACGTCTGCGCTAATTTTGTGGCTGTGGAGCGGGGACAAGGCTCGTTTTGGGGAAATGCATTCCAATCAGCGACTCGCTCCAGCACCAGTCTGAGTCCAATTCAATGGCATGAGTCGGGATAGTTCACCCGTCGAGATCACAGTGACTTTTTCAGGGACGACGACACAGCAAGAAGTGGTCAATTTGCGGATGAATGCTGGTTCGACAATGCGGTCGATCTGCCGGAGCAAGTGAACTTCTGGGTTGAACGACTCCAGATCAATAACCGTCCTGGTCCTGGGCGTGCATCAGTCGGTTTACTTAATCAACCTTCACGACGTTCATTGTTCCGGTTGCGTATTGTGCTTATATGGAGTTTAAGATGCGAGTTGGTTTTCATGATCAACTCATCTCTGGTCATAACCAGAAAGAGGAAGTAATGCGCACCTCAATTAATTTCTGCGCGCCATCTACTTTTTCTACTGCGTCTTCCTATTCTTCCATCTATAATCCGGTCATTCCATTCCCCGACTACAGGAGACGACCATGTATGTGAAGGATCATGTTTCTCTGGAGAAACTCAAGAAGCCTGCTCGATCAGAAAAGAATTCCAGAATTACTCGCCGAATTCAAATCATCATTCTGACCACACAAAGTTAAACGGCTCCGGGAATAGCGCTGTCGTTGAGCCTGTCGCGCAGAACCTGCTAGAAATGGGTGCAACGCTTCAATCAACGGAGACTCATGGGTTTACAGGATCTTCCGGGACGGGGCCGCAATGCATTGCTCACTCTGGTAGAACAGAAAACATTCAAAAAACGACTTGATACGGGTCCCACAGACGTGAACGAAGTTTGCACGTTTTGAGGCGAGGATTTACGACAGACCTTAAAAAATGAGTTTGAAAAATCTTGCTTGCTGGTTGCGGTTTACTACTTGTTGGACTTCGCCAGGAATAGTGGGCGCGGTGTTAAGGTTAGGTGGCCTGTTCAAACTGTTCGGGGCTTTTATAGCCCAAGGCTGAATGTTTTCGCTTGCGATTATAAAACGTTTCGATGTAGACAAAGACGCTCAAACGCGCTCTCTGACGGGTTGTGTACCGCTCCTGATAGACCAGTTCCTTTTTCAGAGTTGCGAAGAAGGATTCCATGGGGGCATTGTCCCAGCAGTTCCCCTTCCGGCTCATGCTGCATTTGATCCCGTGTTCTCTCAACAACCGTTGATACGCATCACTGGCATATTGACTCCCGCGATCAGAATGAATCAGTAATCCTTCCCCGGGATGCTGCCGGCCGATGGCCATCTTCAAGGCATCGCTTACCAGATCAGCTGTCATGGTCTTTGACATCGACCAGCCTACAACCTTTCGCGTATATAAGTCGAGAACGGCAGCCAAATACAACCAGCCCTCATCAGTCCATAAATACGTGATATCACTCACCCAGATCTGGTTGGCCTGTGTGGGAGAGTCAAACTGTTGATTCAACAGATTCTCAGCCACCCGCAGATGGTGATTCGAGTCCGTTGTGACACAGAATTTCTTCGTCGTTTTGGCATGAATTTCTGCTTCCCGCATGTATTTTGCCACGGTATTCACGCTACATTTGCAGCCACGCTCCTGGAGTTCCTGATGAATCCGTGGTGAGCCGTAAACCTGCTGGTTCTCCTGATGGATCGCACGGATTTCCTCAATCAGCTTCTGCTGACGAAGTTGGCGGACACCCGGTTCGCGTCGTTTCCAGGTATAGTAACCGCTCCGTGAAACCTGAAAGGTCTGGCACATGGCAGTGACTTCAAAGGACTGCTCGTTTTCTTCGATAAAGGCAAAACTCATTGATTTTCCTTCGCAAAAAAAACGGTGGCTTTTTTTAAAATGTCCCGTTCCATTTTAAGACGACGATTCTCTTCGCGTAGCCGCTTCAGTTCTGCTTTTTCATCTTCCGTCAGCGAAGGCGATTCTTTGTCCTGGGGCATGAATTTTTCTTTCCATTTACGAATCTGGCTGGCGTGGACTCCCAGGCTCCGGGCAGCTGCAGCGATTGAATAGCCCTCTTGAGTCACCAGACGCACCGCATCCAGCTTGAATTCCTCGGAATAAACGCGTCGTGATACCTTAGGTTTTGACGACGATGATTTAGCATTTCTGGACATACTGAACTCCTCTCAGAGAGTATACACTCTCAGGCAGGCGCCCACTATTCCTGGGGAAGTCCATGTTGCATCAACTGGGATACGAATCATTGAATCCTCGCCCCCAGCACAGAAACGCCGACGAATCCGGCCAGCAGGCTTTTAAAAAAAGTTCCCCGAAACAGTCCAAGCCATAGCCGTGCAACACCCGAATCAAAAGCTGAGAATCTTTTTCCAGGACGAAGCGCATTTCGGACAACAAGGAACCCTCACTCGTGTCTGGGCTCCCAAAGGTTCTCGGCCTCGGGTGATGCGGTAAACTCAGTACGACTATATGTGGGTGATTTGCGTGGTCTGTCCTGAAACCGGTCAGGCGGAAGGGCTACTCAGTCCATGCTTGAATATGAAAATGATCCATATATTTCTTGAGCAGTTTTCCAAGACCATTCCCGTTGATGAGTATGCCGTGGTGATCTGGGATAGTGCCGGTTTTCATTGGTCGAAGGTGTTGATGATTCCTGAAAACATCACATTGGTTTGTCTTTTCTCCCTACAGCCCAGAATTGAATCCCATTGAAAACCATTGGCACTATCTGAAGAGTGACTTCTGGTCGAATCGGGTTTACGCGGACTTCGAAGCATTAATGGATGCAGCGGAAACTGCTTGGCATAAAGCCTGCATGGACACCGATCTGAAAAAAACCGTTTGCAATACACCATACGCAGTTATTTCTTGAAACACG
The DNA here is from genome assembly GCF_009720525.1 of Gimesia benthica. NCBI lineage: Bacteria > Pseudomonadati > Planctomycetota > Planctomycetia > Planctomycetales > Planctomycetaceae > Gimesia > Gimesia benthica. The sequence goes on from NZ_CP043930.1 coordinate 5,068,538, forward strand.
TATAAACACTGCATTAGATGGTGTAATCATTGGTCCCGCCTACCGGGGGAAAGTTAGTTTTTTAATGTCCTGTTTTTAGAAGGAGCATGAAAATTGCAAGGATGTTTTTTTGCTGTGGCTGCGATAGGCCTAGTTGTGAGCGTGAGCAACTGAACGTCATTATGTCGTGAGATAGCTCAGGCTTTCTATCAATAGCCAAATCGAAAAAACTACCTAATCCAAAAAACCGGAATATACAAACTGAGTTCACAGGATATTTGGTCATAATGACTATTCTGGTGAAATCAATTTTGTCGATCACATTATTGTAGTATGTCGTTTTTGCTGTCTTGGTAGCTAGATTAGTTACAATCTATATAGCTCCTGTTTTCCAACGAACCCAAGAGCGCACTTAAGAGTTTTAGATATTGTCGATTTGGATTTTACTAATTCTAGCTGAGAAAAGAATATTATCGTAATCATCGTTGTACATGATGTTTAGATGGCACCGTCATTCTATTCTACATAAAACCGTTGAAATCGATATATTTGGATAAAACAATAGTACAGATCTCGCCGATAACTATAAGTTAAGGGAATCGCGTGTAAAGAATTTGCGAGGCTAGTTCTAGACTTCGGGGGGCTGTGGTGAAATCAAAGAATCTAATTTCTATCTTACTGGCAATAGTATCAATTAGTGGATGTGCAGCCAGTACGAAAAGGGATGTTGCTAATCAAATAGGTAAAAAACCTGTACCAGCAGAAAATGATACTTCGCAAGTCATTGTGCGCGATGATGCGGAAGCAGAATATGATGCAACCTCTGAGACTGAAACGCGACTCGTATCGCATCAAGAGTCAATTGAGTTACCAGTAGAGAAATACGATCCACTTCTTCTCCCCATGCCGGGTGATGTTGTAACAAACCAAAGTACTGCGATATCACTGGATGAGCTAGAAGCTTTGGCACAAGCCAATAATCCGACACTGGTCCAGGCGGCAGCGCAAGTTGAAGCATCGCGTGGCGCAGCCTATCAGGCGGGGCTCTACCCAAACCCGGTTGTAGGATATGCCAGCGATCAAATTGGCATCAATGGCACGGCTGGTGAATTACAGGGGGCATTCGTCTCACAGGAATTTGTCACAGGTGGTAAGCTGAAGCTCAGTCGCGCGAAATGGACAAAGCAGGTCGCAGTTGCGGAAACCAACTTATCAGCCCAGTACACGCGGGTCTTGAATGACGTGCGGATTCATTTCTACCGGACACTGGCAGCGCAGCAGTTACTCGCAGTCCAAGGTAAACTTCTGGAGAATGCGAAAGATAATTTACAAACACATAAAGAGATGCTTAATCTAGGACAGACGAATCAGTCCGGCCTGTTGCAGGCGGAAGTCGACTTGCATCGCGCACAATTGAAACAGCAGGCGGCTGAGAACGACTTGGAACAGGAGTGGCGAAATCTAGTGGCGATGGTGGGTACTCCTGAATTACAATGTACAACTCTGAGAGGGAGGCTTGAGCCTCCTCAGGAATTTTATGACTGGAATTCGGCGCTCAATCAGTTATTAGAAAGCAGTCCTGAAATCGTTGCTGCCTGGGAACGTGTGCAACATGACGAAATAACCGTAGAGCGTGAACGTGTCCAACCGATTCCTAATATTCTGGTCGATGTCAATTTCGGTCATAATTTCGAGACCGATAATTCAGTAGCAGGGGTCACCGTCGGGTTACCTATTCCCATCTTCGACAAAAATCAAGGCACCGTGGATCAGGCCTTAGCCGATCTCAACCGATCTCGGGCGGATGTGAAACGGTTGGAATTATCTTTGATGAGCAGGCTTTCAACAGAGTTTAGAAATTATCAGACCGCGTGTCAGCATGTAGAAACTTACAGAGATGAAATGTTACCTAAGGGTAAGCAAGCCTACGATCTGTTACATCACAGTTATAAGGAGCGGCGCGCTCCCTGGCCTGATGTGTTGATGGCACAGCAGATCTATCTCAATTTGCAGGCAGACTATATCATGAGTCAATTAAAGTATCATGAAAGTGAGATTGCCATTAGCGGTATGTTATTGACAGGTGGACTGGCCGAGCCTCCTGCGCCAGTGGGTGGCGGACATATCAATGCCGTTCCCAAACCCCGGTAATCGTAAGAGACCATGAACAACGATCATTTAGCAAAACGAAATAAAACAAAATGAAAGGCCTATCAATGGGTACTCAAAATGACCGCAGGGACTTTCTAAAGCAGGGTGCGGCAGCCACAGCCGGATTGTTTGCTGCGGGGACCGCTATGGGGCAGTCATCGGAAAGCGGAGCTTCTTCCGATAAATATCAAGGTCAGGGAGGCACATATCCCCGTATGCATCCAGGCACTGGTGGCCCAGTTGGTAGTCCGACTGACCGAGGGAAACTCGTGCCCGGATTGCGAAAAGCGGGGGAGCCACCAGTCAATGTGATTGCACCTGATTTGAAAACATTGAGCGGGAAAATTGTAAATGGTGCGCGCGAGTTCCATTTGCAGGCGACCCCCACCCGTAGAGAAGTACTGCCGGGGATCTGGATGGACGCGTATGGATTTAACGGCCAGTTTCCCGGTCCTGTATTAGAAATGTATCAAGGCGAACGAGTACGGATTGTTTTTCGTAATGATTTGCCAGAGCCGACAACTCTGCATTCACATGGCTTGGAACTCCCCATTAGTATGGACGGAATACCTGCCGTTACACAAGACCTGATTCAACCGGGCAAGACCTTTGTCTATGAATATGACGTACATCAGGAAGGTAGTTTTTTCTTGCATCCGCATGTGGCGATGCAAGAAGCAATCGGAATGGTGGTGCCTTTCATTGTTCATCCCAAAGTGGCTTTTGAACCTACCGTGGATCGTGACTTCGTGTTAATGACTCAGCAGTTTTCGATGTTACCCAACGCGCACATTCCCAATACGGTCTCCATGGACTGGAACTTTCTTACAATCAACGGGCGGTGTGGCCCTTACACGACACCACTGGTTTGTAAGTTAGGCGAACGGGTCCGCATTCGATTTCTAAACTTCAGTACGCTGCATCAGCATCCAATGCATTTGCACGGACACACTTTTTGGGTGACAGGGACTGAAGGGGGACGTATTCCGGAAACGGCATGGATTCCGGGAAATACAGTGATCGTGGGTGTAGCTCAATCGCGGGATGTAGAATTCGTGGCCAATAATCCCGGTGACTGGGTACTGCATTGCCACATGTTTCACCACATGATGAACCATATGGTATCGCAAGTCGGGCCCATCATTCGCCAGGAAAAGAATGATCCGGGTTTCGAGGTTCCCGGCTATCCGCAAATCATGAAGGGGATGTCGAGCATGAAAATGGAAGGTAAGCATGCTGGTAAGATGCAGATGGAAAAGGCGAATGACTATAATATGCCGATGACAATGGAAGACATGAAAAAATTAACCGATCGTCGCGAAACCCAGGGGATGCGCGAAGGCTGGTATAAAGGTGTCAAAGGGCTGTTTACTGTGATGCGTGTGCTGCCACCGGATCTATACGATAAGTTGATGACAACCGACGATCCCATTCCACCGAATTCGAGCACGCCGTTGAATCCACATCATGCCTAACTTCCAATATAGCTCTGATGTGATCCTTATTTGAAATACGAGTTACCCGTTTGCCAAATTCAATAAAATGTGTGATAGGCATCTACTTTGTGATTCACACAAATACGACCATTCATTCAAGTCGTGTTGCAAACCTTACCGGCGCACAATGACTGGAATCGATAGCGTTGACGCTATCGTCAATCACGGATTAACCAATCTGTAAACCAATAAGTCTCAGGCAGTGGCAATGCAGAATTGTAAGACATGCGTAAAATAATTCGCATAGCAATACGTCATTGATACGTAATTTCATTCAATCCTGGCAACCAACAACTGGACTGATTCCGAAACGTTAGCAATTTGCGCTTTCGTCCAGATACGAACGACTGGTATTGCAATCTTCGTTTTGAATCTCCGATTACTCAGTCTTGAGACGTCTCCCATCTTCACTGAGACCGACCCACCATTCTAGATCGCATCACATTTTACTCCAAGGAGAATGCGGTAAAGTAGGTAGACTGGTGAGATTTCATTTCATGGAGGATTTTACATGTTGATTTATTCCAAGGAACGATGCCTCGAAGTTCTGAAAGCGTATGCAGCTGGGTTTAACGACACGGGAGATTGCGTTGCAATTTCAATGTAGCGAATCATGGGTTCCTCTGGCAGCGGGTACGTCGGCGAACCGAGGCCAAGCACGTATACGAGCAGGGCCTCATCGTACCCATTCCAGCGGTACTTCAAAAAACCGCTTTTGGGCTTCCAACCGTGAGTGATTGTCGCTCCACCGTTACGCGCCCATTGCCAATCGGCACGACGGTAGAGCGCATCGGCCAACGTGCGTATCTCCCGCTCGTCCTCACAATCCTCATCGAAATAGATTGCCGCGGTGAGCATTCCAGCGAGCAGGAAAGCGGTGTCGATGGTTGAAAGCTCACACATCCCTGCGCGGCGGCCAGTCGTCATATCGAGAAAGTGGTAGTAGAACCCCTTGTAGCCTGTGGCGTCCGGTGCTGTTCCCTGCGGGCTGGTCCAGAAAAACCGCAACACCGCCAGCGTTCGCTCTGTTGCTTCGGCGCGCGTCATCCATAAACGCTCGACGCCTGCTGGATATCCTGCAAGTGCAAACCCAATTGCGGCGATGCTCGCGGGGGCATCCGCTTGCGTCTTGTCCAGCACAAGGCCGTTCGCAGGGTTGTTCTCGCGTAGAAAATATCCGAAGGCATCGCGCTGGAGCGAGTCCACCATGTCTTCATTGCTGGACGGTTGCTTCGGGCGGTTCGCCCGGTGATTCGTCATGTCGTTTTCCTGTCACGAGTGCGTGACCGAACCATCCACCGGTGTGGTTCGTCAGAATGGTACTTTCCAGTCTGCTGCGGTTGCTTTGTGTTTTGCCTCGGTCATGGGTTCACAATAAATTCCGCAATCGTCCTATCCGGATTTGCGAACACCCAGATTATAGATTCCCGCGATTAACACCCCTGCAATCCAGCCAAGGATAAACGTGCTGATCAATCCCAGCACGACTTCGCCGACAGGCACGCCGGTTTTCAGAATTGGATCGACGTTGAATCCGTGCAACAGGCCGTTGAACAGGACTACCACCTTCTCACGCGGTACGATGGCCATCGTGAGCATGCAGCCGAGGTAGAACACTACTCCGGTTGCTCCGAATGCCCAGCCCAATCGCGTGGGGCTCAGCCGCGCGGTTGAGAGAGTGGTATGCGTGTTGTTATCCACAGCAACCTCCTGGTTTGTCATCCGGCTTTGCATCAGCGGGCGAGGACAGGAACTTTTCTCGGCAGTGTTCACTGCAAAAGTAAAATGTTTGTCCGTCGCGGTCGGCGTGGATCGCGGTGGCTTCGTCCACAGTCATGCCGCAGACAGGGTCTTTAATCATGGATTTCGATTCATTCATGGTCATGTTTCTTTCCTGGTTCATAGTGTCATTGTCTTTTTCTGGATTTAGAAACGAATGTGTTTACCCGAAATCGTGGTGCGACTCCGCGCCTGACTTGCTTTCCCAGGTCAATCCGGTGTCGATGCATTTCCGGTCGCGGCAGCTCGATCGAGGGCTTTCTACCCGCTTGATTGGCCCGCTGGACTGCTCCAGACCTACCCGCGCCGGTATAGGCCGGGCTGGCGAACATCGACCCGAAAGTCAGGGTGGTGGCCACGAATCCCAACGGCAGGATCCAGCGGGCCAGACGTGCCTCCGGCCACAGTGGCTTTCGTCGAATCACGAGCGCCAATTCGCCCACGAGCATCAACCACGCTTGCCGGGCGGGTGAGAGCGGAGCTTCACGAAAGTGGAGGTCTTCCTTCAACATTGTTCACTTTCTACTTTTTTCATCTGTTTGCCGGGTCATCCGGAATGCTTATGGTCCGGCTGCCCCTCGGACGGTCGTGTTCTGAGGAAGAAAAACTCCATGATCAGGATCGCCGCCATAACGGCTGCTGCCACGATCAAAACTAAAGGATCAGAGGCGCCCTTGACCCAGAGAAAGCCGCCAAGAATGATCACATCCAGCACAGTGGCCATGATCGGGATCACTGGATTGGCCCCCACCTCTTTTCTCAGGTGGCGCAGCACACCCCAGTGAATGGCAACGTCCATGATCAGATAAAAGATAATACCCAGCGCCGCGATGCGGGAAAGATCAAAAAACGCCGTCAGCAGCAATCCCAGCACAATCGTATAGACCAGCGTATGCTTCTGGATGCTCCCCGGCATATGAAAGTGGCTATGGGGAACCAGCTTCATCTCCGTCAGCATGGCCAGCATGCGTGACACCGCAAAAACGCTGGCGATGATGCCGCCCGAGGTGGCCAGCATGGCCAGGATCACGGTAAACCAAACCGCGTATTCTCCCAGGGCCGGCCGGGCCGCGGCGGCCAGCGAGTAGTTGCGCGTTTCGATGATCTTACCCAGTGACAGGTTGCTGGAGACCGCAAAACCGACCAGCGCATAGATCACCACACAGAGGGCGATTGAGATCATGATAGCTTTGCCAAGGTTCCGGCGCGGGTCTTTGAGTTCCGAACCACTGTTGGTGATGGTAGTAAACCCTTTGAAGGCCAGAATGCCAAGCGCCGTGGCACCCAGAAAACCAGTTAGCGACGCCCCGGGATCCGCCGCGGAGAAATTCACTTCCACCGAGTCCGCCACCAGTACCCCGACCACGCCGAACAAAACGATGCCGCCAATCTTGATGAAGCCGAGCACCGAGGCGACCCCCTGAATCAAACCGGTGACGGCCAGATTGAGTAGAAAGGCCACCAGTAACAGCCCTACCCCAAGCGTGGGAACCAGCAGGCTGCTGTCGTCGATGGCAAACAGCTGCAAGGTGTAGGATCCGAAGGTTCGCGCCAGAAAGCTCTGGGCGATCACCATAGAAAAATACATCAACAGGGCATGGAAGGCGGTGGTCAAGGTTTTGCCATACGCTTTCTCCAGATACATGGCGATGCCGCCGGCGGAGGGGTAGGCATTGGATAATTTGACGTAGGAGTAGGCGCTGAACGAGACGATCAGTGCGGAGGAAAGGAACGCCAGAGGAAACAGGCTTCCGGTCATCTCCGCCATCTGGCCGGTCAGCGCGAAGATCCCGGCTCCGATCATCACGCCGGTCCCCAAGGCAATGGCGCCGATCAGCGAGAGGCTGTCCGCCTGATATTTCGTAGTTCTGTCGGGCGCACTTTCCATACTATTTCCATTTCCTCATGCTAAGACTCAGATTGTATATCCCAGCGATCAAGACCCCCGCGAACCAGCCCAGGATGAACGTAGTAGTGACCAGGCCCAGTGAGACTTGGGAGATGGGCACGCTGATTCTTAGAATTGGCCCCACACCGAGGTCGTGCAGCAGACTATTGAAAACGATCACCACCTTGTCGTGCGGTACTGTGGCCATCATGAGCATGCAGCCAAGATAGAACACCAGACCGGTCGCGCCGAAGGCGAGTCCAAGGTATTGGGGGTTCAGATGCGGTGTGGAGTGCGTGTGCCGGGAAGCCGATGTCGGCCGGGCGTTCCCGGATCCGCGATCGTTCCTCTGATGAATGTCGGTGCTCATGATCGTGTCCTCCGTTTTTTTTCATCCTTGTGTATGCCGAAGTCCATCAGGTGGCAGAGCATGATCGCCCCGAAGGCCGCAGCCGGCCACCATTATCAGTGTCTGCTTCATTATTCGGAACCTGTGGCAATTTGTATATTATATTTGAGCGAATACCGCATTTGCCTCGTTCTGAATGCTTGTAGCAGGGCTTTACTCACAGCAGCAGCCACCGGACTTGTCGTCCGGCTTGGAATCTCCAGATGCTGACAGGAACTTTTCTCGGCAGTGTTCGCTGCAAAAATAGAACGTCTTTCCATCGCGTTCGGCGTGGAGAGCGGTGGCAGTGTCCACGGCCATGCCGCAGATCGGATCAATGGCTTCAGTCTTGGATGTGTTCATGGTCTTTGTTCTTTCTTGTTCGTTGTCATGATTACTTCGAATTCGGTTTATCGAGGTCTTGAAATATTTCAGGCAGGCGTATCGTCCCGGGTCGTGGCCAGCTTGCGCCATTCCCCCCAGCGCGGGATGAACATCGGCACGCGCTTCCGGTATTCGCGATATGCCTCGCCAAATTCATCCTCAACTTTGCGTTCCTCACTGCGCGCCAGCAAATAGTAAGCGAGGACGATGATAGGAAATAGAGCGACCGAGAAGATGGTCGGCCAATGAACGACTCCTTCGCCGAAAAGCGCGACGAAGAGCCCGGTGTACTGAGGGTGGCGCACGAGCCCGTAGAGGCGGTCCGTGATCAGCCGTCCTTCCTGGCGGGCGCGGTGCAGCTCGCGCCAACCCTCCATGAAAATTCCGATGCCGATGAACAGGATCGCGTAGCCGAAGATCATCGCGATCATCATGCCCGTTTCTCCCATGCCCAATAGGGTGGACCAGAGGCTGGCGTTGAGATTGGTCTGGTCGAGGCCGAAGAATCGGACGAGCAGATAGATGGTGAGCGGAAAGCCATACATTTCCGCATAGAGGGCGATGATGAAGGCCTGGACGACCCCGGCGCTCGCCCACTCCTTCCACGTCTTGGGCGCGAGATAGCGGTATAGAAGCCAGGAGGCCAGTACGATCACGATCAGGGCGATTCCCCAGGTTCCGGAATGTGCAATCGGTTCGTTCACGGTCGTGCTCCCTTCTTAGTTGTTGTGGTCACCGTCTTTGAATTCCTGTTTTCACGTTGTCTCGCGGACATCGAATCCTCGTATTCTCATTCATCGATAGCTTGGTCATTTTTTGGCTTCAGGCTTAGACTCGGCCTTCAGTCTCAGCAGTCGCGCATTGATGGCTACGACCACCGTGCTCGCAGCCATCAGCCCCGCACCCACCGCGGGACTGAGCAGCACGCCCCAGGCGTAGAGCACTCCGGCCGCTAGAGGAATGGCAAAGACGTTGTAGCCAGTGGCCCAGACGAGGTTTTGAATCATTTTCCGATATGTGGCGCGGGAAAGTTGCACGATGGCCACGACATCCAGTGGATTGCTACGCACCAGAATCACGTCGGCGGTTTCCACCGCGACATCGGAACCGGCTCCAATGGCAATGCCCACATCAGCCTGGGCCAGCGCCGGGGCATCGTTCACGCCGTCGCCGGTCATGGCCACCAACACGCCCCGGGACTGGACTTCTTTGACTTTAGCTGCTTTGTCCTGCGGCAGGACTTCGGCGAAGTATTCATCCAGTCCGACTTGGTCCGAGACCCATTTGGCGGTCGCTTTGTTATCGCCGGTGAGCATCATGCAGCGGATGTCGAGCGCCTTCAGGGCATCGATGGCCTGCTTCGCCTCGGGTCGCACGATGTCTGCCAGCGCAATCGCGCCCTTCAGCTTTCCGTCAACGAGGACAAACACGACCGTCTTTCCCTCGGCTTGCAATGACTCAACGCGTTTGTCAGTAAGATCGATGTTCTGTTCGCGCAGGAAGCCCGGGCTAACCACCTTGATGTCTTTGCCGTCGACCCTGCCTTCGGCCCCCTTGCCGGGAATGCTTTTGAAGCTTTCGACGGGCAGTTTGTTTTCCGAAGCAGCCGCAATGGCCTTGGCAATGGGATGTTCGGAATTCGTGTCCACCGAGGCCGCGTACTTGTGCAGCGTTTCTTCGTCGAAATCCTCACTGAACATGAGCGTGTCGGTCACGCCAAACCGACCCTCGGTCAGCGTGCCGGTCTTGTCAAAAATGACGGCCTGCAGTTTTCGGGCACCCTCGAAGGCAACCCGATTACGAATGAGCAGGCCGTTACTGGCCGCCAGGGCCGTGGAGACAGCCACAACCAGCGGCACGGCCAGGCCGAGCGCGTGCGGACAGGTGATGACCATGACGGTCACGGCCCGCTCCATGGCAAAGGCAAAGTCATGCTTCATGAAAACCAGCCAAATCACCAGGGTGAGCACGCCGCTCCCGAGGCCAATCACGGTCAGCCACATCGCGGCGGTGTTGGCAAGGTTTTGGGTCTTCGATTTACTTTCTTGGGCCTGCTTAACCAGGTCGATGACCTGCGACAGAAACGAATCCTTGCCGGTGCCTTTGACCTCGATGGTCAGCGAGCCTTCGCCGTTGATGGAGCCGCCAATGACCTTGCCGCCAGTCGTCTTGGTAACCGGAGTTGATTCTCCGGTGAGCATCGCCTCGTTAACCGAACTCTCTCCCTCCACAATGACACCATCCGCCGGGGCTTTCTCACCGGGTTTGATGAGGACTTTGTCGTCCACCGCCAGTTCGCTCAGCGGCACATCTTTCACGCTGCCATCGGGCATCAGTTTGTGTGCGTCGGAGGGCATGAGTTTGGCCAGTGCCTCCAGTGCCCTTGAGGCACCCATCACCGACCTCATCTCGATCCAGTGCCCCAGCAGCATGATGTCGACTAGCGTGGCCAGCTCCCAGAAAAACATCTTGCCGGTCAGACCGAACACTACGGCGCTACTGTAAAGATAAGCCGTCGTGATGGCGACAGCAACCAGCGTCATCATCCCGGGCTGCAGGGATTTCAGTTCTTTGTACATCCCTTTCAAGAACGGCCAGCCACCATACCAAAAGACTGCCGAGGCGAAGCCAAACAGTACGTAGAGGTCGCCGGGAAAATGGATGGATTCACGCAGCCCCACCAGTTTCTGGAGCAGCGGTGAGAGGAGCAGAATCGGCAGGGTCAGCGCCAGCGAAATCCAGAACCGATTTCGGAAGTCAGCCGCCATCTGGGCATGATGATCCTGGTGGTTGTGGTGGTCCGCATGGTTCGAACCGGCGTGCGGCGTTGTGCCTTCGGCGTTTACCTTGTTCGCCAACTGGTCTTGCGCCGGCTTGGTTTCGGGCTTGTGCTTTGTTATGTGTTCGTGTTCTTTCATAGGGCGTCTCCGGTCATATGTTTAGCTTTCGGCAATGTCCACAAACGGCGGGATCGGGCAATCCAGCGTGTCGGCGATGGCGCGAAGCAATTCGGCTTCGCGTTCCTGGATCGAACCGTCCGCGCCGACGACCTGCACGCAGGCTTCGATTAAATTCTTTTTGATCTGCGGAGCGGCCAACGCGAAGCGGTCAAGCGCGGTATCCAGTTGTTCCAGCCCGGATTCTTCGCGCGGCAGGAGTTGCAGCCCGTCGGATTTCTCCACCAGATGAGGCGCGCCCTGCTGGAATGCTTTTGCGACTTCGCCGGTTTTGCGACTGCCGATGTTCGCCAGCGCGGAGAGCACGACACTGCAATCCCGTACGAGCGGTTTAAGTGTGTGGTATTTAATGGAGGTCGGACGGGTTTCGCCCGGATGCGACGCGAGGTGGCGGCGGACAATTTTCTGAAGGACGAACTCAAAGATTTCGATCTGCCCGTCGCTCTCAATGAGCCATTGCAACGCCTGGCTGAATTGCTCGACCTCGTCGGGCCGAAGCTGACGCAGCGCGGGCAAAGCGAGGTTCACGAGCGGCAAACGGGCGCGCGAGTCGATGGGCGCGACTTCTGGCCAGAGCGCGGCGGTTTTTTCGCCTACTCCTGGCGCGGCTCGCTTGCCAAGTTCCGTGAGTTGCGTCACGTGCAAGGCGTCGTCCGGACTGAGGAGCATCGCGTAAACAAGTGCAATGGCGTCGAGCGGTTCGCGAGCGGCGGACTGGACCTTTTCTGAAAATGAATTCCGCAACTCCTCGGCGTAGCGCAAGTGCAGCGGCGTTGGCTTGCCAACGTTCGGCAGCACGGCTCCCATCAGGACTGCGTTGGTGGCGAACCCTCCGTCGCCAGCCCGTGTGCCGGGCATCCCGGGAATCGTCGTAAACGGAGATCTTGAGGACGTTGGTTTCGCCGCCTTGCGTGAAGATTCTGCTTCAACTGCGGAGACACCGGCGGTCTTGAATTTCCCGTCCCAGCCCGGATCGATGGCACGGATGCGCTCGTCGAGTGGAGGGTGCGTGGCCAGCGCACCGAGAAACGGTTTACCCATGCCGTTTCCGAAGAACATGTGGCTGGCTTCACCGGCGTGAGCGGATTCAACCTGCGAACCGACGCCGCCGATTTTTTGCAGCGCCCCGGAGAGCCCCGCAGGATTGCGGGTGAATTGCACCGCGGAGGCATCGGCCAGGAATTCCCGTTGCCGACTTAGCGCGGCCTGGATAAGGCGGCCGAAGAACACGCCGATCGCGCCAATGACGATGAGGGCCAGCCCCAGGAGCATCAGCGGATTCCGGTCCCGGCCGCCGCGCGAGTAGATCAGGACCCGGCCAATTACCGCGAGGCACAGGATGCCGAAGATGACGCCCATGATGCGGAGATTCAGGCGCATGTCGCCATTGAGGATGTGACTGAATTCGTGGCCAATGACGCCCTGCAATTCATCGCGGTTGAGCAAGGTCATGCAACCGCGCGTGACGCCGATGGCGGCGTCGCCCGGCGCGTGACCCGCAGCAAAGGCGTTGATGCCCTTTTCGTCGTCGAGCACATAAATCTTGGGGACGGGCACGCCGGCGGCGATGGCCATTTCCTCGATCACGTTCCGCAGCTTGCGTTCATCGGGATGGGTTGTGTTGGGGTTGAGGAGCCTTCCGCCGAGTGATTCGGCGACGGCACTGCCGCCCTTGGCCAGGGCGGCGGTTTTGTAGAGGCTACCAATGAGGACGACGCCGAGCGTGCCAAGCACGACGTAGAGGAAAAGCTTGGGATCCCACAGGACAAGTTCTGGCGTCGGGGCGCCGGGCTGTTGTTTCGCGTGGGTTCCATAGAAAATCAGCAGACTGGCGAGATAAACCGACGCGATGATGCACAGGACGGCGATCACGAAGTAAATCACCAGCACTTTCGTGTTTTTCCTGGCTTTGTCCTGATGTTCGAAAAAATCCATGAGTCACGTCCCTCTTCAAGAGAACGACACCTTTGGTGCCTCCCGTTGTTCCGGCTGCTCGATGACAAACAGCTCGGCGGCGGTAAAGTGGAACGTGCCAGCGATGAGACTGCTGGGAAAAACTTCCCGCTGCGTGTTGTAGAACATCACCGAGTCGTTATATGCCTGCCGGGAGAAGGAGACTTTGTTCTCAGTCGAGGTCATTTCCTCCATCAGGCTCAGCATGGTCGTGTTTGCTTTGAGGTCGGGATATGCCTCGGAGAGCGCAAACAGGCGGCCGAGCGTGCCGGTGAGCGTGCCTTCAGCGCTGGCGAGTTGCTTCATGGCTGCCGGATCGCCGGGATTGGCGGCGGCGTCGGTGTTGGCGGACGATGCGGCATTGCGCGCCGCGATGACGGCTTCGAGCGTGTCGCGCTCGTGTTTAATGTAACCCTTCGCGGTCTCGACCAGATTTGGAATCAGGTCGTAGCGCCGCTTGAGCTGCACGTCAATTTGCGCGTAGGCGTTTTTGAAACGGTTACGTAGCGCGACGAGTTTGTTGTAGATGCTGACGACGAACATCACGGCAATCAGTGCCAGCACAGCCAGCACTATGAGGATGATTAGGGATGTTTTCATGATAATTTACTCTCTGGGGTTAAGTTGTTTCAGTCAGTCAGTCTGCCGCCTCCTGCATGATGTTAACAATGGTGTCTTCCACTTCCTACGCCACGTCTTTGAGTTGCGGCGTGTTAAACATCGCCAGCAGGGTGGTGGGCTTCAAGGTCGCCAGGATGGTTTTACCGCCCTCCTCGTAAATGGAGATCCGGCAGGGCAGTGCGGTGGAGACGCTCATGTTTTCATCGAGGACCTTCTTCGCTTGTTGCGGCTGACAAACCTCGAAGATCAGACATTCACGATCAAACTCTACGCCTTTCTTCGTCATGGTCTCTTTAAGGTTATGCACCTGCATGACGCCAAAGTGATTGGCTTGGACGGCAGCCTGCAAGGCCGCCGCCGCATCAATCACAGTTATGTCAGTGGATAACTTGATCAGCATTGGTTTTCTTTCGTGCTTAGCCGTTCATTTCACTATCAGGTCGTGAATTCGTGACTATTTCCTGGACTGGTTGTTGATTGCGACGACCAGCAGGATGACTACCAGAACACCGATCACCGTCCACAGCCACATTCCTCCGCCCATCCATCCGTTCATATGATTCATCATAAAGTTCCTTTCGTTGTGCTGAGACCCACCCACCACTGGGCAATCCAAAAAGTGAGCGGATGCAACAGTGTCATTTGGGGAAGCGGCCACAAGCCCGCGCCAAGCTCAGGCACCACGTGTATCCTCGCTGTTGCATCGCATAGAGCGCCGGGAAAATCTTCTTGTAAACAAGGTCGCCGGTGGCCCCGAAGATAACCACAGCGTCAGACGGAGGCATGTTCATGATACGTTCCTATTTGTCTGGTTTTCCAAATGTCCGCCGAACCCAAATCGCTTCGCCGACAGCAATTTGTCCTGGAAATCCGCCTCGCCGCGAGAGGCGAATCTGGCATACATCGCCATGGTGAGCACCGGCACACCTTCGACGATGGCCGTTTGGATCATCCACAGGCCTTCGCCCGAGTCCGACCCCCGGCCCATCATCCCGATTTGCATTCATTATCTTTCGTGTTCCGGGTCGAATTTCGTGAATAACGTATGATACTTTTAAAGAATTAGTCGTCGAGGAACATGATCTCTCCCGAATCGATGTGGTACACCGCGCCCACGACCTTGACATGCTTCTCCTTCATCGCTTTCGCAATCGAGGGAACTTCGAGAAGTTGCTTTACCGACGCTCGCGCGTTGGCCTCGACGCGTTGCTTCCGTTCCTGCTTGCGATCCACGGAGTCAATGGCCGGCCGTATTTGATCCAGCAGCTTGCGCAGCTCCGGCGGTTCGTCTTTCGTTTGATCCGGCGGCGCGAGCGCAGCAGTGACCGCGCCACAGTTTTGATGACCAAGTACGACAATCAGTTTGTTGTCGAGGTGTTCCACCGCATATTGAATGCTGCCGACGACATTGGGGTCGACAATGTTCCCGGCCACGCGGACCACGAACAGTTCGCCGAACCCTTGATCAAACAGTAATTCAGGGGCTACGCGGGAATCGCTGCAGCCGAGCACTGTCGCAAATGGTTTTTGCTTGAGAAGAAATCGTTCCCGCCATTTCTCCACGTCGTGTCCATGCGTGGACTTTCCTTGCACACAGCGGCGATTGCCTTGCTCCAACTGCGCCAGCGCCTGATCGGCGGTGAGGAGCTCTCCTTGGGACTTCGGGCTCTCTTCAGCCGTGCCCGAGTTAGCCAACACGATCAAAACGAAGATGACGACAAAAGCAAAGGGGCGTCGATGCTGTCGTTCGATCATCTTCACTTGACCTCCATCATCTTCATCTCCAACTCCAGCATCTTCATCTCCATCATCTTTATCTTCATCTCCATTATTTTGAACTTCATCTTCATTAGCTGGCCGGTAGAACCGCTCATCTCGGCCTTACCTCCGCCCATGCCTTTTCCGTCTTGCCCCATCATGCCCATGCCCTTACGGCCGCCCATGCCTTTGCCGCCTTGCCCCATCATGCCCATGCCCTTACCACCACCCATGCCTTTTCCGTCTTGCCCCATCATACCCATGCCCTTACCACCACCCATGCCTTTTCCGTCTTGCCCCATCATACCCATGCCCTTGCCACCGCCCATGCCTTTTCCGTCTTGCCCCATCATACCCATGCCCTTGCCACCACCCATGCCTTTTCCGCCTTGCCCCATCATACCCATGCCCTTGCCACCACCCATGCCTTTTCCGCCTTGCCCCATCATGCCCATGCCCTTACCACCACCCATGCCTTTGCTCTTATCGCCACCCATACCTTGGCCGCTCGCAGCGCTGGCTCCCGCCGTATCGTTCCGTGTGCCCGCAGGGTCGCTCTGCGCGGGTGTGTCAGAGGCCATCCCGTTAGAGTTTTGTTTCAAGGCGGCCTCCAGCCGAGCAACCCTGCCCTGCAGTTCCACGAGCTGACTGGTCAAATTCGGTTCAAGATCCTGGGCGGTGGCCAGTGCGGGCCAAATCAAACCAAGGGCCAGCACCGATCCCAGTATGAACATCGTCAGACGTAAGGTCGATAAAGTTTTAAGATTTTGCATGGTATTCCCACTTTCTTAGAGGTTTGAGATTTAAATTCGAGTAAGTGGCATCAGGTCAGCTCCCGCAAATTCATAAATTATTACGGACTTCATTGAGTTTCGATGCGCGATCTAATTGATTTCTTCACGAGATCGAATATCTTTGTGGAATAAACGGCCCCAGTAACAGAACGTTTGACCATGTATGCAGACGCGTGACTGGCCCCATCTTGTCGCTGTTAGGGTCTATCATTGCTGGTGTCTCCATGCCCTTGGTATCCGCCGATACTGGTTGCTCCACGGGATAGGAACACTCGGTCACGGCGAAGGCCGGATCATTCCTTTATTGTAACGGAGCAGACTAATGATGCTTGTACCAGCCGACTCCCTTGATATCGTTCCATGAAGTCGTCTGGTGGCACTCGTAACACTCGTTGACCTTGGCGCTCGGCTGCCGAGCTACCTTGGCCGATATCTTATTGAAATGCATCATGTAATGGCTGGGCGGGGCCTGGTGGCATTGAGCACAATCGGTGGAGTTGGGCGAAGGATGCCGATACTCTGGGATCGTCCACTTCGCCGTTCCATGGCACTGCGCACAGTTTTGGCCGAACAGTTCGCGGTGCGGATCCTTTGTGGAGTGGCAGGTCGCACAATTCAAGACTGCTTCCTGCGGCGCGAGGCTCGAATGGCCTTTTAACCCGCGAACCGCGGGTTCGTGCCGGTCGATCCAGTTAAGCAGATCTTTCCGCACCTGGTTGTTGACACCGTCTGACAAGGGGTCCGCTTCCAGTTGACGGAAGCCGATCCTGGCAAGCGCGACGTGATCCATGTCGATCGGGTGCTGGCCGCTTCCCCGATGCTCACGGTGGCAATCCCGACAACTACCAACATTGGCATGAAACGCGGTCGGCCGGCGCTGCAGCAACGACTTGTTGTCGGCGTGGCAGGCGATGCACTTGCTGGCCTCAACACCCTTGACGGACGTGTGACAAGCCTCGCAGTTATGCTCCAGAAACGCGTGGGCCTCGGACAACGCACCGGGACTGGCCATACGCTGCCAAGACGTTTTGTTGAACACGTCGGAGGGTTGCTCGCCGGCATGACTGCCGAATAAGTAGGCTGCGGCGAACAACGCCACGAAAAGAAATAACGCGATCAATAGGGCATGTCGCATGCTCATGAGAACCACCTCAGTCCGAAATGAATGCCGGCCCAGATGTGTAGCCCGAGCAATACTGCGATAGCCCAGGACTGGCGGACTCCCGAAGAGTGAATTATGCGGCCAGTTGTTGAGCGTATATTCTCTCGAACTGGTCGGGACATTGATAGTTTAATGTTTGATGTAAACGTTTTGAATTGTAGAACGTCTCAATGTAGCGGAACACGCTCAGGCGTGCTTCTGTGAGATCGGCATACTTCTCATGTTTGGTCCACTCGTGTTTGAGTGACCAGAAAAATCGTTCCATCACGGCGTTATCGTAACAGCATCCGGTTCGGCTCATGGAGCATGTGATCCCGAGTGTCTTCAACGTCGTTTGATAGAGGTCGCTGGTGTACTGGCAGCCCCGATCACTATGGTGCAGCAACCGCTGGGTCTCGGGCCGCCGGGATTCGATAGCGTTTTTCAGAGCGGTACTGACCAGAGGTGTAGCGAGACTGTCCGCCATAGACCAGCCGACAACTTTGCGGCTGAAGAGATCCAGGACGACAGCCAGATAAACCCAGCCATTTTGAGTTGGCAGGTAGGTGATGTCGGTGACCCACTTTCGATTCGGAGCGTCCGCAGAAAAGTCCTGATTCAAGAGATTCGCTGCGGGACGTTTATCCGGATCGACGACAGTCGTGGTCGGTTTAAACTTTTTGGAAACCTTGCTTTTCAAGCCGATTTCACGCATCGCCAAGGCGACCGTGTTGCGGCAAGCCGTTTCTAAATTGTCATCCGCCTGCATGGCTTCAGCGATTTTATAACTGCCATAAATCTCGTTTGATTGCTCGTGAATTTCTTGTACCGTCTTGCGAATGCGTTCGCTACGCTGGGCCCGCGGACTGGGTACGGCTTTCAGCCATTTGTAAAAACCGCTTTTCGATACGCCGAGAACACGACACATGACAATTACCGGAAACAAGTCGCGATGTTGTTTGATCCAGGCGTACTTCACTGCGACTCCTTCGCAAAGAACGCCGTTGCTTTTTTTAACAACGCTCTTTCCATTTCGGCTTCGCGAAGCTGCTTCCGCAGCCGTCTGTTCTCTTCCTGAAGCTGTTGAAATGTGGCGTCTTCGCCGCACGCCTGGGGTTCGGGAGCGTACTTCTCGTACCATCCTCGCAGGCTGCTGGCACTCACGCCAACGGCTTGTGCAGCACGGTTGAATGAATAACCTTCAACGGCAACAAGATTGACCGCATCCCGCTTGAATTCTTCCGTAAACGATCGCCGGTGCTGTTTCCCTGACACTTTGAACTCCTTGCTCATGATTTCCTCCTAAGAAGATTCTGAAGTATTCTTCAGGAGTCCGCCAGTCCTGGGCTATCGCACCATAGAGTTTCACTTTGCCTGTATACCGTGTTTGGCCTTGCGCACCCTTCATAAAAATGTCTAAGTTGAGATGATTTCTCTAGATTATTCGTAATATCATTCTGGCAACGGTAAGTATTCCAACCACTGTCCATCTGAAGATCAAATCAGATAGCAAGAAAAGAGGGTGACATTCAAATTGATGACTCTCCCCGGTGATATTCCCAATCTGAATTGCGCATGCGGGGAAAGAGAAATTGAAAAGTATTTCACCGCAGATTGTGACACTGATCTTTCAAGACTCGTCTTTTTCTAATTGATATAAAATCTTCTGACGTGTTACTATTTTGCTTGTCCTGAAAACACAACCTCTGAAGTTCATTGTTGGTTGTTTACGCTGTCATTCAAGAAGATTGATAAATCTGATGACTGACTCCACGAAAACTTTCGATTACAGCGTGTGGCAGAGAATCGATAAACTGTGCGATCAATACGAGCAGTCTAAACGCTCGGGGAAAGATCCCCAGATTTCAGATTACCTGAAGCAGACGGATTCTACCGAAGAGCGGCAAGTACTGTTGCGGGAGCTTCTCGTTTTCGAACGTGAAATAAAGGTACACGATGAGAATTCTATCGCCGACCTGAAGCAGGATTATCTGAAACTATTTCCAGATGACAGTGCTTTGATCAAAGACGTATTCGAAACGTCTAATAGAAACTCGCTGGAGAACAGTGAGCCGAAGCAACAACAGTCTAAGCAGGGTCTGCTTTCAGCAGGGCAGACGATCGGGAATTATGAATTGCTAGAAGTGCTTGGACAGGGTGGCATGGGGGTCGTTTACAAGGCCAGGCACCAACTGCTGAAACGGGATGTAGCGCTGAAGGTGACTCGCTCGGGAAACCTTGCATCTCAGGAAGAAATTGAGAGGTTCCTGCTCGAGGCGCATACGGCCGGAAAAATCAATCATTCTGGAGTGGTTACCGTCCACGAAGTGGGCGTAGTCAGTGATCAATATTTTATCGCCATGAGCCTGGTAGATGGTCAGAGCCTGGCAGATATTGTTCATGAGGGACCCCTGGAAAACAGAAGGGTAGTCGATATCTGCGTGGAAATAGCAGATGCAATTTGTGCCATCCATGAGAATGGAATCATTCATCGTGATTTGAAACCGGCTAATGTTTTGATCGATCAGGAAGGGCATGCACATATCACCGATTTCGGACTTGCGCGCCTGGTGAAAAACGATTCGAATATTACAGCCACAGGCCAGATCCTGGGAACGCCGAGTTTCATGGCTCCTGAACAGGCTTCAGGTCGGACTCATGACATCGACGAGCGGACTGATGTTTATGCTATGGGAGCCGTTCTGTATTGTCTCTTAACAGGTCGCCCCCCTTTTCAAGCTGTCACTTTACCTGAAACACTGCGGCTGGTTCTGGAAAACCCTCCGATTCGCCCGAATTTACTTAACCCACAGGTTGATCGCGACCTCGAAACAATTTGCCTGAAATGTCTGGAAAAAAATCCTGATCAACGCTATCAGACTGCTGCTTATTTACTGAGTGATCTGCGGGCTTGTTCCGAGGGGCGACCAATCTCGGCACGTCCACTGAGTGCTACCGTGAAGACCTGGCGCTGGATCAAACGAAAGCCCGTCCAATCTGCCTTAATCGCGTCACTGTTGTTGTTGATTCTTTCTGTCGTGACAGTAATCAGTTTCCGTAATCGAATTCTCATCACGACTAAATTACAAAAGAATGCGGAAGAATTAGCCCAAAGCAACAAGAGACTGGCAGGGACACGCAAGTTCTACGGAGATGTTCAGAAAATCCAAAACGAGATGGCTACCCGCAAGCCTGGCTGGACCTGGAGATGTCGTGACTCCATAGAATCGTTAGATGTAATTGAAGACGCTGATCAGTCCGGGTACCTTCTCAGGACAGCTGCCCTGGCAGCTTCAGCAGCCTTCGATTTTAAACCATTGCGAAGCTTTCCAGTGCCCGGTAACAGAGTGCCTGGAGAAAACAAAGCTGCTGGATGTGTAAGTTTCAGCCCGGATGGTTCTTTACTGGCATTTGGAGAATTAATTAACGGTTTGGGCCCCTCTATTGCCATTTATTCATGTGAGGATTTTGATCAGCCTCCCAGAATTCTGGAATGGAGTACAATGCTTTCCTCACTGATGAAAGTATTGCAAAGTGAGAAGAAGCGATCAGACGGATTCCGGTCATTATCATTCAGTCCAGATAATCATTACCTTGCAGCCGGGACCCGATTTGGGAAAGTGATTGTATTCGATCTGACTCAATCAAATAAAAAACCTTTGGAACTTCAGGTACGAGATGGAGTCGAAATTACCAGAGTTGATTTTTCGAATGACGGACAACACCTCTATGCAGTGGGTAATCATAAAATAATCAAGGAATGGGAGTGTTTTGAGGAAAAAAGTTTCCAGGAGATGGATGTGATTGATATGTCTGTCAATCCATCACAAGATATGATTGTGTGGCACCAGCATGGAGAATTCCACCTTCGTACTCAACTCAGTGGAAAAGAAATATATTACCACCCCGAAGCAGACATTCGCCAGAGGTTACCCAATACTACTTTTCTTTCCCTGTCTCCTGATGGTAAAAGGCTGGCCGTAGCAGCGAGCGATCACTTTGTGTACGAAACCCGCAGCGGACGGCAAATGGGAAGACTGACCAAAACCAATTCAGAACGTCATTCGCGATTGAAAGGGTCTCCCGAATTCAGCCCCGATGGTTTTTATCTGGCACAAGCGCTGGAAGATCAGATCGTCTTCTGGGAATCTGATTCCGGTGCTCTCATACAAAAGCTTCCCATTCCCAATGCCTTAATTTCCTTTGATCCACTTGGAAGATACTTTGTTGCATCAGACGACTCCCAAGTCAGAGTGTACGAACTCAATCGTTACCAGCGGGTCTTAGTACATCAAATTTCAGATGGTGAATCTCCCGCAATTGCCATGGGAGCCAATTCAACTCTTGGTATCGGGCGATCAGTGTTTCATCATCATAACTGGGCGACGTTCGTGGAAGAATCCACGTCTGAGCACGGCGCAATACGCGATGAATATGCCGTCAATATTCAATCCAGATACACGCCATGGGTGGCGATGTCTCCCGATGGTAGACACTCAGTAATGTCAACCAGTTGCCTGGGAGCGATTGTTTCACAAAAAAACGGCAAAGGGTGGAAGAGAACATTCCTGCCACATCTTTTGGGACCGGCCATTCAGTTTGAAGCCTCTCCAGATCAAACAGCATCGTCCTCCCCTGATGGAACCCTTCCACAGAATGTTTTGACCGCAATCAATGTCAATCAACAATCGACTAAAGCATCTAAAACTGAGTTTGAGCTCCCGGTTAATCAGATTGGATCAGGCGTGAAATCAGTTTTCCCGGTTATTGAAGTAGTTTTATCAAATGATGAATCCAGAGGTGGCAAACTTGATTTTCGAAATCCACATTTTGGAGCGATCGAGGATTCTCTGATCGCAGGAAGATTCCTTTCAAGTAAATTTCCCAACCTGCTCTGTTTCAATATGAAAAAACGGGATGACCTTCATGCAATAGGGGAAATCTCTCTCTCTGGACTTACTCAGCAAGCATCTCCTCATACTAAGGTACGGAGCTTGTCGCTGGTGAAGTCTGCCACGGATGAAATTCGCCACTGGGATGAGACTCAACTGGGGCCTTTCTCCTATTCTCCAGATTCCCAGGTACTATGGGGAATCGTGAATGAGGAGAATCTATGGTCATGGGATTCAGAAACACTCAAGGTTCGGACAAAGTGGCCATCGTTAATGCAACACACTGTCCTGCTTGATATTGATGCCGGAAAGAAATGGGTCGCAACCTGTTCACGAAATGGTTCTGTTCAATTCAGCGATGTAGCGACGGGACAATATTCCCCCGATCTTGCCAGTGCGCTACGTCCTGGAAAAGCAATTCGAAATGTCAACTTGAGTTCTGACGAAACCTGGTGCCTCACCTCAGGCGACGCCGGGATCTTAGAACGAATCTCAGTCGAGTATGGGAATGTTCTACAAGTAATTCATCAACAGGACGATCCTTATACAGCTCAATGCCTTTCAGTTGATGACCGTCTGATTGTGACCGGCGATCAATCAGGAGTTTGTAGAATCTGGATTCTTCATGAAGGCAAATATCAGCCACTCGTTGAACTACCAAAATTCCGCGCTCCTGTTGCTGACCTGTGCTTAACTCCATCAGGAAGCCAACTTGCGATTACCGTCATGAATCAAAGTTGCATTTATTTATTGGACATCAATCATGTCATTGAAAATTTCCAGGCGATGAGACTTTTGAAGCATGAGCAAAAATAACTGATGGCTATACAACTGATTTCAGTATGTTCCAGACTTCGTGCTTGCTGTATCAGTTTGATGAAAATGATATTGAGCTGGTGTAGTCTTGTGAATATTAACATGTAGAAGTTGCTGGTTAATGAGTTCCTGCTGAACTGCCTTTCTTGAACCATCTGCCAGCAACATATCCAAACCAGCCAACAAGTGGAAAGTAGTACAACAGGTATGGAATATGTTCATCCTGTTTTCGAGATATCTCAGATTGAGAGCGCTTTGGGTTTGATCGGGTGGACACGGTGTCAAAGATGGGGGGCAAGCGTTGTGTAAGTGTGTCTGCAAATCTTTCGTGCTTTGACTGTGCATGTAAAAGATTATCCCAAATCAGATTCAAGTGGTTGGCATTACCATCAATAAAAGACAGTTGTTGTATATTCATCGGAATGCTCTTTTCTAAACTCGGGGATATTCCTCCTTGACAAGCTTCGATTACGATGGACGAGAAAGTCATGTCATACTTATCTCCCACATTGGATACAATCGAGAAAAACTCGCTTTTCGTTATTCCTGATCGATGTACCCAATCTGGTAAATTTGCTTCATCTACCTGGTGACTCGAAAGTGCTAAGACTTCATCCCTGTTTGTATTCTGATGTCGCACTGAAATGAGTGGTGTGAGAAATCGTTCTTTACTACCATGTGATTTTACCACGAAAATAAATTCATGATCGTCGGCACTAAATATTGTAGCGACTTTCTCTAATACCCGACGTAATATTGCAGATTGGCATAATGGGTTACTAGCATGTATATAGTTGTCGAAGCATGGTATAGCGAGACACATATTTCTAAACTGCGTGTCCCCAGCTCTATAAATAAGAAATCGCCCTTCTCTAGCCATGCGGTTCGTGATGATGACACCATTCAGCCTTCCATCCCTTCGCGGGAGTCGATGCTGAATGATATCTACTTCCAGATCAACGACGGCTGGAAATAAATGCATGTCGCGTTCGTATTGTCTGGAAAGTTCTATGAACTCATCTTCACCCGTCTCACGTAACCAGTTTATGATCGTCTCATAGTTTTTTTGTTCGTTTTCATTTGGGGCGGTTTCATTGGCATAGTAGATAAGTACCTCCTCGGGTCCATTCTGAGCGCCTCTAACATCAAATGGTAAGGACATGACCAATATGGTGATCATCATATAAAGCAATAGTTGGTGTCGTCGATTCGTCATGGCCATTAGCCTCGTTCGAAATAGCGGAAAAATGGGGGGCTATCTTTGATAGCCCCCCATTTAAAACTCTACAAAATATTGGCTCCCAGGCCTTTCTCCAGGCCTTTCTCCAGGCCTTTCTCCAGGCCTTTCTCCAGACCTTTCTCCAGACCTTTCTCCAGACCTTTCTCCAGACCTTTCTCCAGACCTTTCTCACTTATTGATGATAGTGGAGTCCTATTGCTCTTAACTTCTTGGATGGTACCAAGGCCTGCGATTGCCGCAGATAAAATTCCAGTAGCGACTGTCAACGAAATATTCATCTCATCATCCTTTTCAAGTTTTGGGGAACGAATTACAGGCTCAAAACAAAACCCTGCATTATTGTTAAAAGAGATTCGTCGAAAGACTTTTTGCTCAAAGCAATCCGTTTTAAAAACTAATTAGATTCATGTTGTAATTTAACGTTTCAAGGCCCCGTTGCCTTTTGATTTTCAATACAGGCTAACGGTATATCGAGTGAAATGGCGGCTCCCAAAGTCATACTTCTTATGGGGAGTATTCTTTCTGTCGATGGGATGGTAGAAACTGTTGGTGCCATCCCAGAATCTTCCGTTGTCATAGACGCTGACATAAAAGTTACGACTTGTAGCGTTGGCAGCATGAATCGTCTGTCCTGGATTGAGAGTCAGATATCCATTGTCCGACCAGAAATCAGCTTCATACCCACTGATCTTCTTGCTCAGATTGTTGTAAAAGTGGATGGATACTTTCAATCTCCGACTGGTTGCATTCCTGAGATAGATCCTCGTGTAATCTCTTCCCGGCTGAGGACGCAGTTGAGGAATCTTAATGGGTGTCAGCGGTGTCATGACATTTAAACGGTCTTGATCAATTCTTCTGTAATGCTCTCTTACTAATGAGTTTTTGTTTGTTGGGTCTACCTTTCTCAGTTCTTTTTTAAAATTGTTCATAGAGATCTGTGCCTGAAGATCACTAACACTTGAAGTAACAGCCACTGCCATCACAATAATCAATACGGTTTTATTACTCATTGGAATTCTCCCCACCTCATTTTTGGTTATTTTGAGTTAATCTTTCTCTCTGCGAAGAATGAATTCTGGATTTTTAAAGACGACTTCTACTTTGGGATGTAAAGGTCGATAACTGATTTGCACGAATTGACTCACTTTACCGGGAGCCTTTCGTAAATCAGACGAAATCGGTACTAGTTGATTGGAATCACAGCCCCGTTAAAAGGACCATTGCCGCCTCCCTGATTACCACCGGCATTGAAATTTCCATCCCAGTTCCCGCGAACCGGCCCCTGCTGGTTATTGACCAGGAACCCCCACTTCCCCGTAAATCGGGGCGTTCCATTACTGTCCTGGTAAAGTTCCCACCTAAACCAGCCCGTTGATCCCTGGAACTGCCACAGGCCTTTCACGAATTTGGTTTGTGACGGATTATTCACCCCGGATAAGGGACTGTTGGGACCCGGCATCGGGCTTCCTGGTGCAGGCATGGGAGTGTTTTGGCGATTTCCAATGGAGACTCTGACTTGTGTAAGTTGTCCATCGCCGAACTGCGTCTTATAGACTCCATTTCCAAATTGATCTCCGGGCATTTTAGATAGAATCACGAAAGCATTTACCTGGCCACCACCTGCTGAAAGATACTGCGAATTCCACTGTGAATTGAGTGGATCTGAAGCAAAGCAGGTCCCAGAAACACAAAAAGCAGCCATCAGAAAGAGCATCTTGGATTTCATCGTTAGACTCCATTGATTTTCATTGAAGATTATGTTTTTGCCTTGCCATTCACTGGCTAACACTCTTCAACCGTCAAGCTCTTTACATACCCGTTATCTTTTTGTGATTTTTTTATCGAAATCATCCAGGCCACTTCAGGGAGTCACTGCACACAAGCTTCCTGTCGTGAGTCTCTCTGCGATCGGGAAATGTGACTATGCCTGGATTTGAGCCTTCATCAGACCTGATTATCCATAAGCTTGCTATTCAGAAAGAATCCTGGAGAAGTTGCGATTGGACTGAAATTATTGAATTCCAGATGAAGGGTGCAGGATGATCTTGTCGGTATCATCAAAGCTGATGCGGTTATGGATGGTCAGCAGTTCGTATATCAGAATAGATACAAATATCAGTAAATCGATGGAGTTACGACAGTCAGAGATATACAGGCAATGGTTTGATTCTCATTGGTCCCATATTGGTAATGCTTACCGAAGTTTCATCAGAAAGGTGTAAACATGAACGATTCAAATATGGTTAGCCAGGCTGAACTAATCCTTCGAGGCAGCGCACCGCTCTTTTGGGTCATGAGTTGGCATGCTCTTCCAGATGGTGCTCCCAAAGGCAGAGTTGAGCGGATTCTTTTTTCAAATTCTGGGCAACTGAAAGACCTTGCACGGGGAGAAATACTGCACCAACTGTTAGAGGAACTTCCGAAGAATCCCGAATTACTGAAAAGTGTTTTGCAGCAGCACCGTTTAATGTCTCCGACTTAACTTTACCCGTTGATCTGATCCCCAGAATAATACCTGATTTTTACCCAGTTTCAGTTCACGACATTCAGAGAGGCAGAGATGAACAAGGAATGTTTTACGCCTGAAAGTTTGATGCAGATGAATTTTTTATACTGCGACAGTGAATTTGCAGCATTATACGAACAATGGTTTGATTCTCATTGGTCGCATATCGGTAATGCTGGTGTGTGGCAGGAGACCGGTCAGCTCAGCTTGAGATTTGGTCTGACTCTGGATGATGATATTAATCAGGCCGTTCGGGAATTGAATATTTTTTTGCCGTTGATTGATGAAATTACTGATGATTCCTTATCAGAACTGGGAAAGTTCAAATGTCTGAAAATCGACCACATTGCACCCGAGCGTGGATTATATTTTCTTGGGATCCAGGACGTAGGATTTTATATTATGAGAGTGGGGATCGGTACCCGTATCTCTGAGTATGAGGCACAGTTCACCGATCTTCTTGAGTGTGTCAATTATATCGCCAGGAACTTACCACGTAATGAGGGGAGCGATTCTGAGACCACATTTTAAGTGATCTGCGGCAGCTACAGATCTTAAAATCAGAGATACGCTGACATGCTTCTGTTTAAAACTCATCAGATTTGTTTTGGGAGTCCTCTAATCTCTGCATCCATCGCTTACGGACCATTCTCAATTTTCGTTCGACTGTACTGAGAGAAACTCCCAGCTTTTCGGCAATTTCCGTCTGTTCGTACCCTTCCAGACGCAACTGGATAAAGGGGCGGACATTCTCCCCCAGATCATTAATTGCCGCGGTTGATTCCTCTTCGATTAGAGCGATGAATTCAGGCGTCAGATCTTCACTGACAAACTGCTCAATTCCTGCTGTCTGATTTTCTTTACCTGGAATGTATCCAAAGACAGATTCACCGAAAACCATCCCGCCGCCTCTTTTCTGGCGTGTCTCATGGCGAATTCGGTCGACGGCTTTTTGTCGCGTCATTGCCAGCAGCAACCGCCATAATTCATCTCGGTTTTTGAGTTGATTAAATCGCCCCTCCCTGGCTCCTCGACATAGACTGTTGAAAACACTGACTGCGACATCTTCTTCATCATGAACGCGACGTGGTGAGTCTCCAAGTCGGTTATTCGCTGCCCGGACAATTTTATTGAAGTAACGCTCCCAGAGATACTCGGCAGCTGAATCTGAACCTTCTGCCAGATGGTTCATCCAGTTCGTAACGGAATCTTCCACAATAAAGCCCTTTAAACGAAGAGATATTTCTCAACTGATTGACTACCGTTCCCTCTTGGAAATTATTATGCCCCCTCAGAAATAATTCCAATGATAGATCTCGTATTTCACTCAACTTGTCCTGAATGAGCGAAATGCCCTACGAAAATAGTCTTTCTATTTGGCAGACAAAGACTTGAAAAATGGTGACGGGTTCAGGTCAAAAACAGCGGTGAATATCCAGTACAGTCTGTTTCTGGTTGAAACACTCATATTGGGAGAAAATGATGAGAACCAAAAGTACATTACTACCAACTTTGTTGAGCGTATCTTCATTGATCATGATTTTCGGGCCAACTGCCCCCTTGCAGGCACAGTATTATCAGCATGACGAACAGAGGCCTCGTCGCCCCCAGCAATCAGGAAATAATCATGGTAACAGTAACCTTGGGGGTATTATCAGCGGAATTGGTGCGATTATTGATGCCGCATCTCAAGAGAACGGGTATTACCCTGATTATGAATATGAATATGAATATGAATATCAGACTCCACAATACGAGCCCGTAAACCCGCAATTCAATCAGCCGCCTCCTCAACCTCAGGTCCCCCAAAATCCGATCCCGTCTGCCTCTGTTCCAGCGAATGTCGTACCCGTGCAGGTGGTGGCTCCTGCCAACTATTCGCTTAGATCACGGATTCCGACTTTACCACCAGCTGATCAGAGGCGAATTAAAAAACGTCTGGACCAGGTGATTGAGGACGACCTGAAAGAACTGAGTGAACTGAATCAGAAAATAACACAGGCAGCGCAGGGAGCAATCGATGCGAAACTGAAAGAATTGCCCAAGTCGGAACGGGATGCATTGAAGGCTGCAATGTCTCAGGGAAATACTAATGCAGTTCGTGATTTGCTGAACAAGTATCGCGATCCTGCTTCTGGAGCAATCAAATTTGGCAACACTGTGGTCCCTGATCCTGAGACGTTCATCTTTCAGTCTGAGATGATTTCAATAGAGAGTAATATTCAACAACTCAGGGCCAATGGAGGCTCATCCCGGGATTTGATGCAGGCGATTCAGGATATGAATAAAACAGTGTCTGATTACAATGCCTATGTTCAATCCCGTCCCGGTATCAGTCAGGCAACTGCACAGGGATTTGGTATGATCAAACAACAGTACGATTCCAGGCTGAATCAGTTACAGGCTTCACTCCAGTTATCTCAATGGTTTAACTCCTCATCCAGCAATAACGGTTTCGCTGGTAATTCAAATTCATTAAGTGGAATATTGAGTAATCTGTTGAGGTCTGGATCTGTTCCTGTGTTTTTCGATCCGCAGTTGGACGCCGGGCAATGCTATATGATGGGTCCTGGGATGGTCGCTGGTACGGGAGGAAAAGGAACTTATCGTGCTACTTCAGCTGCTCCCGCTGTCGCTATGGGAATTCCACTTGCATCTACTAAAACCGTCTCAGATGCCCGTGACGTCCCCGATAAACAGGAACTGGTTATCAAGAATCTTTCGACAAATGGAGGCACTGTAGGGTTTCTCCTCGCGGGGCAGACTCATTCTCTCCAGGCTGGAGAGCAGCAAACTTTTAACTCAGTTAATAAGTCCGTCATCCAGTTCAATCAGGGAAGCGGAAAGGGGAATGCCCGCTATACTCTGACAGCCGGAAATACTTACGAATTCGTTGTCGAAGGTGATGCCTGGAATTTAAGACAGCACACTTATTCTCTGACACTCGATAACTCCGCCAGCGCTCATGATTTCCATTATCTGCTGGATAATAAGGTTGAAACGGTTAAAGCGGGATCGACGCGTCACCATGAAAGCGACCGGCCGGTTGAAATCGTGTTCGACCGCGGAGATGGAGAGAAACAAAACAGGATTCTGGAGGGAGGGCTGGTTCGAGTCGGTATCGACTCTAAGCAGCGAGTGTGGTCTCTTTTCCCTGAGGAGACTGAATTCTCCGGAGGAAAATCTGATACAATTGTGACCTCAACCCCTGTTGAGCAGACAGAACTGGTTCCTCCTCCACGTGGTTGATTATGTACTGATCAGAATATCGGTTTGCCGTAAATAATTCTGCAAGTAAAGACTCGAAATTACTTTCGTACAAGTCGATCTGATTCAACAGGCCACCATCAGATGCAAGCCGGGATTCTGGGCAATCCAGACGTCCCGGTTTTGTTTTATAGAGTGACAAGTCGAGTTCGTTTCACAGTCGCGGACTCCCGTCTGGAAACAGGTTCCAGGGCCATTAACGACAAGATGGATTTGTGGCCGTGACCATCCGACATTCAAGTACCAATTTGCGGGTAAGCCCCGGCTTGGTCATTGACTGTTACAGATGATTGCAGGAATAGTGGAATCTGCTTTCGATCATGAACCGCATAATCATTAAGTCATGAGGCTGTCGACATTCGCGGTGGAAGGACAACATTAAGCCGCATCTGCCAGGCCGTCTTCTCTATGCGCCGTCATGTCCGGTGCAGCATTTTTCTTATTCTGCGAACTTTGTTCGGCTGATTCAAAAGAAACGGAATCTGTAAATGTGCGAATGTGCAAATCCTGTTGCGGAAATGCAATTTCAATACCAGCCTCCTGAAATACCTGTTTGATAGCAACATTCAAATCGTGCAATACGATTGAATAGTCGTCTCTCTTTCCGATGAAAACACGCAATTCCAGATCAAGTGTGCTGTCACCGAATCCCTTGAAAAGTGCAGACGTGTGAGGTTCATTCAAAACGAGTGGATGGTTTCTCGCGACTTTCAACAACAGTTCCCTCGCAGTCGATGGGTCACAGTCGTATGAGATGCCAACAGGAATCACAAAACGCGTAATCGGATCAGATAGAGTCCAGTTGACTACGTCTTCGGTAATGAATCGTTTATTGGGGATAATTGATTCTTTACGATCATAATCGGTAACGGTTGTGGCCCGGATTTGCATTCGCGTCACTGTGCCGGTGACTCCGTTAACGGTCACTGTATCTCCAATCCGAATCGGTTGCTCAAAGAGAATGATTAAACCTGAAACCAAGTTCGCGAAGATTTCCTGTAAACCAAAGCCAAGTCCTACCGTCATCGCAGCAGCCAGCCATTGCACACTGGACCATTTGATCCCTACTAAATGACAGGCCAGAATAAACCCTGCCAAACTTACGATGTAGCGACTTACCATGATGATGACATGCCGCATCGCAGTATCGATAGGCAATCGCCCCAGGATAGATATTTCCAATAAGCCCGGGAGTGTTTTTGTCGCAACATAAGTGCCGAGAATGGCAATGATGCTTAAAAATAAATCGGCCAAAGTAATGGGGACAATCTGCGGGACTTGCTCAGTAATGGTTTTGCCATCCGCAGTCTGCATCTGCTGATTTGACATTTCAGTAATATTCCAGAGCTCAACGCGATCGAATATCTGTAATGCGGGTAAGACATCAGACCAGACAAACCAGTTACAACAAAGAAACGTCAGAAACGCTGCACCTCTCACCAGTTGACTTAATTGTTTGCCAACATTTTCCAGTTCAAGTGCTGAATCATCGACGGCTACATTATCAGTCATATCTGATTTTAATTTTGACTTTTTTATTCTGAGTCTGAGAAGTTTCTGCTGTCGCATTCGATTCCAGACAACCAGCAAGAGTCTCGTCAAGAGTTCCTGAATCAACAACAGTGCCAGCAGGAAACAGACAACCAGCCACATTCGCTGCAAGAGCTGGTTTGCGGTATAAACGTATCCCATATAAAGCAGCGAAGCTAATGTGATGGTGAAGCCAACCCCAAATAGATAGGTTACAAACCGGAAGCGATGTCCCCATAAATTCCCTGAGCTTGCAAATGCTTGAGGAATAGCTCCCTTGCCTGGTCTCAACGAAATGTGGAGGTAAAACCCAAGAATTCCCAGGCCGGCTAAAAAGGAAAGACGCCCCAATGAATTTTGCCACTCTCCACTATGATGACGGGTCAGCATACTGACGATGAACAATGTCGGGAGTGCTAAGAAGCTGAATCGATTTAAATTTCGGGATAATGGAGCCAGGCTGGCTTGAGGCCAGCCAAAATGTTTGTCTGCCAGACCACCTTCGCGACAAATCATTCGAAATAATTCGATCACAAAATAAAATATGGCAACCGAAGTGAATGCATCTGCCAGACCAAGAACCAGGTCTGTTGCATTTTGATTGAGTGACATCCACCAGCCTACGCACCAGAACATCAAAGGTCCCACGGCGGCCAGGAATACCGTAATGATAAATGCCCTGAACGTGGGGATAAAAGAGAGATGATTTTCATCCTGAACGCGCTGCCCTGACTGTTCCAGCCATCCTAGCAGGCGTTTCCGACTTACAATCAACAGGATGCAGGTCAGTATCAGAAATAAACTGGCAACAGGATAATCTTGCGCATTACGAGTCGTGCTTTTATAGACGTCGTACCAGCTTTGAGGCTTTAAGAAAGATGCTAATGCATCATAGCTCTTGGTAAACTCTGCTTTTCCAAGTTGATTTGCACTGGGAATCCATAAGATCTGTTCGTCAATATAACTTCGATACGATGTTGTTTCCTCAATCAACTCGCGCGACACTAATTCGAGATTACTGAGATTGTCATGGTAGGTATGATAGTCCAGAATCAGGCTGTCCAGATATTGACGGCGATCTTTAATCAGTTCCCGGACAATTTTTTCCAGTTGTTGAGGATGTACCTGGTCTGAGTCAACATCGAGGTCAACCAGCGTCTGCTCAATGGTCTTTTCATAATCCCCTAACTGTGATCGATCATTTTCTAATTCAAGAAGTGCTACTTGTGCAGCTTGCATTTCCTGTTCACTGAAAACAATTCTTTGTTTATGAATTTCAATGGCGGGTAAATGGTCTCGACGGTTCCTGAGCAGCAAACCAATGGTTGGTGTCATCCCATACACTTCGATCTTCTGTTTGACTGACTCGAAGTCCTCTTTTAATTTCGTCAACTTTTCCTGAACGCTCAAAAGATAGCCTGCAGGACCCGAGACGATCTCAATACTCTTAGTCAGTTTCGTTCGGCTTTCAGCCAGCAGAACATTTTTCTCTGCATATTCCCGAACTGCCGGATGGGCATTGCTGGCTGCTGTTCTCGCTTCTGCTGCATGTCTCTTTGATTCAGAAGAACGGAAATCGTTCACAATCACCTGGTGCTTCTCAACCAGTTTTTCTGCTTGCGAAACCTCGCGTTTAGCGAGATCACGTTTAACAGGGAACAATTCGACTAAGGCATCAGATCGATTGATCTCGGCATCAATCATCAAAAGCTGTTGCTTTAACGCCGCCTGGCGGGCCTTATTCTCAATGCCGATTACATACGCTTGTTGTTCAGAAGAAGACTCACTGCTGGCAGGAGTTAACTCGGTTGTTATTTTCTCCAACTGACTTTTAGTGCCTTCTTTTAATTTAGCCAGTTCTGTTTTGCGATTCGTTCGGTCCTTCGAGTTCAAATCTTTTTCTGCCTGAACCAGTTTGGCCTGAGCCGCTTTTAAAGTGTCTTTAGCTTGCCCTAATTGCTGTTCAAGCTGAGCGAGTGTGGCATCTGCTTTCTGCTCAATTTTGGTGACTTCAACCTCTGTTTCGAGCTTTTCTTTTAATTGCTTGAGTAATTCCGGAGCCTGCTTGATCTCGGCTTCAAACTGAACTGTCTTAGCTTGATACTCTTTGGCATTTTCAAGCCATTTGATTGCCTGGTTTAAGTAGGCGAGATATTCAGTCTTTTTCTGGCCGTCTACAGATTCCGAACTTTCAAGATTTTTGATGATCTCGTTGATCTTGTTTACAGACAACTCATCCTGCAGGATGGAATTCTGTTGTGCCGGAGCATCTTCTATCCCTTTCTCGCCCTGCTGGGATCCATCAGCCTTGTTGTCTTTGGCTGCCTGGGTGTGACTCATTAGCAGGATTGATCTGTGAGCATGATCTGTTGTTTTAAAATGAGCCTGGGGAACATCACTCTTCAGAGTGGGCGTGCCTCCGAATGGATCTTGTGTTTTTGCACTTGAACGCGCGGGTTTGATTTGATTGTCCCACTTGTCCCTGATCGGTGATGCGATACCTTGATTGGTCCGAGGACTGCGAAAAATATCATCAACCTCAACCAGAGGTTTTTCTTTCCTGGCCTGCTGTGCCGTACCGGATGAATGCTGAGCATTCCCCTTCGTTTGCCGAGTCAGCGGCTCCCATGTTTGAGCATGTGATTTGTTGCTAAGACAAAAGAACACAGCAGTCAGCAATACAAGACTAAGTTGTCTCATTAGTAAACCTGTTGAATTAGACCATTTGACCGCCCTGGAAATGGAGCTTGAGGCGGTCGAGATATGAAGTTCGATGTATAGATCTTCCACCACAATGTTTGGCTGGATTGAGCGAAAACGGATAGTGGGGTTAGATTTAAAGAAGACAGAGAGATGGTTATTAGAGAAGGAGAGGAGAGTGCTGCAGGATATAGAATTTGACCATCTCGGTAAAGGTTATTTTCCATGCGGCAGGTCTCAACTCATTGTCATGAGATGATCGGATTGATCTTACTGTCGCTTTGACAACCAATTCAGCATCAGAAGAGATCACTCGGACGGAATCCAATACCATGTCAACTTTAGCTAGCTATGCAGGTGGCTTGATCTTTGATTACCAATCAAGCCGAGTGATTTTGAGAAGTGAAGTATGCTTGAGTAATTAACTACTGTCAGACGATCATGTCAGAAAGAAAGCAGTTCACTTGCTTCCTCAAAGGAAACAAAAAGTCATCGGTTGCCTCATCCCACTCTGACAGTCTTGGTATCCCGAGGGCCAGAGTGTCTTCAATCACTCCGCTGGCTGCCTGATCATTTCCTTGCAGGTGATCTAATTGAAGGCGATTCACAGTCCGGAGATCGATCAGGTCCTCTGCTTCACCGCTGGAGATCGCAATTAATGACAATTGGCTCTCGTATTGATCCTCACTATAATCCAGAGGCGTTGCATCAACAGACCAGCCAGAGCCAGCTCCATTGACATCGATGTAAATCGTATTTGCAGTCACTCGTCCCAGAGTAGTTTCCCCAGGCCCCCCTCCCACAATCTTGATATCCTCCAGCTGTTGCTGCTCTATTCTCGCAATATCAGAGCTCACATCCTGAGCTGCCGACAGCAGCTTCACATCTGTCTGGATCTGCTTCAGAGAGGGAGTTGTATTTTCGATCTGAGATAGAGTTGAGACCTGGAGTGGAGGATTCCAGGCAGTCGGGAAATTGTTCGGATAGACTATCTCATGCTGCTCTGCTTTGGATTTGTTATAATTAGATGCAAAGTAGAGCAGATCTTTAAATTCGACTTTGTTACTCTGATTCAAGTCTGAAAACCAGGCATAAACTGATGACGACTCACTGGTAATTTCACCGTACGTACTGGCAAAGAGGATCAGATCTCTAAAATTGATGGCATCGTCATCATTTAGATCATAAGGATTGGCATAGATGTTCGTTGATGTTGCTGTATTGACCTGCGTTGTTGTCAGGTTATCCCCGACAACAGTGACCTCGGGTGATTCAACGGAAAATCCCAGGTCATAGGGTCCAATAGACTGACCATCGAGATCTAAATCGACTCCATCATCTGTCAGAGAATCAAACTGAATCCGGGCAAATAAGAGATAGTCGCCAATTCCCAGTCCTTCCCCGGTTGTTTCAGCGTAAAGGTTTTCTACAGCACCAAGTGTGTCATTGATGCTACCCGACTGATTGAGAGCAAAGCCCGGGCCATATTCAATCATTGTGGCTGAGATAATTTCTGTCTCGTACTGGAGATCCAGACCTGTCGTGAAGATTCCCTGGCTCGAGGTGCTTTCGGTTGTAACCCAGATTTCGAGCAGGAACGAGGACCATTCCTCGACAACACTCTGGTGATCAGGCAGGATGGCGGCTGCCCCGTCCGAATCCAGGCTGGTGGGGGTCTCGACAACCCTCAGTTCGATTTCCAGGAGGTTGCTGACAGTAATATCAAAGGTTCGTTCCAGAATATTGTTGTCAAAAGTAGTTGCCAGATTTTTATCAAGGCCGCCATCCTCCACAGTTACCGTAATTGTAGCCAGACCGGTCTGATCCGGGAGGGGAGTAAACTGCAGACTTCCTGTGGAGTTTGGAGATGCATATGAAATGATTGGATCGGGGATCAGGCTCTGATTATTACTGGTGGCAGTGATACTGACTGGATTCCCTCCGAAACCTCCCGCAGCGATGCCTGTCAGGTTGACTGTCTGCTCTGAGGCATTCTCAAAGACCGTCATATCACTGAGCGGATCAAAGGTCAGGTCTGGATACCCGTCCCCCTGTGAATCAACCCAGACTTTGCCGTCACTCAGAAAAACGCTGTAAAAGGTATTGTTCAGGTCATGGGTGACGATGTAAGGAGAAATAATATTCCACGCCAATCCCGTTCTGCTGTTGCTGGAGGTGATTTCTCCACTCACTCCAGTCGTTCCGTTTCCATAAGTTACGGCCCCTGCGTTAGCAGTGGTGCCATCATCCCAGGTTGGACTGCGAACCACGTAGTTTCCATTATAGAGCGTGGTCACACTGGAGACATATTGATCTATAATTTCATCATAGATCACCCTACCGACGGCGTCGTTATACGTCGAACCTGCCAGGCTGTTTGTCTCTGATACCATCCCGTTTATCCCGGTCGTTCCACTCCCAAAGGTCACAGCCCCCGCATTAACTATGGTTCCATTATTCCAGTAGGGACTGCTGACCACGTAGTTCCCATTCAGAAGCGCTGAGACGCCTGCTATTCCCACCTGGTCATAATCGGTAGTGCCGACGAGACTGTTGGTTGAAGAAATTGTGCCACTGATACCGGTTGCCCCGTTTCCAAAGGTTACTGCACCGGCATCAACATCAAATCCGTTGTTCCATTCGGGGCTGCTGACAACATAGTTACCATTGGCAAGTGCTGTTATGCTGGATACATACTGATCACCATTATAGAGTGGCCTCCCGACATTATCATAATCAGTTGTACCAACGAGGCTGTTCGCTGCGGAAACGACTCCATTGATGCCTGAGGTACCGTCTCCAAAGGTCACAGCACCCGCTGATGATTTTATCCCGTTGGACCACTCATAACTGCTGACAACATAATTACCATTTTTGAGGGCTGTGATCCCTCCGTTCCCGACTCGATCATAATCATTTGACCCTACCAGACTGTTTGCAGAAGAAATTGCCCCGGTCACACCGCTGTTTCCGTCCCCAAAAGTAACGGCTCCGGCATCCTCGTCTATCCCGTTATTCCATTCCGGACTACTGACGACATAATTGCCATTCGTAAGTGCTGTTACCTGAGGCCGTTCATCGTAGGAATTAAGTCCCACATAATCACTGTTTGAGGAACCGACAAGACTGTTGGATGATGAGATTGTTCCCATGATACCTGTGGTTCCATTCCCAAAGGTGACAGCACCAGCACCGTAGATTGAACCGTTAGTCCAATAGGGACTGCTAATCACGTAATTACCGTTTGTCAAAGGGACTACTCCAAAGGTCCCTACCTTATCACCATCCGAGGAGCCGACGAGGCTGTTTGCCGAAGAGATTGTCCCTGTTACACCTGTAGACGCGTTCCCAAATGTCACCGCACCAGCATCATACACAGACCCATTGTCCCAGTTGGGATTACTAATCACGTAATTTCCATTGGATAGAACCGTCACACTGGAAACGTATCCTTCGTCATAATCACTGTAGTGCTGTGCCCCCACCTCGTCAGAATCTGAACTGCCAACCAGACTGTTGCTAGATGAAATCACTCCACTGATCCCGGTCAGTCCATTACCGAAGGTGACTGCTCCGGCATAATTTACAGAGCCGTTGTTCCAGTAACTGCTGCAGACGACGTAATTCCCATTTGGAAGAGCAATGACCCCAGCATTCCCCACCTGATCGTAATCCGAACTCCCAATCAGGCTGTTGCTCGCAGATATATTCCCACTGACACCTGATGTTCCGTTTCCAAAGGTGACAGCTCCAGCACCGTAGAGCGAGCCGTTTGTCCAATTTGGACTACTCACCACATAATTACCGTTTGATAGTGCGGTCACACCAGCGGATCCCAACTGATCGGAACTGGATGTTCCGACCAGACTGTTACTCGAAGAGACAATTCCTGATATGCCAGTGGTTCCGTTACCAAAGGTCACTGCTCCTAGACCATATTCCACTCCGTCGCTCCAGTAGGTACTGGTGACGACATAATTACCATTCGAGAGTTCCGTTACTGCAGAGATATACTCACTTAGATTATCATCATAAACCGGGGATCCCACCTGATCGAAGCTGTGGGATCCCACCAGACTGTTGGTTGAAGAAATTTCTCCGACCACACCTGTATTTCCGTTTCCGAAAGTAACAGCACCAGCATCTGCTATCGAGCCGTTGTCCCACTGGGGGCTGGTCACAACATAATTTCCATTGGCAAGCGGAGTCACGCTGGAAGGATAATTTCCATTGGAATTGAAGCCCAGCTGATCTGAACTGGATGCCCCCACCAGGCTGTTCGTTGCAGAAACAACGCCGCTGACCCCGGTCAGTCCATCCCGAAGGTGACCGCCCCGGCGTAAGATGCGGATCCGTTATTCCATTGGGAACTACTCACAACAAAATTACCATTTGTAAGCGCAGTGACCCCGGCATTTCCCACAAGGTCATAGTTAGATGATCCAGTAAGCGTGGAAATGAGGGAGCCCGTCGTTCCGTCGAACAGATAGACAGCACCGGCGTCTGTTCCCCCTGCATCGTCGAAAGGCGCCGTGATCACGACATTGCCATTATTTAATGCAACGATCGAATTACCGAATCCATTATCAGCACTTGGATTCGGATCGACAAACTCCGGAAACGCCGCAGAGAGGACCGTACGATCTTCCAGAAGCTCGATCTGGCATATTGATGGACGTGATTGTTGTTGTACAGACGGAAAGGATCGACGATGAGTCCAGAACTTATGGTTGCTCACGAAGATTTTAAATTTACATCGAAATCGTTCAAACAAGGGCCCGTTGAACCACATCTTTTATCAACCTCCACATAAATGATCAGCTGACGAATTGAAGAAGTGATTTGTTAGACTATCAACTCAAAAGTGAAAAACGATAACAAAAACTGCTAAATCTCAGTTCTGTAGGTAAACTGGGTATTCAGCAGGTGAAGCAACTGCGTACTTCGTCAGTAAATCTGGTGTACATGCGAAGGGAAGATCTCATTTAGCTATCAGGGTTTTTATACAAGGATATCGTTGATCATAGAGTGCCTATGCATTGATCTGGAAAGAAGATTGAATAGCGAAAGTGTTTCGGACCGGCTGAGTGAGCTGTCTGTCTTACGGGGAATCCTGGGTCATGCTCTTATTCAAAATGGTCCCGGATTCGCCTCTAATCGGTAGAAGAACTCGCTTCAGAGGGGCTAAGTGAAGCTCGCGTTACTTGAACCAGGAGGCCACTGAGAAAACGGTTCATTGAATCCTTCAACGGAAAGCTCACAGAGAAATGGCTCAACGGGAGTGAGTAGATCCCTGATGAAAAGCCAAGGTACTGATCGAACGCTGGAGAAGAGTTTTTAACTCGATCAGGGAACATAGTTCACCGGGCCAGAGAGCCCCGGTACCGGATGCGAAGCCCTTCTACTCGCCTGCTTATGCTCCGCTTCCTCTGACGAGCATGACGGCCAGGAAATAAATAGATCACCAAGCCTTGTGACTGGTGCCGTTCAATAGGGGGCGGCAATTAATCGCGCGAATATTCTGGGATAATTTTGGAAGATGGCAGATCTGGAAGTTAAACTTATAACTTGAAATCATCACGGCAAACCTGCGATCTTACTGAAAGTGATTCGACTAATGACTCAATATACTGACGCAGAGAAACAACTGATCGATGTCTGGGATGCTCATACGGCGGCAGAGTTTGAACACAAAGACGCCGATGCGGCCATCGCGACCATGACGGATCACCCTATCTTGATTCATGTTCCTGTGAATACAGGTGCAACCGGGAAAGAGGCTTTGCGAAAATTTTACGCTGAGATCTTTATTCCTCAGGCCCCACCTGACATCAGCCTGCAGTTGCTCACCCGCAGCGTAGGACAAAACCGTATCATAGATGAGTTCATTCTGCGTTTCACACACACCCTGCGTATGGACTGGTTTGCTCCCGGAATTGAGCCGACCGGTCGTCAGCTGGCTGTGCCTCATGTCGGCATCGTTGCCTTTGAGGATGGAAAAATCAGCTCTGAGCACATTTACTGGGACCAGGCCACGGTGCTGATGCAACTGGGACTTCTGGACGAAGCGTTACCCGTGCTTTCCCGCACTCAGTGCGATCGCCTATTAGATGACAATGCCCCCGTCAACCAGTTGATTGATCGGTGTATGCCGTAATATTCTAAAATGAGACAGTATTATCGCCCTCTGCGATGTCAGGCCAGCATGCAGCGGTCACTTTTAAAAAGGCGGTACTATCTAATATCCTGTTATGAACAATTTTCGATGCCGTTTTGAATCATTCTCGGCAGAAGCTTTTCATGATTCATATCTTAAACCTGGGCCATACTTTTCTCATCATCGAAGACAGTGGGAAATTACCCGGGAGAATTGGAACTGGTAGTGTGAAAAAATCATAATCATAACCGGGGTGAGGGAATCCTCTGTTACCGAATTATCGATGATCTCTGTTGAGTAAGGGGTTAAGCAGTCATCTGCACCAGTATAAAATATGGATGCGATTCAAAACACAATTGTTCAATTATCTTCACCTCTCAGCCTGACGTTGATTGTAGTGGGAACATCGCTTGGTATTTTCGTAGGGGCGATTCCCGGGTTAACCGGAGCCATGTTGATCGCTCTCACGTTGCCGTTGACGTTCACGCTTGATCCTCAACTGGCGATGACATTGTTAGTGAGTATGTATGTGGGATCAATCAGTGGTGGCTTGATAACCGGTACACTCTTGCGCATGCCCGGCACACCCGCTTCTGTGATGACCACCCTGGATGGTTACCCCATGTCGCAACAGGGACAGCCCGGCCGTGCGCTGGGGTTGGGAATTTATGCTTCCCTGGTGGGGGGGGTAATTTCCTGTGCGTTTTTGGTCTCCTTGTCTGCACCGATTGCCCGCTGGTCAACACAACTGGGGCCTTTCGAGTATTTCTCTCTGGTATTGATGGCTCTGGTGTTGATCGCGACCATTGATGGCGCATCGCTGACGCGATCACTCTTGTCGGGAACATTGGGAATATTGGCTGCCATGCCGGGGATTTCTGCAGCCACTGGTGAGGTACGACTCACATTCGGGTTCACTCCTCTCAATGCTGGTTTCAAGTTGTTGCCCGTTTTAATAGGATTGTTTGCGATCAATCAGGTGCTGCGCGATATTGCGAATATTGATCAAAAGGTTCCGCGCGTCTCAGTAACACACAGGGGGCTGTGGCTGACATTCGCAGATTGGAAAAATCAATGGTTGAATATGATGAGGTCTTCTCTGATTGGGACCTTTATTGGCATTCTTCCCGGCATTGGTGCCAACATCGGCTCGATCGCCGCTTATTCCGCCGCCAGAAACAGTTCTAAGACTCCGGAACAATTCGGTTCCGGTTCTGCTGAGGGAATTATTGCTTCCGAAGCAGCCAATAATGCAACTGTCGGCGGAGCCTTGATTCCACTCGTGGCGATGGGCATCCCCGGCAGTGTAATCGATGCTATTTTGCTCGGCGCATTAGTTCTACATGGATTGCAACCGGGGCCGCGATTATTCAGCGACCATCCCGAACTCGTGCATACGATTATGGGAACCTATTTTCTGGCAAACCTGGTCATGTTTGCGGTGATGATTGCATCCGTCGGTTTCCTGGCAAAACTGGTGCGGTTCCCACGCCCTTATTTGTTGCCCATTATTCTCACCTTTTGCATTGCCGGAGCATTTGCACTGTCGAACCGCATGTTTGATGTCTGGGTGATGCTTGGTTTCGGGCTGTTGGGACTGGTATTAGAGCGAAACCGCATCCCATTGGCCCCCTTTGTCATTGGTTTTGTCTTAGGTCCGATTGCGGAAGAAAATCTGTCCGCCGGGTTAATGTCATCGCAGGGGAACTGGTTACCGATCGTCACCCGGCCCATTTCTTTACTCTTTGTCGTCATCTCTGCCTTATTGCTGTTTGTGCCGCTCGTGCGTCAGTTCCGCAAAAAACGGGTCAGCAAAAACGAGACCTTAGAAGAGAATACTGCTGAAGAGGCGAGTAGCATCCTTTCGTCAGAAACAGGGAATGAGAATGGGGAGCATGCTTCTCACGCAGTCTGGAGTCGATTTGGTATACCAGTCTGGCATATGACTGCGGTACTGGCGATTATCGGCATGCTCGTCTTTCTGTATTCCGGCTTCTTTACGAATCAACAGGGGCTGACACAATTTCCACAACGCCCCATTCAGGCTGTCGTGCCGTTTTCTGCAGGAGGTGGCACGGACCTGTTTGCCAGAATCATTCAAAAGTCAATCACCGAGGACCAGCTGCTGGAACAACCATTCGTCATCATCAATCAGCCGGGGGGCAGTGGAACGATTGGGAGCCGCTATGTCAAACAGGCGCGGGCTGATGGGTACAAAATACTCTGTAATCATGAAGGGATTATTACCTCGAAATACTCCGGAAAAGTGAACTTTGGGCCGGAGGCTTTCGAGCCGATTGCCCAGACGGGAGAGATCAATCTGGTGGTTGCCGTGCAGAAAAATGCCCCGTACAAAAATCTGGCTGAGCTGTTGCATGATGCTGAGAAGCATCCGGGTGAAGTTCAATTTGGTACCAATTTCGGGGCCCTCGCCCATTTCGCTGCCAAAAAAATAGAACAGGCATCGGGTGGCGAATATTTTAATTACGTGCAATCGGGAGATGGCCAGAAGCGATACACCATGCTGATTGGTGGCCATATCGATGCCACCATATTTTCGCTGGCAGAATTTCTGTCCTATCAGGGAGACGGGCAGATTCGCGCTTTGGCAGTCTTGTCTGACAAAAGGCAATCCGTCCTGCCGGACGTTGCAACGGCGAGCGAACAACAGATCGATGCCGTGGTGGGTAACTCGTTTTACTGGTGGGCACCTGAAGGAACTCCACAGGAGCGAATTGATCTGCTGGCAGATGTACTGGAACAGACGATGCAATCTGATTCGGTGCAGAACAGTTTGCAGTCGTTGTCGATTGAGCCAGTGTTTTATCGCGGCGAGAAACT
Organism: Gimesia benthica; assembly: GCF_009720525.1. NCBI lineage: Bacteria > Pseudomonadati > Planctomycetota > Planctomycetia > Planctomycetales > Planctomycetaceae > Gimesia > Gimesia benthica. The sequence goes on from NZ_CP043930.1 coordinate 5,111,776, forward strand.
AGATGAGAACATCAGCCAGAGTGAGAAGAAATTCAGCGAACTGGTTTCCGGCTCAACAGTTCGACTGCCTGATTTTCCTTTCTATATTATTCTGGCGACGCTGTTTTTGATGAGCATCATCGTTGTACAGGGAATCTTTCTCCGCCAATCACCGTCATCGATTAGTCACTCAAGCAGCAAGCCGCGCATCTGGCTGGCCGTTTGTTGTTTTGCACTGCTTTGCTGTTATGTACTGGTGTTAGAACAGGGCTGGCTCAATTACTGGTTGGCGACGGCATTGATGATTGCAGTCACGGGAGGAACTATGGCAAAATGGAAACCGAGCTATTTGCCAGTTCTTATCGAACTTGCTTTGTTGACTGGTCTGGGGACAGAAATTGTGTTCACATCAGTGTTTTCTGTTGTACTACCGTAACTGGATCATCCCAGCAAAGCAAAACAGACCTCACGCAGAGGTTCCATAGTTTTTTCAATCACGAAGTCTCAAAACTCAAAGGCTGTTTCATGACTCGCCCTAATATTTTATGGTATTGCACCGACCAGCAACGGTTTGACACGATTGGTGCACTGGGGAACGCGTATGTGAAAACACCCGTGGTTGATTCACTCGTGGCAGAGGGGGTGGCCTTTACACACACGTATTGCCAAAGCCCCATCTGTACGCCCAGCAGGGCAAGTTTTATGAGCGGCTTGTATCCCTCGCGCTTACATAATACCAGAAATGGCAACGATACCTTTCCTGACTGGCCACCCCTGATCAGCAAGTTAATCGCCGAGAGTGGTTACCTGTGCGGGTTGATTGGAAAATTTCATTTAGTGAGCGCCGGCCATCGCGCCGAGCCTCGCCTGGATGATGGGTTCACACTCTGGCAGCACAGCCATGCTCCGCGTGATGACTGGCCTGCAGGCACACACGATTATGCCGACTGGGTGCGTGCTCAAGGCAAAAGCCTGGATGACATGCGGAACAGCAAAGAGAATGTGGACCCCGAATACCATCAGACAAAGTGGGCCTCTGATCGGGCGATCGAATTTATCGAACAGGATCATCAACAACCCTGGTTGCTGAATATCAATGTCTATGACCCACACCCCCCGTTTACGCCTCCTGAAAAATATGCGCAGCTGTTCGACCCGACCGCGATGCCCGGCCCCCATTTTGAGCAGTCTGACAAGGCGACCCAGGAACTCCTTTCCCGCGTTGATTTTCAGCCAGTCACGATGTCTACGGAAATCAGTGAGCTGAAAAAAGTTCAGGCACTTTATTACGCCATGATTGCTCAAATCGACGATCAGTTTGCGCGGATCCTGAGCGTATTGGAATCAACAGGACAGCGAGACAATACGGTCATCATTTTCACTTCAGACCATGGGGAGACGTTGGGAGATCATGGGCTGGTACAAAAGGGATGTCGTTTTTATGAAGGCTTGATCCGGGTCCCATTGATTTTCTCCTGGCCGGGACACTTTGTGGCCAACCAGCGGGCCACCGGGCTTGTGGAATTACTCGATCTTTCTGCCACATTACTCGATTTAACGGGTGTTCCCATCCCTGACTATCATCAGGGGCAGAGCCTGCTCCCTGTACTCACGGGCGAACAGACGGGCGCACACATTCGTGAGAGTGTTCGCTGTGAATATTTTGATGCACTCGATCCGTTTTTCACGGGCGGGGAGGGCAGTTTTGCGACCATGTATCGCGACGATCGCTATAAATTATCTCTGTATCACGACAAGAATCTGGGCGAGCTTTACGATTTACAAACCGACCCCTGGGAACACAACAACCTCTGGGACGACCCGGCACATCAGGCTGTCAAACATGAGTTAATATTAGCGAGCTTTAACAGCCATGTCGTCTTAACAACCGATGTGGGCTCCAGGCGGATCGCCCCGATGTGATATAACCCGGTCCCAACTTCGAACAAAAACACCTCCCGATTTCCAGCGCACTTCTGTCTCCAAAACTGAACAGACTCCCCTTGATCTGCACTTCCCGAATCATAAAGTTGTGCAATTGTGCTTCGCGCGCGAGGCGGACGATGTGTGCACCGGAACCTGTCTCACAACTGACGCAGATGCACCTGAATCGCCGTCGATTTTTCCAGTTTTTCACCGGAATAATCATCACCGGTTCCCTCTGTCTCGTAACATTTCAAATCATTTCGGAGCACTTTCAACGCACTTCGCAGCACACTCACCCGGAAGTCACTGCACATTGAGAGCATTTCACTCTGCTCGCAATCCCCAATTCTGCTTGACCCCCTCACGCCGATTCACAAAATTGAGACATCATGGGAGGAGCTGACTGAAGCCAATAATGAAAACACACGGGAGATCGTCGGGGCAGTCCATCTGTCTGTAGAAAGACCAGACCGATTCTAAGCAACCGCACCACCGCGCCAATCTGAACATCGAGCAGTCGTTCGCGCAGGACAGTTTTCAGATTCCGCCTCAATTTCTGGCAGCGGGGTCTGTCATTGAAATGAAAATAATTCGACGAAATGACTATGCCAGGGCACCGTGCGAGAGTAACAACCGTTTTTCGGCGGTGACGCAACGTTTGCGGGCTTCTTCTTCCTCGTTCTCGCAGTCGGCATTATTTTTTCGGATCTGGATGAACTCGTCTTCCACTTCCAGAAAGGCGGCGACGATCTCCGGATCGAAATGACTGCCGGATTCGTTCTGAATGATTTCTGCAGCCATTTCATGGGAATAAGACTCTTTGTAGACCCGCTTGGAAGTCAGCGCGTCATACACATCCGCCACGGCGACAATCCGACTTTCCAGCGGAATCGCTTCCCCGGCCAGCCCATATGGATAACCATCGCCGTCAAACCGTTCGTGATGATGCAGCGCAATGTCATGCGCCATCTGCAGGAAACGGGCATTCGGAAACTGCTTCACTGCAGCCGCTAAGGTTTCCGCACCCTTCAGCGTATGTGTCTTCATCAGTTCGTATTCACTGTCCGTCAAGCGTCCCGGCTTCAACAGCACGCTGTCGGGGATCGCAACTTTGCCGATGTCATGCAGCGGACTGGTCTCATAGACCAGGTTGATGAAGTTGTCATCCACCAGGTTCTGATAACGGGGCTGTTTCTGCAACTGCAGGGCCAGTACCCGACAGTAGGAACGAACCCGCTCCAGGTGCGCACCCGTTTCCGGATCGCGCGACTCGGCCAGCTTGGCCAGGGCGAAGATCGTCATTTCACGACTTTCCAGCCCAATAATCCGCTGCCCCACATTTGCCCGCATCAGGAGCTCTCCCGGATGAAACGGCTTCGTCACGTAGTCATCGGCGCCTGCGTGTAACCCGCTGATGATATCTTCCGACTGGTTATTGGAAGTCAGCATGATCACATAGATGTAACGGTTGAGATTGCTGTTTCGGACGGCCTTACAGAATTCGATCCCGTTCATGACCGGCATTTCCCAGTCACAGATCACCAGTTGGGCATGGTTCTGACTGAGCAACTCCAGCCCCTCCTGGCCGTTGCCGGCTGTAAGCACCTCGTAGCCACCTTCCAGCAGCGTGTTTTGAATGGCCAGGCGGGCCAGGGAATCGTCGTCGATTACTAATGCTTGCTTCATTTCGCGTTCTCGTTGATCGTTTGAAATTCTTCTCGTAGTTTAGGCAGGCTGTCCAGGCACTCCTGCATTTCTGCAACCACCTGCTTGATCAGCTCGTTAAGATCATCTGTGTATGACTCATTCTGACTGGCCTTCTCGACCTGGAGCGAAAGGTCATATAACGGAGAGGCACACAGAATCCCGGCTGTTCCCTTTAACGCATGCGCCGCATCCGCGATTCCCGTCAGATTCTGCTGATCGGCATTCTCTTGAATCTCAGTGATGCGGTCGGGGCCGACGGCCTCAAGTTCATTCAGCAATGAATTGGCAAAATCCAGGTTTTTAAAACAGCGTTCCCAGAGCTGCTGACTGTCTATCGGCGACTCGGCACGGCTCTGCTCGCTCTGATCACAATCCGCGCGAGACGAGTCAGAAGGATCTGCCTGCTGTTCCAGCAGTCGGGCGAACACTTCTCGAATCTGATTTGTCTGAACCGGCTTACTGAGATAATCATCCATCCCGGCCTGCAGACAGACTTCGCGATCCCCTTTCACCGCATTCGCGGTCAACGCCACAATGGGGATGTGACCACTTAAAATACCGTCTGCTTCCAGTTGACGGATTTGCCGCGAAGCTTCAAAACCATCCATCTCCGGCATCTGACAATCCATCAGAATCAGGTCAAACTGACTTCGTTTGACCGCTTCAATGGTTTCGAGACCGTTCAGAGCCGTTTCACAAGTGCAGCCCAGCGCTTTGAGCAACTCTTCCATATACATCTGGTTGATGCTCTGATCTTCTGCAATCAGTACATGGGCCGCTGGTAGTCGGGGCTGCTCCGATGTCGTATATTCCTCGATAGACTCCACTGTTTTCAGGCCACCGTGCTCTTCTCGGCCGTTCAATACACCTTCGATCACGCTCAACAACTGACGACGATGCAGTGGTTTGCAGATCGTCGCATCGACTTCACGCTTCTGTTCTGAATCCAGTTGGTCTTCCAGTGAATTGAGTAACAACACGGTGTGAGGCAGGTCCTCCCGGGAACTGTTCCATAACTTCAGCTCATCAGGTCCGGCCAACTCTGAGTTCACCAGCAGCAGATCATAGGCAACGTTGTTCTGTGTCCCGGCTTCGATCGCTTCTTGCACTTCAGCGAACGTACTGACTGCCACTGCATCGAGCTTTAACTCCAACGCGTACTCACATAGAATCTGTCTCCAGGTCTGATTCTCTTCCGCAATCAGAGCCCGTTTACCCTCCAGACTGGAAGTCTGGGGTGATGTCTCTGTCCTATCTGAAACGACCTGGAAGGGAATCTCAAACCAGAATGTCGAGCCGGTGCCAGGTTCGCTTTCGATACCGATGGTTCCACCCATCAGCTCCACAATTTCTTTCGAGATCGCCAGCCCCAGACCGGTGCCCCCATAGTTTCGCGTCGTCGAGGTATCTGCCTGCGAAAACGACTGAAACAGGCGGCCGATTTTCTCTTCTGAAATACCGATTCCGGTATCAGAAATCGAGAATCGCGCCTTGAGCTGATCCTGAGTCATACTGACCGATTCGACACGTACCACAACTTCACCCGCTTCGGTAAACTTGACCGCATTTCCAATAAGGTTTACTAGAACCTGACGCAGGCGGTTGCTGTCGCCGTTTAGCATGCGCCGTGTAGCGGGCTCGACATAATAGGGTAATTCGAGTCCTTTTTCCGCGGCCCGCCAGGCCATGGTCGATACGGTATCAATCATCAGCTTTTCGAGGTCAAAGGCCTGCTGGTCCAGTTCCAGCTTCCCGGCTTCAATCTTGGAAAAGTCGAGGATATCGTTGATCAGATACAGCAGTGATTCCCCACTGGTGCGACAGGCGTCCACAAACTGGTGTTGTCTTTGATCGAGTTTCGTCAGGCCCAGCAGCTCTGTCATGCCAATGATGCCATTCAAAGGCGTGCGGAGTTCATGGCTCATGTTCGCCAGAAATTCACTCTTCGCCCGACTCGCCTCCTCGGCAGTCTGCTTGGCAATTTTCAAACTTTCTTCGGTCGCCTTTTGCGAAGTGACATCCAGCACGAAACAGAGACAGAGGTCGTCCGCTTCGTCCAGCATGGTCACGCCAATCACCACCGGAATTCGTGTTCCGTCCTTGCGGAGATACTCTTTCTCGAACGGTTTGGCGTGTCCCGTCTGGCTCAGTTCTTCAATCGCGGCCAGGTCCATTGGTGCCCACTCGGGCGGCGTTAACTCTTGCCAGTTGAGTTGGTTGTCGATGGCATCTTCATAGCTGTAGCCCAGAATGCGCAGCAGTTCATCGTTGATCTGCTCGATTCGGCCATCCAGCCGGCAGGTCATGATTCCCAGAATGTCAGCAGTCAGTAACCGTTCGAACTGACCGGTGGCCTTGCGTAAGGCCAGCTCCGACTGCTTACGCGCGGTGATATCAACCTGTGTCGCGATGAAGTTGATTAAAGTTCCCGCGTCATCGAATACGGGATCGATTTTGAGTTCCACCCAGTATTCCCGCTGCCGACGATCGTAATTAATGATCTCAACTGCGATACTTTTCTGCTGTTGCAGGTGGTTACGAATCACAGCCGCCGTCGCCGGGTCTGTATGCGGTCCCTGTAAGATCTCGCCCGGCTTTTTGCCTTCGATTTCAGCCAGTTCATAACCAGTCAACTCGCTGAATGCGCTGTTCACCCATTCAATTCGACCCTGCGCATCGGAAATAATCACCGAGTGCTGTGTCTTGCTGGCAACCAGTGACAGTTTTTCGACCTGATCGTGATACTTTTTCAGTTCCTCGGCTGCGTCTTTGCGTTCCTGAATATTTTCGACAACAGAGATGAAGTGCTTGGGTTCTCCCGTGTGATGTCGAACCAGGCAGACCGTCAGGTTAACCCAGACCTCGGAGCCGTCTTTGCGGAGATACCGCTTTTCCATTGAGTAGGAGTCGATTTTGCCTGCTAACAGTTGTTCAACGTTATACAGGTCGGCTGTCAGATCGTCCGGGTGCGTAATATCCTGGAACGTCAGCTTCAACAGTTCATCACTGTCGTAACCGACAATCTCACACAGCCCGTTATTGACTCGCAACCAGCTGCCATCAGGGGCGACCAGCGCAATGCCGATGGCAATCTGCTCGAACGTACTGCGGAAATTCTGTTCGCTTTCCAGGAGAGCATTCTCCTGAATTTTACTCTCCGTGAAATCGTGGCAGACTCCGATGAATTGCTCGGGTGCGCCGTCTTCTCCATAAGTTACTCTGCCTTCCGCGTGTATGTAGTGCATGCTGCCGTCAGCATGGATGATCCGAAACTTCGAATTGAACGGGCACCCGGAGGTAATGCAGTCTTCGATCTGATCATCAATTCCCTTGCGATCATCGGGATGCAGCAGGTTCAGGAAATCTTGAAACCGGAACTCCTGCTCTGTCCCGTAGACCTCGAATATATCTTGTGTTCGTTGATCACCATAAATTGTATTGTGTTTGAGGTCCCATTCCCAGATGCCGATCTGCCCCGAATCCAGGGCGAATTCGAGACGATCTTTATTTTTCTGCAGTTCTTTCGCCAGCAGCGCAGCTGAAGGCAGGTTCAATGCTGCTGGAATCAGACTGATCAACGCCACTACAGTAATCCAGGAGACTACCGCCGTACACGCTTTGATCAGACCGGAAAAGCGATACACGGGCCACCAGAAGATACCGGCTTCAATCAGGTGTCCCAGGCCACAAAACAGAATAAACGCGGCAAACAACCAGATTACTTTGGGAAAAGGCAGGTCCTTCCGCTGTAACATGTAGTACAGCAGGATGACAGGAATCGCGAAATAGGCCCCGAAAATGCCGATATCCGAGATAATGTGTAACCAGCCGTTATCCGATGACCAGGTTCCGCAATACCAGCGCTGTGGGAAATCACTGGTGTCGAACAGCTTCGAGAAAAAGACGAAGGGCCCCTCAGCCTGGAATGCGTTCTCATCCAGGGAAGTTGCACAATGTCCGGGAGCGCAGGATGGGCAGGCTTCTTCGGCCGCAAGCGGCGCGCACATCACAAGTGTGATCAAAATAGCTATGTAGAAATTTCTGGCGGACATCATTTGATAAACGGATCGCAGGCTGCGTTGATTCAAGGCAAACTTGAGAACGCCCCTCCCTGATTCTTCATGTGTTTGGTATCACGCTCAGCACATTAGTGGGCTGATGGATGGTTTCAGACAGTCTCTGCGAGCGGCAGCGAGACTGGTTGAATGTTCTGAGCGAACAATGAAGACGGGATCACCAGAAGTGAAACAATACGCATTCGTTAAAACCGGACGATTCATCACCGCCGGAATAACGAGCGTCAGCAGGCTTCTTCCTCGCTCGCTTAACAATAGAACGCAGTCAAATGGAAGCGGAAGAAAATGTTGTTTTTAAGCAACACCAGGATTTGTCGAAGTACGGTTAAGCAGATTCGTTCAAGTGATCCAGCTATAACGAATTGTTCCCCTGAACTTGTGCACTGGAAGCGTGTCACGCTTCTGAGTTTAACCACTTGGGTAAGAAATAGACCGCTTACGATTCAGCACGATTTTTCAGTTTCACTCGTACGAAATAGATGACCACGAAGATGAAGAGCAGTACATTGATTGTGAGCACCATTCCCGGTACGTACTTTTTTTGGGGTGTGGGAACGTGTCGTTTGAAGTGGTCGATCATCCGCGGGCTGTAACTGTATGGCGGCAGCATGACCACTGCCGTCTTTTCCTGAAATTCAGCCAGGTTCAATGACTCGTCGTGATCCAGGTCCAGTGCTTTAAATTCTTTTTCGAATTTGGTCCGCACCCGCTGGTAGTGAATGTTATTTTTGAAACGTACAATTTCCTGAGTCGCAGCGAAGACCTCATCAATCGAGAGCCGGCCATCGTCATTTTGATCCAGGCTTTGAAACACAAGATCCCGCGGTGCACGGGAAAGGTCGAATTTCACAATAAATTCCCGCTGATCAAGATGCTGGTCCTGATTGAGGTCCAGCTTGTCAAAGTAATCCTTGATCAGGCTCATCCCCAATTGTCCGGTACTCCAGTTAAACTCGAGGCGCGACAGTTTTCCATCGTTGTTTCTGTCCTTTCGTTCCACGTGCCATTTCACCACGGGATTGGTAATAGGAGTATTCATGTATTCATACAGCGATAGCACCCCGTCCTTGTCTTCGTCAAATGCTGGAATCAGGTAGGGAGCCAGATCACGATGAAAACCGCTGTCACCGGCCAGCTCCGCAGGATCGAGACGCGCATCGAAATTTTTATCGATTCGCTTGAAGTAATAAACCGGATCGATCCAGCATTCACTCGTCGTCTTCCATTCCTCCAGATCTAATTCCTGATCCTGGTTGGCATCCGCCTGTCTGATCAGTTCCTCGACCTTGTTTTCTGCTTGCAACTGGGGCAAAAGTTCCCCGGCACTCAGTCGACCGTTGCGATCCGTGTCCAGATGTCGGAACAGCCTCAGGTTCACCACCCGCCCCGAAGGCTCACGCAACAGCACGCCTTGCGGCGTACGCACCGCATAAGCAATTTCCAGGAACAGTTTACTCTTCTCTTGTGAAAAATTGCGATTCCCATTCCATTCAAAAACAGACCCGGGAGGGCGCTGCGTCACTCGATTCAAACGCTTTTTCGTCTCGGATGAACCGTCTTTCTCTGGTGTTTCGGGGGCTTCTGAAGCGGACTGCTTCTCGATATCGTCCTTCTGTGCACGAAACCGTTTTTCCTGCATAGCCAGCAGTTGTTGGACTCGGTCTATAACTGGATCCGGTATCCGCCGCTGCCCCAGAGGGACCGCAGGTGTGCTGAAGTATTCGTGAAATGACATCTTCTGATCCTGATCAAAATCGCCGAGCAGGAATTCCAGACGACCAACTTTCTGGTGCTCGGGCTTGAGCCGCGCCAGGTACTCTGCCTGGTCCAGCACCTTGTCGCCATTCGTATCTGCTTTGTCAAACGTTTTGCGGGGCGTCTGGGCATTCGTAGTGAATAAGAACTCGCCCTCATCCAATTGTCGATTCTGATCCAGGTCGAGCAAGTGAAATGATTCACGCACCAGCGAACGGGCAGACAGGCCCAGGTTCCAGTCAAATTCCGTCTCCGAGAGCATGCCGTTATTGTTCGTGTCTTTCCGCCCCACATGCCATTTCACCACCGGATTGGTGATCGGCGTGTTGCGGTACTCATAAAGCGAGAGCATCCCGTCGGCATTGGAGTCAAAAGCAGGAATCAGGTAAGGGGCCAGATCGCGGTGAAAACCACTGTCACCGGCCAGTTCCTCGGGATTGAGTCGCGCGTCGAAATTTTTATCGATCCGCTTGAAATAGTAATATGGATCGATCCAGCAATCGCGTGTGGACTTCCATTCTTTCAGGCTCAGCTGCTGATCCTGGTTCTGATCTGCCTGCTTGAGCAGGTCCTGAACTTTGTTATCGGTTTTCAACTGGGGCTTGAGCTCCGCCGCGTTCAGCTGGCCGTTATGATCCGCATCCAGATGGCGAAACAGCATCCAGTTGACCACCCGCCCCGTCGGTTCGCGCAGCAATTCCCCCTCGGGCGTACGCACGGCATAAGCGATTTCCAGCAAACGGGTGATTTCGTCCCGGGTGATCTGCTCATCTTTGTCCAGGTCCCATTCCGGAAAGAATGTCCGTTCCATTCCGGGAACACTTTCTTTCAACCGCGAGGCCCGGAATTCCTCTTTGCTGAGCCCCCCATCGCCGTCGATGTCCCATTTCGCAAATTGCGAATTCAGAGAACTCACCAGTACTTTGACCCGGTCTCGAACAGGATCAGGAATCCGCCGCAAATCCGCCGGGACAGCCGGCGTTCTGAAGAATTCCTCGAAGGTCATCTGCTGGTCATCATCTTGATCGCTGATCAGGAACTCCAGTCGGCCCACCTTCTGATGCTCGGGTTTGAGCCGCGCCAGATACTCCGCCTGGTCCAGCACTTTGTCTCCATTCGTATCTGCTTTGTCAAACTGACTGCGGATTTTGAGTTCGGTTGACTGGGGGATGCCTTCCAGAAAGGAAGCTTCTTGCTGTTCGTCCTCGGCCGCCGATAGCGGAGTGAGGAGTCCGCCTGCCAGCAACAGCAGTAAACCGCTCAAGATAGCTGCTGCAGTTGACATGAACCGGCTGAAATAGGACATGGGCATGATTTCTGTTTCTATCAACAAGTCGTCTGTATGTTTCGTCTGACGCGAATCTTGATGCGGTGGCTATTGGGCCAGCAGTGTGTTCTCGAGTGCCTGCCCCTGGGGGCTGGCCATGGCAGCGTAAATTTTCCCGTCAATCTTCTCGGAGAGAAACTGGATATGTCCATCACAAAAACCAGCATGCACGCCTCCTTGATGCAGTGAGCTGGGAAAGGGAGATTGCCCTTCCGACTTCTGAATCCCCGCGTTGATCGCACTCTCTCCGGAGTTTGCCAGATTGTAATCGACGTTGCCTGCAGCGCAGTGTCCCCCCTTGCAGGGAGTTCCAATATAAAAGCTGGTCAGGTAAGGGTTCGGAGAAGCCCAGTTGGACAAGGGGTCTTGCGGATTGTAACCGGTGCGAATATTTTCTGAGATCAACAGCGTGTTGGATGTCCCATCGGTGATGCTGGCCATCGTGTGATGCCGCTCCGCGCGAATTGTACCCTTCCACGTTTCATTGAAAAACAGTCCCATCTGAAAGAACAGTTCTCGGTCGGAGGGCGTGCCGTCCCCTTTCGTTGAGGAATTACAGGTGATCCCGTTCCCGTTCAGATCCAGCTTTCCGCTCAGCGGGCCAATCGGACAATCATGCACACCGCCGATCAGGGCTGAAAATCCCACGCCGCTGTTCACGACATACGTCAGGTTCCCCTGTCCGGGAACTTCACTGATGTCATCCGGGCAGATCAGTACCGGAATATACGTATCTCCCAGAGGACCATTGGTGGTCTTCAGGTAATGTTCATCAAAGTCCCACTCGTTATACAGGCTTGCCTGATCGATGTAAGGCAGAATATCCACTACCCAGCTGCGGAAAGAACCCACGGTGCCCGGAGTCCCGTCCCCATAGTAGCCACAGGCGGGAAACCGGTTGGCACTGTCTGTCGCCTGTAACAGGCCCAGGCTCACATTCCGCATGTTGTTTAAACACTGGACCCGCCGCGCCGAACTCCGGGCCGACTGCAGGGCAGGAAATAACAGGGCAATCAGCATACTGATTACTGCGGTGACTGTCAGGAGTTCAATGATGGTATAGCCTCTCCGGGCGCGAAATGACTTCACCTGCCGGGGTGTGACAACAGTTCGAGTACTTCGATAATTACACTTCATCTGCATGAGACTCCAGCCAGCGGGCGGTAAAGAATGTCAGCACCGCCACAAAAATCAAAACGTCCGTGAAGTACATCCAATAGGAAAAAGTCGAACACTCTCCCATCAACGGGAAGAAGAGTTTTGCTTCCGCCTGATTTCGCGCGGGAAAAGACAGGTTCTGCCGTTCGGACCAGTGCAGCAGATACAGCGCAGTCAGACCAGCCGTGACCAGGGGCGCTCCCAGTTTGTATCCCGCACGCAGATATGTGGTCGACACATAGGACAGCAGCGGGACGATCATCACCACGACCAGAAATGCACAGGTCGCATAAACCAGAAACAGTAGCGGAGAAGTCTCACCGACCAGCGGGAAATAGACCTGCTCTTCTCCCATCCATTGAATAAAGCCATACACCCCGGCACACGCACACACCACCAGAATGCAGGCCAGAATCACCATACGCACTGCAGGACGCTGCAGAAGGGAGAGGCTGATCTCGGGAACGATCTGCAGGGGCTCCGCTTCCTCCTGCTCTTCCTCTGTCGGTTTCGGGTTACGTGAATCAATCTTATCCACGGCCGCTTTCACCGTCGTCGACCAGGTCTCGTCCGAATAGGCGCCAGTCTCGGCTTCGTCGTCAACATCCGGATCAGCTTCCGATGACATCTCCCCGGTGGGGGCCTCTTCTGCTTGATCAAATAATCCGCTGACGGAGTCGGCACGTTGCCAGTCCGCCTCGGTACTGTTGCGGACCAGGGTTTCAGGGCCCAGCTTTGCTTCGCGCATCAGTTCCACCAGTTCCTGAAACGGATAGGGTCCCAGAATTTGTTCGTCCTGTTGGAAGTACCAGTCACTCATAATCGGGAGGGGATTCCGTCTGTTAAAATATTTCGTCTCATTGGAAGCGGTTACTGCTGTATGCAGGTACATAGGATTACTGTTCCATAGTACATAGTGCGCGGGCGAGTTCCAGAGCGAAACACCCAAAAAACAGGATTAGCATCGCGAGACCAGTGTCTGTCTAAAGCCTGAAATATAACAGGGGCCGGACTCTCGGCTTTGAGAGTCCGGCCCCTGTAACGAATCACGATGAGATTGGAATATCAGTCGGGTGGTCAGCACAACAGTCACCCGTCCCGAAGAGAGCAGCCGAGGCCGCATTCCGCGTCGGCTACGAAAGCCCTTCCCAGTTCAGCAGAGAATACCGCCGCCTCTTCGGCGCACCCCCGCGACAGGACATCGCTGCCCTGAGTGCTGAATCTTAACCTGATCACATTTGCGGGTTCCGCATCGTGAGAGTCGATCTGGACTTTAACTGGCCGGATGTTAGAATACGGTCAACACTTACAGACCTTCTATTGAAATGATGGGTATGTTTCGAAAAACCGTGTCCCTGATTCTGATTCCGTTTGTGATGCTGACACAGTCTGTCGCATTCGGACACGCGCATGCAGATAACCAGCCTGCAGGACACGACTTGCGCGTCCACATTCATCTGAACTCTTCCGAGGCTGACGCGGAACATGGGCACGTGCATTCCCACGGGAATCACTGCCATGCACATGGGGACCACGCGCATTCCGAACAGGAGCAAGAACCTTCCAGTCAACTGGATTCTCCGTTCGACCACGATTCCTCCGCCATCTATCTGAACAGTACCGACCTCACTTCCGGGGCACGATCCAACATCAACCTCGATGTGAACGACCTGCTCCTCCGGTCCCTGACTAGGGCGGATTCCGTCAGCGAAGTGGTATCAGCTTACGGGCCGGCCCTCCGTGAGCCTGACTGCGCGCCCCCCGATACCGCTGCGCCGCTGTTCCTGCGCCATCACGCGATCCTGATCTAAGCACGCCACCCCGGCAGTACCAGATCGGATTCTGAATCTGGCCGCTGCTGCCTCTCGCTTCAGGCGTTGAAATTGCTCTCCTTGCCCACGGTCATTTTCCCGTTTCACACTTGGCAGTTCGCGATCTTCAAGGTCTGATTCTCCAGGGAAAATATTCCGCTTCGATTCACTGTGGTTCTCATTTGAAAGAGATCACATCCATTGGCTGCATTGATCTGCGACCTGATAAGGGACAGACATGAACGTACTGCTTAAATCACTGAAACCCCTCCTGGCTATCACAGTGTTTGTGGTCATTGCCGGAGCGTTCGTTTTACGAGACCGCTGGTTGCCGCTGCTGGAGCAGAATCCGTCTGACGCGGATCGTCAGGCTGCTGCCTCGAAAAAATCGGGGAGTAAAAAAGATTCCGAACAGCAGAAGATCATTCTCTCAGATCAGGCGATTGCCAACCTGGGATTGCGGGTCAAATCCATCCTGCCGGAAACGTACTGGAAAACGCTGCAGGTCCCGGGCATGATCGTCGATCGCCCCGGACGCAGCGACCAGGGCGTGATCTCTCCCGTGGAGGGCGTCGTGGAGAAGATGAACTTTTACCCGGGCGATACCGTGCAACCGGGAGACGTGCTCTATACGATTGGCATCCTCAGTGAATCACTACAGCAGACGCAGACGAATCTGTTCAAAGACACCCACAACATCGCACTGGCCGAGAAAAAACAGAAACGCCTGGAGACTTCGCGGGGCGCAATACCCGAGGCACGCATCATCGAGGTCGTCAATGAAATCAAGCGGTTGAAAGTCGCCATCAAAGGCTATCAGCACGAACTGCGCAATCGAGGCTTCACTCCCCAGCAGTTGCAGGAAATCGCCCAGGGAAATTTTGTGCGGGACCTGGATATTCTCGTTCCCGATCGCCTGCCCCCTTCCCAGCTGCAGGAGACCTCCGTCGTGATGAAAACTTCGGGAGACACATCCCGTCAGCAGACGCCGCTCACATTCGAAATTCAGGAGAGTGACATCGACCTCGGACAACAGGTGAAAACGGGCCAGATGTTATGCCTGCTGGCAAACCATCGTCTGCTCGCCATCGAAGGGCGTGCCTTTCGGAATGAAACCCAACTGCTGGAACGAAGTGTCAGAGAAGGCTGGCCGGTCGAAGTCGATTTCCAGGAACACAGCTCCAGCGACTGGCCCCCCGTTGATCAGGTATTTCATATCCAGAAACTGATGAATGTCATCGACCCGGTGAACCGTACCTTTGCCTTTCGACTGCCACTGGACAATCAGTCGCGTGTGGTACAACAGGATGGGCAGTCCCAGGTGCTCTGGCGGTTTCGTCCCGGACAGAAAGTCCGGTTGATGATTCGGGTGGAAAAACTGGACAACGTATTCGTGCTCCCCGCTGACGCCGTCGCCCGCGAAGGCGCGGAGGCGTTCGTCTTCACTCAGAACGTGAATACCTTCCACCGCAAACCGGTGCGAATACTGGAACGGGATCGCCGCCATACCGTGATCGCCAACGATGGTTCACTCACCCCCGGTTCCTTTGTGGTTCAGGGCGCGGCAGAACAGTTAAATCGCATGCTGAAGTCCTCCTCCGATAATGATTTGCCCGACGGCTACCATATCCACGCGGACGGCAGTCTCCACAAAAACGAAGACGAAGGGAAATAGGAGAACGCCGTGCTCAATTCCATTATCCGAATTTCGTTAACTCATCGCACACTGGTCCTGGCGGCCTGTGTGGTCATCCTGGCGTATGGCGGTTACCTGACCACTACGCTGCCGATCGACGTCTTTCCTGACCTCGACCGTCCCCGCGTGGTCATCCTCACACAGTGTCCCGGCATGTCATCGGAAGAGGTGGAAACCCTCGTCACTTATCCCATCGAAACGGCCATTCTGGGGGCCAACGGCGTCGAGGATGTCCGCAGCCAGTCCAGCCAGGGGATGAATGTCATCTACGTCGAGTTCAGCTGGCAGACCGAACCGCGTTACGCCCGGCAGATCGTTTCGGAACGACTGGCCAATGTTCCCATGCCGCCGGGCATCCGACCGATCATGACTCCCCAGGCCTCGATCATGGGACAGATTCTGCACGTCGGAATCCATCGTCGAAAGGGACCACAAGGGGGGCTGCTTGCGCCGCTGGAGCGGGCCGACCTCCTCGCAGAGCGGACTGAGCGGGAGGGACGCCCCGTGCTCACTGTCTGGGATCCCGTCGTACGCAACGATCCCGACCAGTGGCAAAAAGTCGAAGTGCAGGCCCCCCACTGGAACCCGGCCCTCCCGGGACGAGAGGTTTCATTTACCTGGAATAAACGTTCCTACGACGTTGTCTTTCCCACGCCTTTAGAAGAAAAGATGGACCTGCGGACCACGGCAGACTGGTTGATCAGACCCCGCTTGCTCAAATTAAATGGCATCGCTGAAGTCATCGTCATGGGCGGCGATCAGAAACAGTACCAGGTCCTCGTCGATCCGATCAAGTTGCAGGAATATAATGTCTCCCTGCAGGATGTCGAAGAAGCCGTTAAGTCGAACAATCTGAATGCCAGCGGCGGATTTATCCTCAGCGGACAGACCGAACGACCCGTACGGGTCATCGGCCGACTCGGTGCGCTGACCAATAATGTCCTCGAAGAACTACGCCAGGCGCCCGTGAAGATGAATGGGGACCGGGCGGTTTTGCTGGAGAACGTGGCCGAGATCGTCGAAGGTCCCGCACCCAAACGCGGAGACGCGAGTATCGACGGACACCCGGGTGTGGTGATTACCATCGTCAAACAACCCCACGCCGATACCCGTAAGCTGACCGACGACGTCATGGCGGCACTCCGTGATGCGGAAACGTCCCTGCCCGCCGACATCGTCATCAATACCAAACTGTTTAAGCTGAAGAGTTTCATCGACCGCGGAATTTACTATGTCGAAGAGGCGCTGGTCATTGGGGCGGTACTGGTGGTGATTGTACTGTTCCTGTTTCTCTTGAACCTGCGGACAACCTTCATCACCCTCACAGCCATTCCCCTCTCGCTGGTCATCACGACACTCGTGTTCCGCGTGGTAGGAGTGATTACGGGGACCGAACTGTCGATCAACGTGATGACCCTGGGAGGCATTGCCGTCGCTATCGGAGAGCTTGTCGACGATGCGATTGTGGACGTGGAAAATATTTTCCGTCGGCTGGGAGAAAACAACATCAGCCCCGATCCCAAACCGGCGATAGTTGTCGTGTTTGAAGCCAGTCGGGAAATCCGTTCGGCGATTGTCTTTGGAACCGCCGTCGTGGTGCTGGCCTTCATGCCTCTGTTTGCCCTCTCGGGAGTCGAAGGACGTCTGTTTGTTCCCCTCGGTGTCGCCTACATTGTTTCTATCCTGGCTTCCCTGCTCGTTTCGCTGACGGTGACCCCGGTCCTCTCGTATTACCTTCTTCCCCAGGCCAAAGCCACCCACACGCATCAGGATGGGCGGCTGCTGCGATTTCTGAAATGGGGCGCCGGATATCTGATCCGGTTCAGTATGCGGCATGCCGCTCTGCTGCTGTTACTGACCTGGGGCCTGGTCGGTGTCAGCGTCTGGGAACTCTCCAGACTGGGAGCTGACTTTCTACCGAAATTCGACGAAGGCAGCGTACAGATCAACGTCACCCTGCCGGGGGGATCTTCCCTCAAAGCGTCTAACGAAGCTTCCTCGCTGATCGATGCCCAACTGGTCAAAATGCAGAAGTCAAAGGACAATCCCCGCGGCCCGATCCTGCACTTTTTCCGCCGGACCGGACGTGCTGAGCGGGATGAACATGCTCAACCCGTCAACGTGGGCGAATACATTCTGACCATGAATCCGGAAGCGGATTACGACCGCGATGAGTTCCTGGAAACTTTGCTTTCCGACCTGAAAACCAACGTCCCGGGAGTCGGCATCGAAGCAGAGCAGCCACTCTCTCACCTGATCAGCCACATGCTGTCCGGCGTCAAAGCCCAGGTCGGCATCAAACTCTATGGCGACGATCTCGATAAGCTCCGTGAACTGGCAGGCGACGTTCGCACTGCCATCACAGACATTCCCGGTGTAACACCGCCGATCATCGATCCGCAGGAACGCGTCGATGAACTGCACGTGGTGCTCAAGCCCGACGAACTGGCTTACTTCGGATTAAGCCGGGAGTACGTCGCCCGCTTTGTCGAGACTGCCCTCAAAGGGGAAGCTGTCTCTCAGGTTCTCGAAGGACAGCGGCGCTTCGATCTGGTCATCAAGCTCGATGAACCGTATCGTTCCGATCCTTATAACCTCGGCACACTCAGGCTCGAACTCCCCGATGGACGAGGACAGATTCGCTTACGGGAGCTGGCTGACTTTCCCGCTTCCGCCAGTGGTCCGAACCTGGTCAACCGGGAAAATGTGCGCCGCCGGCAGACCATTCGCTGTAACGTTTCGGGACGCGACCTGGCCAGTACCGTAGCTGAGATTGAAAAGCAGGTTCGAGCAGAAGTCGAACTGCCAACCGGATATTTTGTGGAATTCGGCGGGCAGTTTGAAGCGCAACGTTCGGCCACACTCCTGATTACCATTCTGGCTGCCGTCTCGGTCGCCGGGATCTTTATTGTACTGATGATGCTCTATCCTTCCGCCCGCATCACCTTCCAGATCCTGAATGCCATCCCGACGGCGTTCATCGGAGGTGTCTTCGCGCTGGTCTTAACGAACCAGACCCTCACGGTCGCCAGCATGGTGGGCTTCGTGTCTCTGGGGGGAATTGCCGTTCGGAATGGCATTCTGCTCGTGACGCATTACTTCCATTTAATGGAAGAGGAAGGGGAAAGCTTCTCTCCCGAGATGGTACTTCGCGGCAGCCTGGAACGCCTGGCTCCCGTGCTGATGACCGCCCTCACAGCCGGAATCGCCCTGATTCCCCTGGTTGTGGGTGGAAATAAACCGGGACTGGAAATTCTCTATCCCGTCGCGACTGTAATTCTGGGAGGCCTGGTTACATCCACCTTCTGTGAATTCTTTATCCACCCGGGACTCTTCTGGAAATTCTCTGGCAAGGATGCCGATCGACTGGTTCGCAGCGAGACATCGGATGCAGAACTCCTGCGGACTGCAACACAACAACACTCTTGATTATTTTCTCTCAAGCAAAGGAAAACGAAATGAAAAATCTGAACATCTCCGGCTTACTTTTCGCCGCTCTGCTCGTAACAGGTTGTGCGGATAAAGGCGCCCCTGAATCGGCACCTCCCGAAGCGGCCGCTGAGCCCGCAGCACATTCAGAAGAAAATCATGCGGAAGCACATTCTCACGGAACCGGTCCCAACGGCGGGGTCGTTTTTGATCTGGGTAAGTACCATGCGGAATTCACCGTCGATCATCCCAGTCATGAATGCACGATTCTCTTCCTGGGTGCCGATGAAAAATCACCTGCTCAGGTTGCAGCCACAGAGCTGACGCTCACAACCAAAGAAACGAAAACGGCAGAGGGTAAGGTGGTCCCACCCATGACAGTCAAGCTGCTTCCACAGGACGCCGCGGATGGGAAAGCTTCCAAATTCGTCGGCACTGATCCCGGAATCGGAAACGTCGCAGACTTCTCCGGCACGGTACTGGGAGAAATCGACGGTAAACCATCCCAGGGAGAATTCGAAGAATAATTGAACCGCCTGTATTACCGGTCTCGCAGCTGGTCATCGCCTGGATGAGTGATTCGGGCGGTGCCCGGCCGGGGCACTGTTACGTATGCACGGGGACACTTCAACGCCAGCGAGGATACAGACACATGTGGTATTATCTCCTGAAAGTCGCAGTGACGGCAGTTCTGGTGGTTGCCGTTTCAGAAATTTCCAAACGCTGCTCACTCTTAGGTGGTGTGCTGGCTTCGTTACCTCTGGTGTCTTACCTCGGTATGATCTGGCTCTATATTGATACGGGAAGCACTGCCAAAGTATCGGAACTGTCAAGCAGTATCTTCTGGCTGGTCCTGCCTTCACTCTCCTTCTTCCTGCTTTTGCCCTGGTTGCTGAAAAAAGGAATGGGCTTTGGTGCCAGCTTCGGAATCTCAACGGTCGCAATGATCGGCTTCTACCTGGCGATGGTCGTCTGTCTGAAGAAACTGGGCATTCAAGCCTAGATCTGTTTCTCACCAGATGCCGCTTCAGCGAGGTCCGGTCAGCCAGAGTCTCATCCGCTGCAGTTTCAACGCCAGCCGACCGGCAATCGAGCCGCGAAATTCCGCGTATTCGTGTGCGGACTGTTCATGTTCTGTCTGCCGTTCCTGCAACTGGGACTGCAACTGTTGAAGCTGCTGTTCCAGCAGTTGAGCGCGTTGCTCAAACCCGGCGGCCCGCTGTTCGACTTCTGCCTGTCGTTTCACCAGCGGAGCCAGTTCCTGCAGGTAATTCGCCGCTGCTCTGAATTTGCTGGCAGGAGAAACAGTCTCATCCTGACTCCGCTGCACAGCACCGTGATAAAGCAACTCCAGCTCATCCAGGTACTGCTCCAGGTCAGCCTCCTGGCGAATCCATTGTGAAACTTTTGATGCATCTGCCGCGTTATATCCGGAAAGGGCATCCACAAGACTGGCTTCCATTAAGGGGGCCGCCTGCATCGTCCGCACCCCAAAATTCAATCGGCGGAGCTGCTGCATGTTTTGTGAGGTCACCAGCCCTCCCACCCCGTAATGTTCGGTGACGACCACCGCACAACCCACGGCCATCGCTTCCAGCGCACAACGGGCTTTCGCAAACACAACGTCATATTGAGGCAGCAACTCTTCGGGCCGAGGCTGCACATTCCCGGAGCTCTGTCCGATGAGATCCACCCGTTCGATGCCCCTCGCACGACAGGCTGCACGAATCAGCCCTGCATAGTTCTGATCCGACGCCTGGTTGCTGAAGATGAGCGCAGACTGCGGTTGTTCCGGCAGTGGCGCTCGCGGCTGATAACGTTTCAGATCGACGAAGTTATACAAAGTTCTGACCTGCTCAGACGCAATGCCCGGCGTCGTCAACAGCCGCTCGCGACACAAATCATCGACGGCGACATATGTGAAAATATTCGGAAACACGACCGGACGTTCCTGCCAGGGAAGCCAGCCATGACAGTAATACACGACAGGCGTCTCAGGAAAATGCAGCATCGCCGACATCGCTTCCAGATGATGCTGCGCGTGAATCACATCAGGCGGTTCCTGCAGTGCGTTCAGATCGTTGATCACGGGGATCGTCTTCGATTGTAACTCTTCTCCCAGGTCTCCCAGTGTTGTGGAATACGCCACCGGCAGATGTCCGCGACGCAACAGTCCCTGCGCCACGTCGGACAGGAACAGTTCCGAACCGGCTCGCAACGCGAGCGTATTATTCGTCAACAGGATCCGCAGGGGGGACGTCATGCGCGGTCGTCCCTCCCCAGGGCGGAAATCAGGGGAAGCATATGCTGACGAAACTCGATCGCGCGATCATAGTATCCCGCTGAGACCTGACGGGCCCCGTGCCGCTCATAGAACGGAGGTGTCTCCTCAAAATGATTCAGTTCATGACCCGAGATGGATGGCGAAAACCATTCCTCCCCCAGGATTTCGTCTCCAAATTGCGCGAGCATCTCTTCGACCTCTTCGAGCAGGGTGTCTCCCACTTTCCGGGCGTAATCTCGAATCTGGGCTAGCTTCCATGCCTGTTCGGTCTGACTGAGTGCGTGGCACCAGGCTCTATCCCGATCTGACCAGGCACTGGGAGAATCCACGAGCGGGAATTCATAGTTGTGCACTGTTCGACCGGATGTCTGCTGCAGATCATGTACGGCACTGTCAATCAGGCTGCGGCACAGATCATGTGAAGGGTTATAACCCTCGATCGAGTCGCCCACCACCAGAGCGATCTGCTGTTCCTGAAGTGTCTCGCAGATCTGAGTTCGCAGTTGCGTAAAGAAATCCAGATCCTGATCGAGTATCGCCTGGTAAAACTGCTGATCGGTAAAATTCCCGCACAACGATCCCAGACGACCGCCGGCCCCTTCGATCAATTGACAGGAAAGTTCAATCCGAGGCTGAGTGGTATGACCGGAACCATCAGTCAGAATCAATACCAGCGGTCGAGCTGTTTTCAGCCAGCCGAGTACGCGCAGTTCATGACCGGGATGGCTCAGAATCAGAGCGGTAGAGGGAGAATTAGAAGTCGGGCGCATTGTCACAGTAGTATAGAAGATCGCAGTAGTAGATCACTCAATTCCGAGGGGAATGATCGGCATGTTGTCTGGAACGTTACAAAAGTGCTCCTGGCCCTGTGGGGTTATAATTATAGCACTCCCATTCTTGAAGCGTCTAGTGAACTTAAAACCCTTGTTCCCGCCGGTACATTTGCACTTAAATGTTCCCGATCTCTGTCTGATTCCGCATAAGAATGAGACTGCGAAAGAGTGCCCTTGGAATTAAGGTCCTCAGCCGTTAAGGTGAAAAGAGAGAATAAAGAAACGAAGAAAATTTGTGAGTCGGTCCCTTTCAGCAATCCAACACCATTCTGATCGTATCATTCGTTGTCATCACGCAGCGTGGCCGGCAATAAACTTACAATGAGAACCTCAACGAAAGTTTATTATGGCTGAAAAAAATCCTGATAAAGGTTACATCGCATTACTAGGCTGGTCTTTAGGCGCTATTGAAGCCGCAGAGAATTTTGACCGGCGTTACATCGTGATTGCCCCCGAGTGGGCCGAAGACTACGCCCGCGAGCATGGAATCCCCTATCTTCCCTGGAACTTTGAACGTCTCAATGAACGTTCGCTGGAAATCGCTGAACAGTTGCAGGAGAAAGGGGTCGACATCGCCATACCCCTGTTCGAAGAGACCGTAGAATGGGCAGGCGCCATTAACTCCGTACTGCGTCAGAACCCACGCCTCCACGGCCAGGCGGTTTTGTTTCGCGATAAAGCACTTATGAAACGCCGGGCCCAGCTTGGCGGGATTCGCGTCGGGATCTTTGAAGAAGCCCACGATCGCGACGACGTGATTCGCTTCATCCGCCGGGTCAACCAGACACTGCTCAAACTCGACGGCGATCCGGATGACCCGATCCATGTGAAGGCCTTTGATAAAGCAGGCTGCCTGGGCCATCGTATGATCAGCACGCCGGAGGAAGTCTATCGGATTCCCGACGAGGAATTTCCTCTGCTGATGGAAAGCCATCTCGACGGGCACGAGTTTGCCGTCGAAGCCTGGATCCACGATGGGAAAATCCGCTTTCTTAACATCTCGGAATATGTCCGGCTGGGCTACTCCGTCTTCGTGCCCCCGTCTCCCGAACTGGAAAAATGGCGGCCCCGTATCATCGAAGAAGTCGAAAAACTGATTCACACGTTCGATATTCAGTTCGGCCAGATTCACCCGGAATACTTCCTCACCAGCGACGGGACCATGTATTTCGGCGAAGTCGCCTATCGACCGCCGGGGTTCAAAGCCTTTGAGCTCATCGAACGGGCGTACGGCTTTAATCCCTATCAGGCCTCCATGCTGGTCTTCGATCCCAAAACCACGGAAGAGGAAATCGAAGAATTCTTTTCCGAGGACGTAAAGAAAGCCAAAGGACATGCCGGCTGTTTCGCCGTCTATCCGCGCCGCTGGGTCGTCAATCGGCTGGAAATTCCAGACGAAATTCTGGATCACGACTATTTTGAATTTCATGAACTCCCCGAACCGCTCGAATCCAAGGTCTCCAAACGATCCGCATTCGGCACACACTGGGGGCTCTTATTCTTTTTCGGAGAAGATCCTGTTCAATTGAAGGAACTTCTGGAACATCAGGAAGAGCTGGACTTTTACGTATAACTTCGCCTCTCACCAGGTATTTTCACGATGCGGAAACCATACCCTGGCGAAAACTGACCTATGACGAATATCAATACCGACGAACTGACGCCGGCTCTGGAGCGGTTTTCAGCCGCCCTGGAGCGACTCGAACAGGCACCGCTGTTTGCCAAAAAGAATCATCGCAGCAGACTGCTGGACACGGCTGAGCGCCTCCTGCGGAAACCAGGAGGCGTCGAAGCGGTCTACCAGTCTGCGGAGCGTTTTGATGCCGCCGGTCTGTTTGAGGGCAGCGACTGGGCATTCCCCTCGCGCCTGCAGCCGGGCCTCGTACCGCGCACGCTGGCAGAAGCGGATCGCTGGACAGTAACCCTCGAATGTCTCAGTCAGTTGCGAATCCTGGCGCTCTCCGAACGAAAGGTCTCCCGTCCCGGGTTCTCTGCCGAGCAGGCCAGTCACTTTCTCAAGGAACTGCTCGCCCTGACCCTGGAGTATGTCTTCGATCATCATCAGACCGAAGCGGCTCGCGTCAACGCGGCTGCCTTTCAACTGCCTCGGAACGTTCTGCGGTATGTGGCTGAGAACATCGGTTACGATAATCTGCTCGAGCAGCTCGTCGAAGAAATCTGGCGATTGTTGCGGCAGCGCCCGATTCGCATCGAGCCTGTTAAACTGATGATCACGAAGCTGGCCGTCTACTGTTACGACCCGCAACACGAAAATATCATGATTCCGGCCGGGGCCGAGCGACTCATCAGCTCCCTGTTCAGTCCGAGTCCCAATTCGCTGGGAGATCCGGGAACGTCGGTCTATGCGGAGCGGCTCACCACGCTCGACAGTCAGGCCCTGGGAGAAGAAGCCGGCGCCTGTGCCCGTTCCATGTACGACACCGGGCTCGTATCCCCCTATCACGCGGTATTGGTTCGTTTCCTGGTCAAAGAAAATCCCGAGTTGCTGGTCACGGCCCTCGGACTGAGCAGCACCGGCGTTGATGGCCTGTTGACCTACCGCGAACTGGTTCACGCCATCATCGACAAAGCCGTTCATCCGGAAACCAGTCAATCGATTCTCGGTCTCTCAGGTATGCTGGAACGTGCCGTCCTGCATTTTCCCGGCGTGGCTTCGTCCCTCTGGCGACAGATCAATCTTCCACTGACGCTCGCGACGCAGAATCGACTGATCGCTTCCTGCGGCAGCGAACAGCCGCCGGACGTCTATCTGCTCGCGGGACTGCTCAGCATGCTCGGCCAACCACTGGGTGTAGGCCAGGGAGACAACCCAACCTGTCAATCAGCGCGTGCTCTCTCCTGGTGGGCCTATTCCGATCCGGACTACCTGCTGCAACTCCTCGCCTGGGCTGGACGCGATGATGGCGTGCTCATGACCTTTCGCGGGCAACGCATCTCATCGGCGTTTCTCCCCGCAGGTGGAGCCGGCGTTGTTGGCAGCGATCTCGATCCCGTATCAATGGTCCTGGTACCCCACCTCGATCGCGTCTATGCAGAGATGTGTCGACTGGTACACAAGGCGGGCGAGGATCCACATCTGCACGTCAATCCGGAGTTTCATGGCTGGCAGGTGGGCGGCGGGTTTGCCATCGCCGTCGATGTTGCACACGGGAAACTGCACGAGTATGAAACCTTCATTCGTCTGTTCTACGCCTGTTATCACCCCGTCTATAATGGCGGCAATCCGGTCATTCATCCGCAACCCGTCGGGCTGGCGGTGACCGATTCACTGGCACGCTTTGTCGGCTGGCATGCGATCACGATATTACGGGTCGCCATCGATCAGACCGGCGTAACCCGTGTTTACTTTTTCAATCCCAACAACGACAGCGGTCAGGATCTGGGGAACGGTGTCGTCGTCTCGACCAATGGAGCCGGCGAAGTCTACGGCGAATCTTCCTTGCCGATCGCAGAATTCGCATCACGTCTCTACCTGTTTCATTATGACCCGCTGGAAGTCGGCGATCAGACACGGATTCCCGCAGAACAGGTGCAAACCGTGATGCAGCTTGGCAAAGAAAGCTGGGCTGCACAGAAAATTCCCGCTCTGGATGACCTGATCGCCCCACCTCCCGCACAGCTCCCTTCCACCTATCCGAAATAGGCGAATTGCTGGTGGGGGAATGGTACCCGTGCGACTTTAATTCACCGCATTCGCAGCATTGGCCTGCAGGCTCATCAGGTACGCCAGCAGGTCAGCCATCGTACGCTGGTCGATCTGTTTCTCCAGACCTTCGGGCATGAAGGAGAGTCCTGAACTGCGGATCTCTTCAATATTGATCCGCAGCACCGTCGTACTCGTACCGTCCGGTTTGCGGACCGTGATACTGTTCACGCTTTCGTCGGCAATCATTCCCGACAGCACCTGGCCGCTCTCCAGCACCAGCGTATAACTCATGTACTGCGGCTTCACTTCGCGGTTCGGATCCAGGATATGCAACAGCACTCCCGCCTTCCCACGATCGCGAATCGCCTTCAGATCCGCGCCCACCGCAGTCCCGACACCTTCCAGACGATGGCAGGCTGAACACACCTTCTTAAACACCGCCTTGCCCGAGGCGACATCACCGTTCGTTTTCAGAGCGGACTGGTATTGCTGAACCACCTCGTCCCGGCGTGCCAGCGAACGGTCTGCATACAGTTGCTTGACCCGACTGGCCAGTCGTTTGTCCGGATGCTGTTTCAGCAGATCTACCCGTGCCGGGCTCAGGTCCCCGCGACCGATGCTTCCGGCTTCGATCGCATCGATCAGTGCACCGCTCCAGGCAGCACGGGACAGCAGCGTCTCAGCGGCTTTGGTTCTCAACTCCGGTGTCATCTTCGGCCAGCCGCTGATGAGCAATGCAGCGATCTCCTGGTCCGGAAACTGTCCCAGTTGAACAATCGCAGCTACCTGCACCGGGTTCACCTGCTGAGGTTCGAGTAACTCGCTGAACACGTCCCACACTTCCGCGTAGGGAGCGAACCCCAGCCGCTTAATGGCCGTCAGTCGCTGATTGACTGGCAGCCGCGTGTTGAGTGCCGCTGCCCGGGCCTCCTCCAGCACCCGTCCCATAATCGGCTTCAGTGATGCCTGGTGACGATTCAGAAACTCGCGACGCGTCTTTTCCGGCTGTGCTGCCAGTAACGTCAGCAGTACCGCTGCCTGTTGCTCTTGAGCAGCGCTCCACTGCAGCAGACTGTTAAGCACAACCTCTGTTTCCTGGGGACGACCTGCAGCCCCCGTCTGTCGGGCCAAGGCTGTCAGAAAACGAATGCCTGTCTGAGAGCGAGGATATGCGTCCTCGTGGGCCAGCCGCTGAAACACGGTCCCTGCCCCCTCCGCTAAGGAGCTCAAGATCGCCAGTTCCATCCACTGGTCCTGACCATCCCGCATCGCCAGCGACGCTAACACTGCGTTCCGCTCCGTCGTTGATTTCAGTTCTCCCAGCGAAAACGCCAGCTGATAGCGAACCTTGAGTGCAGGATCTTCACCCATCGCCAGCAGTTGATCGCGCACGGCTTTTGATTCCTGTACCCGCTGCTCAACCAGCCGGAGAGCATGCACCCGCACTTCAGGTACATCATCTTTCAGTGCCCGCAGCAGACTCGCTTCGTCCAGTGACTCAAGTCCCTTGAGAGCGTACAAAGCCGTCATTCGAGCCACTGGATAATCTGACTCAACAGCCAGTTGTTTCAACAGGGGGACCGCCGACTGATCCTGTCGTTCGTAAATCAGTCGGGCCGCGGTATCGCGATGCCAGCCGTTCCGATGGGACAACAGTCGCACCAGTTCCGCCGTCGTCGCCTTGCCCAATTGCGGTAACGGCGATTGTTCAAAGTTTTCCCGCACGATCCGATAGATCCGTCCCCGCTGATCACCGCCGTTGACATTCACTTTCTTGAGTAACTCGGGCGGCAGGAACATCGCCCCTTCAATCAAATCGCGGTTCATGTCGATCACATACAGATTACCATCCGGCCCGTTAGCGAACTGCACCGGACGAAACCGCGTATCCATAGAAGCCAGAAACTCGCGACCTGCATCCGCCCGTCGGGCCACTAGACCCACGCCGTCCGGCTCCAACTGTCCCCGAAACACGAGGTTATTCGCGGGCTCACCCACAAACACGCTTCCCCGATACTCTGCCGGCCAGGCATCGCCCCGGTAAATCGTCACCCCCGTCGCTGCGGTAAAGAAGCCGGACGATTTACCCCCCTCATTGCTCCCCCGGAATTTGCCTTCGTTTCGCAGGCGGGTCCGCTCCTGCCGCCAGTATTCCTCCGGGCTGATGCGAAACAGCTGCGTATGCTTCCCCCCTTCGGTGATTTCCACCGCGGGAGCCGGCGCCTTGAGATACGGATTCCGCGCCAGGTAGCGATCGTCGTACATCAGCATCTTGACCGGCGAACTGTTCGAGCAGAGAAACTCCTGCCCCCAGTCGTCGATCGCTAGTCCATGCTGTCCGCCGCCACTGGAGAGAGCAAAGTGCAGCGTCCGCGGATCAAACAGAAACCCGCGATTTCTGATCGAACGAGCCTTCTCACCTGGATGTTTCACTGCTCGAACTTCCGAACCGGAATAACTGGTGCAGGCATGAAAGCGATTGTCGAGTCCCCAGAGCAGCGTGTTCAATGAGGGATCGGTCCGGTTCTCAAGCCGACGAAAGCCGGTGAAGACCACCTCCCGCGTATCGGCTCTGCCGTCCCCGTCCGTATCCTTACAGAACAGCAGGTCGGGGGCGGCTGCCACGAATAGTCCGCCGTCATAACAGGCGACCGCAGACGGCGCCGCCAGATCCGAGACGAATACCGTGCTCTTGTCATACTGTCCGTCCCCGTCGGTATCTTCCAGCATTCGCACGCTGCCTGTTACCGGCTGTTTGTCTTTCGCGAACTGCTGGTTGTATTCCGGATACTCCACCACGAACATCCGACCGTTTTCATCGAAAGCCAGCGCCACCGGATCACGTAGCAAGGGCTCTGATGCCACCAGTTCGACACGAAAACCAGGTTTCACTTGAAACGATGAGAGTGCGTCCGCCGCTTTCTCATCCGCCATCGCAGTCTGTAACAGCATCGCTCCCGTCAGCAATGACAGGCATAAACTTCGCATCAGCTTTTCCTTCCCTCTCACGCATTCCCGTTCAAGGCGCGTTCGGCGTTGTTGTAGAAGATGTCCTGCAGCGTGGCTTCATCTTTCACCATCCGCACGAGGAACTCCTGCAGACGCGTGCTGTAACAGACACCATTGAACTCGCCACCTCGACCGTCGCTACAGGGACAGTCACTGCCGAACAGCATCTGTTTCGGATGCCGTTCCAGGAAACCGGCGGTGAATTCTTCATCTCGCGACAGCGCATTAAACCCGCTGCCGGCGGACATGTCCGCATACAGGTTCGGATAATTGCTCAGCAGATGATCCAGCAGTCCACCCGGCTTGACTGGTCCCCGCGGATAGAGTGTCTTATCCGGCGACGGAACATCGGCACTGATATGCGACCAGAAGGACTGGGCATGACCGATGATCCGCACCCGCTGGTATTTCTTTAGATACGGTTCCAGGTATTGTTCGATCCCCTGGTTGAATCCTTTTTTGTCATCCTGGAAATGAATTGTGATCGGCCAGTTGAGCTCGTCGCACTCCGCAATGACCGCCTCCACCCGTTTGTCATTCAAAGGCAGATGCTCTTTCTGTTCGCCGATCCCCCGGCAGCCCAGCAGGTGGTAAGCGCGAATTCGCTCGATCACATCCGGCTGACGAATGTCGGTCTGGCAGAACGGAATCAGACGCTCCGGGTACTGGTGAAACGCATGCAGTACGGTTTCGGTCCTTAGCGTCACGCCCCCTTCTCCCGTCTCTAAAGGCAGGATGAACGCCTTATCCGTTCCGGTGTTATCCATATGCTTGATCGTATCTTCAATCGTGCGCCCCTTGTGGTTGATATGCAGGTGGCAGTCCAGCTTCTTGTATTTCTTCGCCTGTTGCGCCGGATCGGCAGCTGCACTCACAGGCAACAACGCACTACAGCAGGCCGCGCCCGTTGCATACAGAAAACCACGTCGCGAAATGGTCGGATTCCACATATCTACCTCGTTTCATTCAAATTAATGCAGCGCTGGAATAAAATCGTTCCTTTATGAATCACTTTCAATATATCATAAACAACGTTAAGTTATCACGCATGAATCTGAATTTTCGCCGGTACATTCACGGGCGAAACACCTGTCAACCGCCTGTTGAAAAGAGTTTGAAATGACCCTCGCCCGAACGTTGCTCGCCTGCTGTCTCTCCCTCCTGCTCCTCTTTGTCAGCCCGTTACCAGCCGCCGATCAGAGCCCGGACCGACTCTACGATCCCGGCGTTCCCGAAACCGGCTTCCTCACGCTCGAGACAGATAACTACACCATCCCCATGGACGCCGCCAGTGGCTGGACCATCGAGAAGATGTTTTATAAAGGGTACGAGTTCAGCCTCAACAACGGTCACTATGGAACTGTGTTGCGTCCCAAAGGCGAACAGTGGTGGGGTACCGGCCACAAAGAAGGGGGCCGCGAGGTCGTTCACAAATTACAGCTCATTGTCGACGGCAAAGAAGTTCCCATCACGAAGACCGGCGAGACAATCAAAGGCCAACGGATTGAGTTCATCAAGGTATCCACGATCTGGAAATTCAAAGTTCGCGCCGAAACCACGATCACCAATTCCGAAGTCTTTGAACGCACGCAGCTGGAAGCCCTCGCAGACTGCGAACTGGACCTGCTCTATTACTTCATGCACTGCTTCCCGCCAAGCTCTACGAAATGGATGGCACGCCTCCCCGACGGCACCATCGAAACCGGCCCGCTCTCGCACTCCAAGAAAATGGCCGTCAGTCAGGACACATCCTGGGTCGCCCAGTTCAATCCGGCCGAACAGCTCAGCGTGCTCTGTTACACTCCCCGCGTCATCACCGGCAACAAAAGCGCCAGCATGATCTGGGACCTCGACCGCTACCACAAATACTACCTCCGCCACAACGACGGCCAGGCTTTCAAGCAGGGAGACAAGCTCGACTTCACCGTCATCGTCAAAGTCATCCCCCAGGAAACCGGCGACTGGAAAGCCACACAAAAGGCGGCCGCAGAATTGATGAAACAGTTTCCGGCGGAGAAGTGAGGTTCGTTACCGCTCACAATCCCGCTCGATCCGTTCAAAGTGTTCGTCGATCACATTCAGACTCAACAGCGATTCACGCACCAGTTGCACCGAGGCGAACACCACGCAGCCGATGCCGACGATGATCAGCCCGCCCACAAACCAGAGCGATTGCGGCCGCCAGAGATTCACGACGCCCCCCAGCAGACTCCCCAGCGAAAACAGTCCCACGCTGACATACAGGCTCGCCAGTGCGTCGCGGAACAGCCGCGCCCGCTGTTGCAGGTTGCGTGACAGAATCTGCGCCCCCGCATCGGGGTGATCCAGCAGATGGTGAAACTCGGTATGAATCTGACCAAAGCGGGCCGAAGTCGAACCAATCAGCAACGCCACTCCCGGCAACAGGATCAGCGGCGTTAACCAGAATTCAGTACTGCTCATGTATTGTTATCTTTCAAGGATCAGGACAGACTCGCCACAAAAACCTTTTTCGTGTCTTTCGTGGTTCATAAAAGACTGATTATTTCCGCTTCGCTTTCTTTTTACTCCCGCCCAGAATTCCCGGTTTCTGATCCCACTTCTGTGGCGGATTCTTTTCGTACCGTGGAGCAGCATCTTTTTCCGGGAACTGGTCTGCGATTGCGGTCAGCCGTTTCAGAGCAGCCTGGTCTTCAGGATCATTGGAGTCGATCAGGTTCTTCTCTTCCCACGCGTCGCTGCTGACCTTATACAGCTTAAACGGTTTCCCCTTCGCATTGATCCACAGCTTATAGTCTTTGTCGCGAATCACACGGTCGTCATAATCCAGCGCGGGTTGAACGCGTCCGTCACGCAGCGCCGCCGGCCCGCCTCCCATTGAGAGAATCCATTCCCGCGGCCCTGTCTGCGTCTCTCCCAGAATCAGCGGTGCGAACGATTTCCCATCCACCACGCGAT
Organism: Gimesia benthica; assembly: GCF_009720525.1. Classification (NCBI taxonomy): domain Bacteria; kingdom Pseudomonadati; phylum Planctomycetota; class Planctomycetia; order Planctomycetales; family Planctomycetaceae; genus Gimesia; species Gimesia benthica. Next base: position 5,143,370 of record NZ_CP043930.1, read on the forward strand.
CCGCCGGCAGCTTGGCTCCTGCCAGCTCGGCAAACGTGGGCAGGATATCGGTGAAGTCGATCAGGGCGTCCGTCTCCACACCCGCGGGCACCGTACCCAGGCAGTTGACGATGAACGGCATCGCCGTCCCGTTCTGCTCAGTCATCTTCGTCTTACCACCCCGCACCATACGACCATTGCGTTTGTTACTCTGGCCGCCGGTACCGTTGTCGGTAGTAAAGACGATAATCGTATTCTCACGCACCCCGGCAGCGTCCAGGGCAATGAGCAGTCGTCCGACCAGCTTGTTGGTGTAACGCACCATGCCGGCGAACATCCGTTGTTTTCGCTCGTTCTGACCCAGGTCGTTATCGTTTTCGAAGTCCTGTTTATTGTCGGGCGTCGTCGTCAGCGGACTGTGTGTCAGCACCATCGGATAATAGAGCAGCATCGGCTCGTCTTTGTGTTTCTGTATGAAGTTCGCGAGGTAATTGCAGAAAATATCGGGACCGAATTCACCTTGAAAGGTCTTGCTCCCTTTCCCCTTGATATTGATATAGGGATTCCAGTACCGCTCGGCACTCGGCGGGTTATCTGCTTCATACCCCGTCCACATGCACCAGTCGTCGAAGCCCGCTTCTTCCATCGCCTTCGGTTCGACACGAAAATCGTCGATCTGCCACTTCCCCACCGCACACGTTTTGTAACCGGCGTCGCGGAGTACATTCGCAAATGTCGTATTTAAACTCGGATCAAAATGCGCACCCGCGCCCCAGCGGGGAACATCCCAGTGATTCGTCCAGCCATGCCGGAACGGATACTGACCTGTCAACAGCGTCACCCGCGTCGGCGTGCACTGTGGCATACACCACGCGTTGTTGAACTTCATTCCGGTCGTCGCCAGCTGATCGATGGCCGGCGTCCAGACTCCTTCACCCCCGTAACTGCTGATCCACTCCTTGCCCAGGTCATCCACCAGGATAAACAGGATGTTCGGCTGACGGCGCTCTTCCGCCTCCGTGGGTTGAATCAGTAACAGTAACACAATCAGACACAGCAGGCTGCGGTACATGATAAACCTCTTGATAAGGTGAAGGTGATTAATGATCACTCAACCTGCGATTCTAACTCTACGCAGGTACCATCTCAACAACAAAGCACTGGCCACTGGGAACCGCACATTGCAATCTCTCAACACGCAGGCTACTGTGAAGGGAATGGGGGAGTGTGTGCATCACACTCCCGTTCACTCCCGGAGTCCTCTGAACCTCGCGCAACTTCATCGGAAACCAGAACCATGCCTCAGCATCCAGCCTGCTTCATTCTCAGTTCCCTGCTCTCTCTTTCACTCACGACGATTGCTGTCGCTGAAGACTGGGTGATCGACACACAACAGCAATGGACCGCTGCAGCCAACTATCAGACGCACCTGGAATTCAAAGACGGCACTGCGGTTCCCACTGACAGCAAAGCCACCTTCGTCAGTGAAGTCGAACGCTTTAAAAAGAAACACAAAGCGAAATCGCTGGTCGTCCAGCAGTCTCCCCTCTGGCAGAACTGGGAACCCGTCGCGAACCTCGGCCCGGTAAATCTGCAGGATGCTCCCGTCTTTCTGCCCATCGGTCCTGATAATTACTGGGTCTTCGGACGTTACGGCGGCGTGAAGAAAAAGAAAGGTTTCCAACCCGAAGCCGCTAAACTCGACGGGTTCGACGTCAAGCTGCAGACCACGCCCTGGAAACATCAGTTTGATGCACCGGGGGGACTCAACAAAGGACTCGGCGGCTACCACGCCTGGCAGAGTCGCGACATGGTCAACTGGGTACACCACGGACCCGTCACCGAAGCCTTCTCCCGCTGGGTGACCAGCGCCGAATATAAAGACGGCAAGGTCTACATCTATTACGACTACCCCAACGACCAGGACCCGCACGTCTACATCGACGAAGATCTCACCGACGGCAAACCCGGCAAAGACATGGGCCTGGCCGTCAAAGATCCCTCACACGGCTCCGACGCCGGCTTCATTCGCGATAAGGAGGGACGCTTCCACGTGATCCTCGAAGACTGGAGCCCCATCAACGCCAGCAAACGCTCATGGGACTCCCCGCTGGCTGCTCACGCGGTCAGCGAAGATGGCGTCACGGACTGGAAGTTCCTCGCCCCACCCGTCGACAACCGCACGAAGGACACCGGCAAAATCGCTGAATACAAACACCCGCACTGGCTGCAGCACCCCGACTGGAACACCAACATCGGGAAATACCACGTTCACGAGCCCGAACAGGAAGCCTACGGCGACTGGGCCCCCATCTGCGTCGGTTCACAATACTACCTCTTCGGCGATTACGATCCCGCCGGCGGCGGACACATGAGCGTCGCCTGGTTCACGAGTCCCCGTATCGACGGACCTTTTGCCTGGTGCGACAAGATCGGCGAAGGACACCCCGACCCCGATATCGGCTTTGCCGAAGGTCGCTTCTATCTCTTCACCCAGCAGAAAACTGATTTTACCAGCCCCGGACCCTGGGTAGAACAGGTCGAGGCCCATGTCGGCGTAGACACCGACAACGACGGCAAACTCGATACCTGGACCGACTGGCAGGAAGTCAAAGAGACCTACGATTACACGCCCGGCCTCTCCAAACACGTCAAAAAAACACCGGCTCAACTCGACCTGACCAGTTTACCCGCCGGTTATGGCTTCGGCTTTGAGCTGAAACTGAAAGACACGACCGCCAACAAGTCAAAACCGATGATTGATAAGGTCACGCTGACCTTTGAATAACTCGACGGGGCAGCAACGCCTGAAGCCAAGTCTTCAGGCGTTCTTCCTCTCTACTTTTCAAAAAAATTGGACTGGCAGATTTCTCCTGCCGACGGGTAAAATAGAGAGCATACTCGTCAACGTTTTCCAGAAACGGCCTCGCTGAGACAACAACTGAAAACGCAGTCGCGAAGGATTTCAGGTCAGGAATCACCCGTTGGAGTGCCTCTGAAATGCGCGTCCCCCGTCTCATTCTGGTTGTCGTATCTGGTTTGCTCTCAACTCTCTTCATTGCCGGTGCCAGCTCCTTAACAGCAGCGTCCACGAAAACCCCCGGTAAGGCGGCAACAACCGCTGAAGCAGAAGCCGTTCTCGACCTGGCCACGTTCCCCTTACCCGCCGGCGCCGCGACGCAAGGCCCCCGCAGAATGGCAACGTTGAGTTACACGGCTAAGCAGCCTCTCAAAGAAATCTTCGACTTTAATGTCAAAGAACTGACCGGGCGGGGATGGAAAGAAGTCGCAGGCAGCCGTCGCAAAGGCCCCTTCGCCGGCGTTGAGTTCACACACGGTGATTTTCACCTCAACCTCTCGGTCATGCAGCCTACTCCTACCAGTCCGGTCAACGTGAGCTTCTCACGCTACGGCAATATTCCATTAACTGCCCTGCCGGTCCCTAAGGGAGCGAAGCAGGTCTATGCTTTTCCAGCGACCATCATGTACACAACCGAAGCCCCTGTGAAAGAGACGGCGGAACAGTGTCGCGATCTGATGCTGAAAGCAGGCTGGTCCCCCTACGGCAGCGCCAGTACCACGGCCTATTATCGTCAGAACGCGGTGCTGGTGATGGTAAACGTCATGAGTGCACCAGGCCAGGGAGGCAAAACCGCAATTACTTATACCAGTTCGCTGCTCTCGCTCGCTCTGCCGGCTTTCCCGGATGCCATCGAATTTCGTTACACCGATATGACCTCCGAGTTGTCCTTCGATACCAATGCCACTCTCGAGGCGGTAACCGATTTTTATCGCAAGGCCCTGGCGACCGAGGGCTGGAAGGCCACAACCGACGAGCCGGTTGCCATCAAATGGAAGAAGCTCACTATCTTCCGCAAACCGGGACAGCAGATGATTACGATCACCACTCACGATTTTGAAGGCCGCACCCGCGTGCGAATCAAACATCAGACCGCCGCTGAAGTGGCGGAAGAAGAAGTTCTTGCTTACGAAGAAGAGGGGCGCAAAGCCACGTATCGTAAAGGCGAAAAACCGGAAGTCGCTGTTTTGACGAAAGACAGTCTTAAAGTGCAGCAGGAAAAACCGTACGCTCTGCGGATGCAGGTCAAATCGGGTTCCGCATTCGCGGTGGGCAAGGCCGTAGTCGATGCGCTGATGGCAGCCGGCTGGAGCGGCACTCTGCCGAAGCAGGCTCCCGTCTTTACCACTTGTGCTCTGAAAAAGGGGGAGGCACAAATCTGGGTGATCGCGACGGAACCAACCAAAGCCGATCCCTGGGTCGCAGTAATCGGAGCTGGCGTCACGCTCAAACCCACAGACCAATAATGTCTGCAGCTGCTTACTGCAGGAATCAATTCCCTTATCATTGAGGGGACGGGTTAACCATAGCTTCATCTCCTCTTAATTGAATTCCGCCGCGCACTTTCTCTATACTGAGGAATGCTCTGGCGGTACAGCAGTGCGCTGACCGTCAGTCCTTCTCTGTCTTCTGATGAAAGTGAATGTGATGAACCGCTCAAAATTCTGTGCCGGTCTGCTCTGCTGCCTGCTGGCGTCTCTGTTCCTGCAGACAGTTCAGGCAAAAGAACCCGCTGATCAATCCAACAGGCATGTCCTCATCATTGGTATGGACGGCACCCGCCCCGACGCCCTGCTGAAAGCGAAGACCCCCACCTTCGACAGACTGATTAAGGAAGGCGCCTTCACCGACGATGCCAATATTCTGGGCACGCGTTATCAGAAGAACGATACCATCAGCGGTCCCGGCTGGTCGAGCATCCTCACCGGCGTCTGGGCCGACAAGCACGGCGTGCACGACAACAGCTTCAAAGGGAAAAACTACGAACTCTTCCCCCACTTTTTCAAACGCCTTAAACGCCAGCGGCCCGACGCGAAGACTGTCTCGCTCGTCTCCTGGGATCCCATTCACGAACACATTCTCTCCGAGGCCGATATCGCTCAGGTCTTCCCGCTCCCCCGCAGTAAACAGCAGATCGCAGACCTCCGCGTCTCTGGTGATAAACTCAACATCGACACCCGCGACGGTAAATGGCATCACCTGCTCGCTACCCGTCAGAAAGACACTCTGAAACTCTATCTGGACGGCAAAGAGATCGGTTCGCTCTCAGGCGTCGACCTCGATTATACACTCGGCGGCGACTTCTATTTTCTCGGCCGGGATTCCCGCACCGGTCCGACCTGCTTCCATGGTCAACTCGACGATATCCGACTCTGGAACCGGTCGTTAACCGATAAACAAATTGCACAGGCCGCCAGCGGTGCGACTCCCGATCGCCAGGGCCTGGTTGCCGAATATCGCTTTGAAGACGCTGCCGACTCCGGTTCACAGGTCCTCGATCTGCCCCATAATGGCGGGAAAAACCACGGTCTGCAGGTTCCGTTAACCGAATCCCTCAAACAGTTACCCCATGCTGATTTCACCATCGAAGCCCGCTTTCGCACGACCGATAAGGGACGAAATATCCTCTTCGGCAATTACAACGGCAAAGCCGGTGCCCTGAATCTGGAACTGCATGAAAAGAACAGCGTCCGCATTTATGTTCAGCCCCCCGATCCCCGCAATACCGATGCCCTCGCTCGGGAAGGAGAGCGGGACAAAACTATTGCCGAGACTGCCGTTCGCATCCTCCGCGAAGAAGATCCCAACGCGATGTTCGTCTACTTTCATCAGACCGACGCCACCGGCCATGCGATCGGCTTCAGCCCTGAAGTGCCCGAATACATCACCGCGATCGAGAACATCGACAGTCGCGTCAACTCCCTGCTGCAGGCTGTTCAATCACGACCGAATTTCAAGAATGAGGACTGGCTCACAATCGTCTGCACCGATCATGGCGGTTTGAAACGCAGTCACAGCGACGGCCTGAATGTACCGGAAATCCGTCGCGTCTTTCTGATCGCCCATGGCCCCTCCGTGGCACCCGGCAAAATCTCGCAGCAGGCCTACCTCGTAGACGTCACCGCGACCGCACTACAGCACCTGTTGGGCGAAGTCGATCCCAAATGGCAGCTCGACGGCAAACCGGTTGGTCTCAAAGCGACGAAGTAACTCATAGACCGTCCTTGAAGTAGACGTAAAAAAACGGGCCCCCTCGTCTTGTGAGGGGGCCCGCATCACTTCTACCAGATCGTGATTAACTTCAAGCCGACTTCTTCAGATCCTCTTCAGTGCCTGATTGAATTCGACCCTCGGAAAGCTTCAGGGTCCTGCGGGCGCATCCCGCAGCGGAGAGGTCATGCGTAACCATGATGATCGTCCGACCTTCTTCGTTAAACTGCCGCAAAAACGACAGGACCTGATCCCGGGTATCGGGATCGAGGTTTCCCGTCGGTTCATCGGCCAGGATGATCGAAGGGTCGTTCGCGAGCATCCGGGCCAGCGCCACGCGCTGCTGCTGGCCGATACTCAGCTCACTCGGTTTATGCTGCAGACGATCCTGCAGGCCGACGGTGGCCAGCAGTTCCTCGGACCGCTGCTGTCGCTCCGTTTTATACTTCTGCGACAGCATCATGGGGACCTGCACATTCTCTATCGCCGTCAGATAGGGGATCAGGTTGAATGTCTGAAACACAAACCCGAGCTTGTTCTGACGGACTTCGGCCCGTTGTTCGACAGGGAGATCATAGATCGATTCCCCGTCCAGCAGAATCCGTCCCTCGGAAGGGGCGGACATCGCTCCCAGCATTGACAGCAGCGTCGTTTTGCCACTGCCACTGGGGCCGATAATCGAAACAAAATCTCCCCGCGGAATGTCGACACTGGTGGAATCCAGGGCCACGACTTCGTCCTGTTTCTTGCGGTAGACTTTTTTGACGTTTTCTAACTTCAACATGCGGTTAGACCTCCTTGAAACAGAGACAGGGATCGAGGCGGGACGCCTGGCGTGCCGGAAAGTAACTGGCTGCCAGTGTGACCAGTACCGCCACCGCTGCAGCGACCAGTGCCAGACCGGGAACCGGAACGACGGCAACATCCGCAAAGGCAGGACCCAGGAAGACAGCAATCACGCTGCCCAGGATATACCCGCAGATACCACCGGCCAGACCCAGCAGCGCTGCTTTCGCCAGGAAGAGCCGTGTGACGAAACGCGGCGTCGCTCCCAGTGCCATCAGCGTACCGATTTCCCGGCGGCGTTCGATGACATTTGCGAAACTCGCGCTGGCCATACTCGCACCGCCCACGGCAATCAGAATCGCCAGGAACAGGTACGACAGGTTCGTCATCATCCGGTTGATCGAAACCTGCGTCTCGACCACGTTGGCGATGGTGACTACCTTCGTGCCCGGCAGCAGCTTTGACAGATCGCCTACCAGACCATTGGCCACATCCTCACAGCAGCCCATCACTTCGATGATGTTCACAACCGGACCCGCAGAAGACAGCCGCTGGACGGTATGCAGGTGAGCAAACACCCGGCTGTCATCCACAGTACCAGTTGCAGGGAGTACGGTCAGGACGTTGAACGACTCTCCCAGCAGTTCCAGTGAATCACCGGCTTTGAGGTTGTTGGCAGCAGCGAAGTCCGATCCCAGTATGACTTCCGATTTATTCAGATGCTGCAGCGAACGTCGCTCGGCCAGCGCCTCGGGGGAATCCTGGTTTTCGTCGGCAACGTTGATCTTCGCTTTACAGCCTTCGTGCTTTTTGAAGAGCATGCCGCCCCCCGACCAGGCATTCATCTTCTGAATTTCTGATTGAGGCAGAATCCCCGTCAGAATCACATCCTGGTCGTCGACCTTGGTCGGGACACACAGTTTCGGCGTAATCGCTTCTACGCCGGTAAGTCCCGCCAGTGCCAGTTCGGCCACGTGTTCTTCAGGAATCGTTTCCTGGTGCATGTCCGCAGCGTAGTAGTCCTGCAAGGTGACTCCCTGGGGGAGAATCAACACGTTGGCCCCCAGTTCGTCGAGTTTGCCGGCTACTTCCTGTTCAGAAAAGATCGTGATGTTGCGGATCGCCACCAGTGCTGTCACACTCAGGATGATCGCCAGCAGACTGGCAATCAACGCCGTGGGACGCTCCTTCAGTTCTTTCCAGATCATGGTGCTCATTGTCATGAGAAACCTCCTTCTGTGAGTGAGACGGTCTATTCTTTACAGTGCTTACAGCCTTCCACACCACAGCTTTTGCCCGCTTTTTTGAGCTCGGCGATCAACTGCTGGCTGGTAACCTGACCGCTGTATTGACCAATCATCACACCCGGAGGCGCCATGAACACGATTGACGATTCCTGGGAAGCCGGCACTTCCAGCTCTTTCAGGAAGTCACCTTCACCCGGTGCACTGCGGTCGACGGTGACGACTTCCACCACGTCCTTGTAGCAGGGAACCGCTTTGAATGCCTGCACGCCCGCAGGTACGCCTGTGTTTCCGCCAGGATTGACACACAGCAGAACCATTTTGCGGCTCTGCAGGTTCAGCATGCAGCGGGCCTTGGTCGGAGACACAAAAGCCTGCTGAATGTAATCATCATTGATCTGTTTCACGAACGATCCGGTGATGGCACCATTGGGAGCAACTGCCAGCGTCAGCGGCATCGGTGCCCGGGAGACACCGTACTCTTCAATGATCTTCTGCTCTTTAGGATCGTTGGTATTCACGGCGACAAAAGAGGTGGTCTCTTTCTTGCCGTTCAGGTTCTGCGACAGCGTATTCCACATGCTTTTCGTCGCGTCATCCTGATCTTTGTAGAACATGATGAACGTGTATTTGTTCTGTTGCGAAGCTGTAGCACGCGAGCTTTCGGCTCGACTCAGGGCAGCGACGCGGGGTACCTCTTCAGCCATCGATACCGTGGTCAGAGAACTCAGCAGAGTTCCGGCGGCCAGCAGGCGGATACCGTTAACTTTGAACAGTCTGAGAATCGAAGGAGTCATCATAACGATCATTTTCCTTGTCAGTAATGGGAATGAATAAATCTATTTTGGTGAGAGGAGCCAGCGACGGACGTGGAACGTGCTCCGCGTGAAGATCTGTGATCTTCTGATGGATTTAGCGCAGCGCTGTTCTCCTCGGTATATCAACTGAAAGACAACTCTGGTTCAGCATCCAGAGCGATCGCCTGCGCAGAGCAGGCCACGAGAATTTATAAACGCAAGGGGAGCGTCAGCGGCGTCTGTGATGTGTCCCTGGAGAAAGAATCCAGGACGGTGAAACGCGACCAGTCCTGATCATGATTGACCACAATTCCGGGAAGTGGTGTCACACTGATGAGTGGCACTACTGGTGCATTCGGTGCAAAAACCTGATCGGCCATGTGACAGATACAGGGACAGTCATGGTGATCATCATGCGAGTATTCACTGCGGATCTCTGCCGACTTCGAGGTATGCACGCAACAACTGCAATTCGGAGCGGGAGCGAGACAGACTTCGCCTGCGGTGGAAACAGCTTCATCGCAGCCGGCCAGACCATGTCCCCAGCAGACGGGGCACGGTTGCAGCAACAGTGCGATCATTAAAAGGCGAAGCAGTTTCATCTGTCTGTCAGATCCAGCGTAAAGTATCAGCTAACCGTTTCCTGAGAGATTGTATTTCCGTCAGGAAAGAGCTTTGTGTGCGCCCCGATCAGGGGACATAACCAATGTTGATATCGTCTGCCGAACTTATTCCGCTTGATCTCATCTGATCAGTTATAACGTTTGTGCCGGTTTGTCAGGGAGCAGCCAATAAAGACGATGCCGGGTCACCAGGCTCTTTAAACTACCTATCTATTCAGTCGCGACGATCCTCCTTAACTAGGGGATCAGGAGCGGTCTCACCTGGCACTCGCACTGGATGTAGATGTCATGTTTTATGTTACATTTAAAAATAGGATATGCAGGTCAAGAATGTAACCTGTTAAATAGATTCGTCTTGTGATGAATTTATGCCATGCGTCAAATGCATGGTATGTATGTGAGTAATGTATTAGACATATCGCGGCCTCTGTCTAGAATGAAAGTGTCTCAGGAACAGTCCCGGTCGAGGACACTCCAATTCACTCTAAATACTGACAGGAGATGTGATGACTAGTTACTTTGGTCGCTCAATACAGAAAGGCACAGTGCTGGTGTTATGCGTCGCCAGTTCTGCGTTCGCACAGAATCACCCGCCCCACGCGAAACAGACTCAATCAGAGGTTCACAAACAGCATCCCCATGTGGCCGCACTGAAAGGTGACAAAGAAGGGGCAGCCGCCAAGTGCCCGGTCATCGGCCACGCCCAGGGCCAGCGACATACCGCCGCCGCAGCGGGAAACATGACGATCGGCGACTGGTGGCCCAACCAGTTGAACCTCGATATCCTGCATCAGAATTCCCAGAAGAGTAATCCGCTCGGCAAAGATTTCAACTACGCCGAAGAGTTTCAGAAACTGGATCTGAAAGCCGTCAAGAAAGACATCAAACAGCTGATGACCACTTCCCAGGACTGGTGGCCGGCAGACTACGGACACTACGGTCCCCTCTTCATCCGGATGGCCTGGCACAGTGCCGGTACCTACCGGGTTACCGACGGACGCGGTGGTGCATCAGATGGCACCCAGCGCTTTGCACCGCTGAACAGCTGGCCCGACAACGCCAACCTGGACAAGGCCCGTCGCCTGCTCTGGCCGATCAAACAGAAGTACGGTCAGAAAATCTCCTGGGCTGACCTCATGATTCTGACCGGAAATGTCGCTCTGGAGTCCATGGGCTTCGAAACCTTCGGCTTCGCCGGCGGTCGTGAAGATGTCTGGGAACCACAGAAAGATGTTTACTGGGGACCAGAGAGTGAATGGCTTGGACGTAAACGTTATGCGAATGATGACAAACTCGAAAACCCGCTCGCTGCAACCCAGATGGGTCTGATCTACGTCAACCCGGAAGGACCTGCCGGTAAGCCCGATCCACTGGCAGCCGCTCACGCCATCCGCGATACCTTCGGTCGCATGGCAATGAACGATGAAGAAACCGTCGCACTGATCGCCGGCGGACACACCTTCGGTAAAGCCCACGGTGCCGCCAGCCCCAAAGGCAATGTCGGTCCCGAACCAGAAGGCGCTGGTCTCGCTGAACAGGGACTTGGCTGGAAAAATAAATACGGTAAAGGAAATGCCGGGGATACCATCACCAGTGGCCTGGAAGGTGCCTGGACATCAACCCCAACCCAGTGGTCCAACGGCTACTTCGACAATCTGTTCGGTTACGAATGGAAACTGGTCAAAAGCCCCGCCGGTGCGTGGCAGTGGACTCCCAAAGAAGAATCGGCAAAAGGAACGGTTCCCGATGCCCACGATCCCTCCAAATCACACGCACCCATGATGTTCACAACTGACCTGGCGTTGAAGATGGATCCCGCTTACGGCAAGATCTCCAAACGCTTCCACGAAAATCCGGATCAGTTCGCCGCAGCCTTCGCGAAGGCCTGGTATAAACTGACGCACCGTGACATGGGGCCCGTCTCCCGCTGTCTCGGTCCTGAAGTTCCCCAGGCACAGATCTGGCAGGATCCCGTACCCGCCGTCGATCACAAGCTGGTCGACAAGCAGGACATTGCAGAACTCAAGCAGAAAATCCTGGCTTCCGACCTAACTGTTCCGCAGCTGGTCTCAACCGCCTGGGGTTCCGCTTCCACCTTCCGTGGCAGTGATTATCGTGGTGGTGCCAACGGAGCACGTATCCGTCTCGCACCGCAGAAAAACTGGAAAGTCAATCAGCCTGAAGAACTGGAAAAAGTTCTGCAGACGCTGACGAACATCCAGCAGGAGTTCAACAAGGCTCAGACAACCGGCAAGCAGGTTTCCCTGGCTGACATGATCGTACTCGGTGGATCTGCCGCTGTGGAGAAAGCAGCCAAAGCCGCCGGTCATGATGTGAAGGTTCCCTTCTCACCCGGTCGCACCGATGCTACCCAGGAGATGACCGACGTGGAATCCTTCGCTGCCCTCGAACCACAGGCAGACGGTTTCCGCAATTACTACTCGCACGGATTGACGACGCCGGCTGAAGAGCTGCTGGTCGACCGGGCAAACCTGCTCACACTGACAGCGCCGGAAATGACAGCCCTCGTCGGTGGTATGCGGGTGCTGGATACGAATGTCGGCGTTCCGGGGCTGGGAGTTTTCACTAAGCAACCAGGAACCCTGTCCAACGACTTCTTCGTGAACCTGCTCGACATGGATACCAAATGGCAGAAGTCACCCATGTGCGATCACTTCTTCGAAGGTCGGGATCGCAAAACCGGACAGGTGAAGTGGACGGCCAGCTCTGTGGACCTGGTGTTCGGTTCGAACTCACAGTTGCGGGCGATCGCCGAAGTCTATGCCAGCGAAGATGGTAAAAAACGATTCGTGGAAGACTTCGTCTCCGCCTGGACAAAAGTCATGAACCTCGACCGGTTCGACCTGGATCCGGCTCTGAAGAAGGCGGCTCCCGCAGCCAGCCTGAGTCAGCGCTAGATCTGACGATCAACGCCTGAAACGTTGACGCGAACGGGGGAGTGGGCCAAACGTCCTGCTCCCCTTTTTTTGATTAATGTCCGCGTCTCATTTCTGCCTGAGAAAGCTCCGCTCTGTCGCAACCGGATCCGCATCATCCCACCGCTGCAGCCAGGTATGCAGTTCCCCTTTCAGCCGCTTCAACACCGGTGCCATTTCCGGCTTGTCGACGAGATTCGCCAGCTCTTCCGGATCAGCCTGACGGTCATACAACGCCCATTCCGGACGATGATGCAGTCGCTGCACCAGTTTGTCCTGGGTCTGACGTTTCGTTTTTTGAGCTCTGCGGACCCACGAACCCGCGGTGTCTGCGCGGCCCTGTGAGTTACCGGCCTCAAGCCACTTAAGTGCCTGGGTGAGCGTAGTATTGGATGTGATCTCCTGGTCTGCACGCGGCGACCAGATCAGAGTATAGCGCTGGTCACGGATCGAACGGATCGGAAAAATCCGTTCCCGGTTATCAATGATGTTACAGTTGGTAAAGGCACCGTAGGCGTATTCATGCACCCTCTGATTGCCGCCTGTCAGGTTGACCCACTGACTGCGTCCATCAAAATCCTGATCGTCAGGCTGGCCTCCCGCAGCGGTGAGCAGCGTGGGGGCGATGTCTGCCAGCCACATCAGTTGGGAGTTGCGCTTCCCCTCCGGGATGACTCCAGGCAGCGAGACCACAACGCCAGTTGCCAGCCCATCATCGAAACAGGTCCACTTGGAAAAAGGAAACGCATTCCCCTGCTCGGAACAGAACAGGACCAGCGTGTTGCTCGTAAGTTGTTCTTCTTTCAGTACGGTACGCAGCTGTCCCAGCAGATCATCCAGATTGGTGATCTCTGCGTAATGTTGGACCAGTTCTCTGCGATAGGCCCGCGTATCAATGGTGTCGGCGTTGAGTGATAATCCCTGCTGATCATATCGGCTGGGGTCACCCGTTGTATAAGGGCCGTGCGCATCATGTGAGGCAACAACCAGGCAGAACGGCTGACCCGCTTCGCGGGCGGTCGTCATGTACTCACGCGCCAGCTTGACCGCTTGGGGGTTCGCATTTTCCTGCTTGGACAAACTGCCGACATTGTCGAAGGGATAGCACTCGTTCGGACCGATGTGACGCTTCCCCAACAGGCCCACACGATAACCCAGCGGTTTCAGATAGTGCGGCAGACTCTTTGTCCCTTTGACCGACTTGGAATGATTGGGCATCGCCCGCGTCCGCCAGACAGTGCGACCACTGTAGAGTTCCTGCCGGAAAGGAGCACACATCGCGACGTTGCAGTACACGTTGTCCAGTCGCATGCCGTCCCGCGCGAGTTGATCGAGGTGCGGCGTCTGTGCCTGACCACCCCACGGACCCAGGGAATCGCGGTCGATGTCATCGCCCAGCAGGATCAGAATATTCGGCGGTGCTGCTTCAACGTCAGTTTCTGCAGACCAGGCACAGAACAGTAGCAGTACCAGAATTCCACTCACAACAGGAACGCGCATCATCGACCCACCCATGGCTTGAGAACATCTGGAGAAAGATCACCGTAATCCACAAAGCATCCACGGAAAGACGCTCGACCGGATCGCGCAGTGACGCACAACCCGGTCGAGTCTGTTCCCTGTATCCAGCTGGATTACATGTTGATCTCATACCCCTTGCGGTTTTCGCGGGAGAGGAATGAGTTCGCCTGATCGTCGCCGATAATCTCGCGTTTCTTCGGATCCCAGTTCAGATCGCGACCGAGACGCATGGCGATATTCGAGAGATGGCAGATTTCCAGCATCCGGTTATGCGACCAGACATCCGAAATCGGCTGCTTGCGGGATTTCATTCCCTCAATGAAGTTAGCGGTGTGGTTTTCACTCACTTTGCCGCCATACACAGCTTCAATCGCACCGTCTGGCAGCGGATTGTCTTTCAACGCTTCAACGGGGGCACCCACAATCTTGCCCCGGTTGACGAAGAACCGGCCTTTGGTCCCTTCGAACAGAATGCCGTTATCACCTTCGCTGGTGATAATTATTTCCACATCTTCAGGCATGTCGACCTTGATACGAAAACTCGTGGCGGCATTGTACTGATCGTTGACGACGGGGTGACCATCTTTGTATTCCACAGGCAGTTCGTAACTGACGGGGGAAATCTTGCTGGGGCCGGTATCGGTGGCCCCCAGTGCCCAGCAGGCGATGTCGACGTGATGGGCACCCCAGTCGGTCAGCTTACCGCCGGAATACTCATGCCAGTTGCGGAATGAATAGTGACAGTTGCTGTAAAGCGGTACGCCTCCGCCGTAACCTTCACGCATTTCAGGCAGAGCACGATAAGCCACTTTTGGAGCTGGTCCCAGCCAGAATTCATAATCCAGGCCTTCAGGAACTTCCGCTTCGGGAATTTTGGGAGACCCTTCCATGCCATTGATGCCACAGGTCACTTTCTGAACCTTGCCGATCCGACCATCGCGGATCAGGGCAATCGCCTGCAGGAACCGCTGTCCCGATTCGGATCGCTGCATGGTTCCCACTTGGAACACGCGACCGGTCTGCTTGACCATCTTTTCGATCAGCTTGCCTTCGTCGATGGTCAGCGTTAATGGTTTTTCGCAGTAAACGTCTTTGCCCGCCAGCATCGCTTCGACGGCGATTTTGGTATGCCAGTGATCGGGAGTCGCAATCATGACAGCATCAATATCCTGACGATCGAGCACCTTGCGGTAATCTTTATAAGCGTCCGGTTTTTTATCCTGCTTCTTGACCAGCTTCTCAACGTTGGCACCCAGTACGTTTTCATCCACATCGGCCAGTGCCGCAAAGTCGGCGAACTTGGTTGATTTGTTGGTGATCGCCCAGCCCTGGTTGCGCAGACCAATGGTCGCAAACACCGGACGTTCGTTGGGGGACTCATATCCCATGGCCCGATTGAGCGAAGGGCTCAGGATACCGGCAGCACCCGCAAAGGCGACTCCCTGGATAAAATTGCGGCGCGACATTTTTTGAGAAGTTGACATTCAGTGAAATCCTCTTGGAGAAATTAAACGGAAATAGAAGTTCTGCAGATAAATACAGGCTCAAACTGTTCGCGTACGAGACGGAACAGGGACCCTGTGGGGATCATAAATTGTAGCTGATGCCCTAACCTGAGTACACAGTAATCATTGTCTGACAGAAGTGAAGCCAGGTCCTGAAATCAACTTTGGAACAGTCTATTCTGGATTCGGGCCACTCCCTCAGGAATATTCGAAGTACCATCATAGCTCGACGACTTTTCTAAAAAAACTTTCCAATTTCAATGCCAAGTTTTTATCATGAAAGACAGTGTACGACTGCTTATTTCTTCGTGATCGGGATCAGACCTCTCCTGACCGTGACAGTTAAAATGAAAGACCCTTCCATGGAACGTAAATCCGCATCTGAATTCGATCAGAAAGTTCTGGACCTCTACGACGACTATGCCCACGGCCGACTCAATCGACGGGATTATATTAAACAACTCGGTGCCTTCGCTGTTGGAGGCCTGACAGTGGAAGGCCTGCTGGCCAGTCTCTCTCCCAACTACAGCTGGGCCGAACAGGTCAAGCCTGATGACCCACGCATTAAGACCGAACGCATCACCTACGACTCCCCCGACGGAGCCGGCAAAATGAAGGGCCTGCTGGCCTGGCCCGCAAAGGGAGAAAAATTCCCCGCGGTCCTCGTGATTCATGAAAACCGGGGCCTGAATCCCTACATCGAAGACGTGGCCCGCCGCCTCGCTGCACAGGGTTTTCTGGCACTGGCTCCCGACGCTTTAACGCCCCTGGGTGGTTATCCCGGTAACGATGACGAAGGCCGCACCATGCAGCGGAAACGGGAACCTGAAAAAATGAAGGAGGATTTCGTCGCAGCCGCGAAACTGCTCGACAAACATGACAAGTCCACGGGCAAGGTCGGCGTGGTTGGTTTCTGCTTCGGTGGGGGCATGGTCTATCAGGTGGCTCTCGAACTTCCCGACGTCGTCGATGCCGGCGTCCCCTACTATGGTCGTCAGCCCGATGCTGCCGAGGTTCCCAAACTCAAGACGCCCCTGCAGATTCACAACGCATCACTGGATCGACGCATCATGGCTGGTGCTCCCGAACTGGAAGCCGCTCTGAAAAAGAACGACAAACCGTTCGAGGCCTATGTCTACGAAGGCGCGAATCACGGCTTCCATAACGACACCACTCCCCGCTACGACGAGAAGTCCGCAGAACTCGCCTGGAAACGAACGATCGACTTCTTCAAGAAACAGCTCGGGGAACAGAGCTAAGTAAAACTCGGCGACCAATGAAGGTGCAGCGTTTGTGAGACGGATTACTCTGAATCGCCCCAACAGGAAACTGAGAGGGGTACGGCGTCATTTACGAAGCCTGACGAAGTGGGCAGATCTGATTCATTTTGAAAATGATCTTCGACCGGGGGAGAAGTATGTTAACTTCAAAGTCCCACTCCCCGCTGCACTGGTCGAAGGGCCGCGGTCGCGACATCGTCTACAGGCAGACGTGATTTCACAGTTACTGCGGGCAGCCGAGAAACTGGCCAGGCAACAACCACCTGAGAATAGCCAATTCTACCGGGTGGCAGTCCTGTTGACTTTGCCTAACCTGTTTGCAAGTGAAGTCACTCTGTTTTTTGATGAAGACTATTTCCACGGATTCCTCTACGAGAACAGTCTCCCCGACTCGCAGCGCCCCAGTCAGCTCTATGCAGTTAAGATTCCGGAGATATTTGATATCGAGTGTGGCTGCCTGGTCTCATACACGGATGACGAGTATGTCTATCGCAGCCATCATTGGACGATTACTGCTTCAACCCCACATCAGATCTGAATTCTTTTTTGCCAGTAGTTGACCAGGCTGTTCATCCAGTCGTAGCGAAAGTATCGAAGAGCCCGTGATGCATCGATTTTATCACATCGAAGAAGTTGACGGCGTTTTCGAAACGGTGTTACCACCCTTCGATCACACAGCCTGGCCAGATATTGTGCCGGAACAGGGATACGTCTGGATCAGTAACCCCGGCCTCGAAATCGCAGGGAAATTGGATTCCATCCTCTCCCAGGCACTTTTTCAGACAGACGCGATCGACTTAAGAAGTGCCATTCATCGGCTGGAATTCGATGTCTCAATTCCCGCCGCTGATTTTTTACACTTTGCCGAATCGAAGTTCACTCAGGGCATCGATTTCATCCTCAGTGAAAAACATCAACCTGCGGAATTTCAATGGTCCTTCCTGCCCCGGCACAGCTGGCCAGACATCTTGGCACAGAACCAGATCACCCTTGTCTTTCACAGGCCAGCCGGTGGAGAACCTTCAAAAATCATCTCGCCATTTGGGGACATATTGAAAAAGATCATCGACCGGATTTCCAGTCGATGATCGATAGGTTTGCCTCAACTCAATGTAATCGCGATGATTCCAGCTTATGTGTCGCAACCAATAGCGTGACTCAAGTGGCTTGATCGGCCACTTAAACCCGCTGAGTCACAGCAAACAACGCGTGCGGTCCCCCTTCCGAGAAGTGGGTGTCCGCGTCTTCCCGCGTGACGAAACGACAGTCAACGATCAACTGCACCTGCCAGCCCTCCTGGAAGGTGTTACGCAGTTCTTCGCTGCTCACGCGTCGCGGTCCTTCGCCGGCAGGCTCCTTGTCGCTGAAGCACTGCAGATAAAGCGTCGCCCCCGGTTCCATCACCTGGGCCAGTTCACTCAGGTAACGCACACGATCTTCATTCGAGAGAATGTGGAAGAATCCACAGTCAAGTACATTGTCAAACAGCTGATTCAACTCTGAAAGCTGCAATGCGTTCTGTTGCAGGAACGTTGCCCGCAGGCCCCGTTCGGTTGCCTTACGATTGGCTTCCGCAATTGGGTCTGCCAGCAGATCAATACCGGTCACTTCGCAATCCTGAGCTGCGAAGAACAGCGCATTCTCTCCCGTACCACAGCCGACGTCCAGCACGCTGCCCCGGATCCGGTCCGCCACATTTACAAACTCCGGCTGCGGTTCACCAATGTCCCAGGGAGGTCTCTCTTCCGCGTACATCTGTTCGAAGTTCTCAGCGGGAGTGGTCTCTCGGTCAACCGGACCAGGGGAAGTGGAGTCGGAACTGTTCGCATTAGACTGGCTGCGGGAAACATGTTCGTCGGACGGTAACATCGCATTGGACTCCTGGTTCAAAACAGCAGTATCCCCACCGGCCACTGCAGGCTTACGGGAGAACCGCCGCAGCACCACGTAGAAGACCGGGGTCAGGAACAGACCAAACAGGGTAACTCCCAGCATACCACTGAAGACCGCGGTCCCCAATACCCGTCGCATTTCAAAACCGGCACCAGTGGCGATGAGCAACGGAATCACACCCAGAATGAAGGAGAACGCCGTCATCAGAATCGGCCGCAGTCGTAAGCGACAGGCCGCGACAGCGGCTTCAAACCGGTCCTTACCCGCATCTTCTTCCGCCTTGGCGAATTCCACGATCAGAATCGCATTCTTACAGGCCAGACCCACGAGTACGATGAATCCGATCTGCGTCAGAATGTTATTGTCCATGCCACGGAACCAGATACCCATGATGCCGAACAGCAGACACAAAGGCACAATCAGAATGATGGCCAGTGGCAACAGCCAGCTTTCGTACTGGGCTGACAGCGTGAGGAATACAAACAGCACCGCCAGCGGGAACAGGAATACAATCGTATTTCCTGCCTGCCGTTCCTGGAATGCGAGTTCAGTCCACGCATAACCAAATCCAGGCGGGAGACTCTGTTCCGCCAGCTGTTCCATCGTTGTCAGCGACTGTCCCGTACTGAAACCCGGTACGGTATCACCATTCAGGTCAGCGGCAGGGAACAGGTTGTACCGCACCAGGCGGTCCGGTCCCGCGGTTCGCTTCAACTGCACCACCGAACCCAGCGGGATGCTCGTTCCCCGGGCACTGCGGGTGCGCAGGCGGAGAATGTCACTCGGTTCGTCACGGAACTCAGGTTCCGCCTGTGCCGTTACGCGATACGTACGCCCCAGGAAGTTAAAGTCATTCACGTACACCGAGCCCAGGTAGACTTCCAGCGCATCGAAAACGTTGTTAATCGGAATATCGAGCATCTGTGCCTTGGTCCGGTCCACCTCCGCATAAATCTGAGGCACGCTCGTCCGGAAGTTTGAATAGACCTGCACCAGCCCGGGCTGTTGATTGGCTTCCGCCACCATTCGCTCGGTGACCTGGTTGAGGGCTGCCACGCCGGCGCCACTCTGGTCCTGCACGTACATTTTATATCCGCCACCACGACCGATCCCACGGACCGGGGGCGGGGGAATGATGAAGATCTGCGCTTCATTGATTGAAGAGACCTCACGCCGCAGGTCCCCGATAATCGCATCCAGGTTCCGTCCCCGCTTGGCCCGCTCCTTGGCATCTTCCAGCGGGAGGAACGTCACCGCGGCGTTGGGACTGATCGTAAACGTCGATCCCGACAAGCCGGCAATCCCGACGGAATGTGCGACACCATCGATCTCACTCCCGATTTGCGCAACCTGTCTGGTAACCACATCGGTTCGCGACAGCGAAGCACCGTCGGGCAGCCGGATACTGACAATCAGATATCCCTGGTCCTGGGCAGGGATGAATCCTGACGGGACCATACCAAAGCTGTACCAGGTCGCCACCAACAGGCCGCCATACAGTATCAGCGAGAGTGCCGACACACGAATGATTCGGGAAATGAAGCCCGCATAAACGTTTCCTGTGAAGTCAAAAAAGCGATTGAACCCTCGGAAAAACCAGCCGAAGAAGAAGTCGACGAATTTCCCCATCTTATTCCGTTCAGCATTCTTCGGCTTGAGCAGCAACGCACACAGAGCCGGGCTCAAGGTCAGCGACACGAATGTTGAAAACGCGGTCGAGATGGCAATCGTCATCGCGAACTGTCTATAAAAGCGACCACTCATGCTCGGTACGAACATGGTCGGCACGAACACGGCAATCAGCACCAGGGTTGTCGCGATCAGCGCAGAGCCGACCTCGTCCATCGCTTTATGTGTGGCTTCGCGCGGCGAATAACCATCGCCGATCAGACGTTCCACGTTCTCCACCACCACGATGGCATCATCCACCACAATCCCGATCGCGAGCACCAGCCCGAACAGCGAGAGCGTATTCAACGAAACGCCCAGCACCTGCATCGCGGCAAATGTTCCGATCAACGAAATGGGAATCGCGATCACGGGAATGATCGTCGGTCGCCAGCCGTGCAGGAACAGGAACACGGTCAGCACCACCAGCGCAGTTGTGATATAGAGAGTTTCAAACACCTCCGCGATGGACTCTTCTACGTAGTCGGTCGGGTTGTATGCAATCTCGTAGCCTACCCCTTCAGGGAAGTCCTTATTCAGATTGGCCATGGTCTGCTTCACTTCGGCTGCAGCATCCACCGCATTCGTACCGGGCCGCTGATAAATCAGAATCGCCACCGCCGGCTTTCCGTCCAGATAACTGATACGCGAATAATCCTGGGCTCCCAGTTCAATCCGGGCCACATCATTCAGACGCGTCACGCGACCATCATCGCCCCGTTTCACGATGATATCGCCGAACTCGCTCTCTTCGCGCAGACGTCCCTGGGTGGTGACGTTCAATTGAAAGTCACCAGAGGCATCAATGGGAGGCTGACCAATCACACCAGCCGCCACCTGTGCATTCTGTTGACGGATCTCCGAAACGATGTCGCCCACGGTCAGACCCACGTGCGTCATCTTCTCAATATCGAGCCAGATGCGCATTGAGTATTCGTTACCACCGGCGACACGAATATCCCCCACACCATCCAGACGCATCAACGCGTCGCGAATGCGCAGGAAGGCGAAGTTACTGATATAAAGCTGATCCCGGCTATTATCAGGTGAGTTCAAGTGGACCACCATCAGCATATCGGGAATCTGTTTGCGAGTGGTCACACCAATCTGGCGCACCGCTTCAGGCAGACGCGCTTCTGCAACCGCGACCCGGTTCTGTACCAGCACCTGCGCGTCATCGAGGTTGGTTCCCAGCTGAAACGTGACGGTCAGCTGCATGGTACCGTCACTACTCGAGGACGATTCCATATACAGCATGTTGTCCACGCCGTTCATTTCCTGTTCGATCGGCGTCGCCACCGTATCCGCGATCACCTGGGGCGTCGCACCGGGATAACTGGCGCGAACCACAATCGTCGGCGGTGCCACATCGGGATACTGGGAGACCGGCAATGAGAAGTACGCCAGACCTCCTACCAGAACCACGATGAAGGAGAGCACCGACGCAAAAATGGGGCGTTCAATAAAGAAATGGGGGAACTTCATGGATTGTTCCTCGGCTTTCCAAACAATGAACTGACCTTGGGTGCCGGCTTCGTCGGCAGGGGATCGGGTTCGGGTGAGATCCATTGCTCAGGCGGCAAGGGGCTGTAATCGTTGGGCAGGCCATCTTCGACGACTTCAATTTTCCCGGGTTTCACCTGGACCTCCATCTCCGGACGTACCAGCAGCAGACCGGCGATGATGAGCTGCTCATCCCCTTTCAGTCCCTCGCGGACCACGCGCAATCCATCCACGATTGGCCCCGGTTGAATCACGCGCTGCTCGACTTTGCCATCCACCACCACATACACAAACTGTGATGACTGATCGGTACCCACTGCAGAGTCGGGAATCAGGATCGCATTGTAAGCGGCACTTCCCGGAATCCGGATCCGGGCAAACATCCCCGGCAACAGAGTCCCGTTTTTATTCGGGAAAATAGAACGTGCCCGCATGCTGGCGGTATCCACATCAAACCGGTTGTCTACAAAGTCCATGTGTCCCTGGTGAGGAAAACCTTTCTCATCCACCAGTCCGAGGAAGACTGGGTTTTTAGCCACACGGGAACTGGCACGTTTGCCGTTCTGAGCCAGTCGGGTGTATTTCAAAACTTCCTGCTCGGTGGCATCAAAGTTACAGTAGATCGGTGCGACTGAAGTGATCGTCGTCAGCATCGTCGAAGTGGAAGTACCTCCGCTGACGAGGTTTCCCTCCGTGACATGTTTCTTACTGATGCGTCCCGTGATGGGCGCATAGATTCGGGTGTAGTCCAGATTCAGTTCGGCTGTCTCAACTTGTGCTTTCGAAGCTTCGATGACTGCCAGTGCGGTTTCAATGGACGCCTTTGCAGAACTGATGCCTGCCTGGCTCGCTTCCACATTCGCCTTCGCTTGCAGAAAAGCCGCTTCCAGCTGATCGAGTTCATCCTGCGTCGTCACGTTCTTGGATTTAAGCGAGCGCGCCCGCTTGACCTGGGCAAAGGCCAGTTCCAGTTGCGCCTGTGTCTGCTCCTTCTGGGCATTCGCTTCTTCCAGTTGTGCGCGTGCCTGCACGAGTTGCGAATTCGACTGACTGAGCGTCGCTTTAGCAAGACTCAGCTCCGCTTCGAAAGGGCGGGGATCAATCACGAACAGCAACTCGCCTTCATTGACCATCTGCCCTTCGTCAAAGTGGGTTGATTTCAGGTAA
This sequence comes from Gimesia benthica, assembly GCF_009720525.1. NCBI lineage: Bacteria > Pseudomonadati > Planctomycetota > Planctomycetia > Planctomycetales > Planctomycetaceae > Gimesia > Gimesia benthica. The sequence continues at coordinate 5,166,342 of NZ_CP043930.1, forward strand.
CCGCTGACCCGCGCCCGCACTTCGACAAAGTCGATTGCTTCCAGTCGACCGGTGTAAGCGTCCCATTCCACAATCTGCTTGACGACCGGCTTGGCAGTCGTCACAGTGGGGGCCACTTTCTGGGGTGGGGCAGTCTGGGCTTCGTTGCATCCCGACAGGCTGACACACAGTCCGCCCAACAGGACCAGGGATATACTCGTGAAATACTTCATTGAACCCGCCGATGTTTAATTGACTCTGAAGGAAGGCAGTTTTCGGAAAAGAGATGCTGGCTTTCGGAGCGCCCTGTTTTCCGAGGTGGTGCACACTTACGACGATAATCGGTAAGCCTGGCTAATAGTTTATGCGAAAACTATTCACATGAAGTTTATGCGGGATGTCGAAATGAGGCAATTGCAGAATTCAGATTTTTCAACAGAAAATCGGGAGGCCCGTTCTTCCTAACTGCAGGAAGCTATTCAGGATGTGACTGTCCAGAATGTTTGTCCTGGACACTTGGTTTTAGACCCTTGGCAGAGAGTTCGTCGGGGAGCTGTGACCCTGAGACCATCGTTTCTGGAGCGTTTTCAGCAGGAATACTGAGCCAGAAACATGCTGACCGTCGACTCGACAAGCTGTTTCTTCTGTACTTCCGTCAGTGGCGCTTCCTTGCCGATCAGCGGGGGCCAGAAGGCGAAGGATTGAATCAGTCCCAGGAACTGCTTCGCCGCCAGTTGGGCATCAGGAATCTGCAGGTTACCCTCCTGATGCGCTGTTTCCAGCCAGACGATCAACCCGGCCTCAAACTGGGTCGAATCAATCATCATCTCACGAGCCAGGTCCGGCGACTGCAAAAATCGCGAAAGCGTAACCCGGGCCAGGTCCTGAAATTCGGGGGAAGCCATCAGATCGACGGCCGTCTGACCAATGTCGCTCAACTGCGTGGCAATGGGTTCACCGGGAGTATAGTCAGAGACTTCGATCAGCTGACAGCGCGACATCAGTTCATCCACAATCGCAGCAAACAGATCTTCTTTACTGGGAAAATGATTGTAAACCGTTCTCTTGGAAACAGATGCGACTTCCGCAATCCGGTCCATACTGGTGTTGTCGAAACCGTTCTGCTTCAACTCCGAAACGGCGGCCTCCATAATTGCGGCCCGTTTCCGGTCTGTCAGTCTTCCCTTGTTTGCCGATTTTGACGTCATAAAAAAAGTACACTTTGCGGTTTACATACTTCGATAAAAAACTACACTACCCGGTGTAGTTTACTTGCGCTTCTACCCAATTCCCATAGCGACCACGGAAATTATGAACGTTCCCTGCTCGGTTCTGCTGATAGCAGTAGCCATCTTATCAACAGCCTGTGATTCATCCAGTCAAATCGATTCAAAACCCAAAGCCCCCCGGCCGGTCTCAATTTTTATGCTCCACGAGATGACCCCGGTTTCCCATTCACTCGTCACTGGATCGGTGGGTGCCTGGAAGACCGAGAAAATCGGGTTCGAAATTTCGGGACGCGTCGAAAGTGTGCTGGAGCCCGAAACCGAAATCGAAGGCCGCGTGCTTGACCAGGGGAGTGGCAAAGTGCTGGTGCCGGGCACCGTCCTGGCTCGATTGCACGACGAACGGTACCGCATTGCCGTCGATTCCGCCCGGGCTGCCGTCGATGTCGCCCTGCAAAGAAAAAAAGCGATGCAGGTGGAAATCGCCGAAGGTCTTCCCGCCCGACTCGCTTCAGCCCAGGCGGAACAGCAACTGGCTAAAGCCGAGTCGCAGCGCACGGTGACCCTGGTCAGCAAAAAAGTCGCCACCCGTTCCGATTACGATCGGGCGATGGCCGAACTGCAGACCACAAACGCCACGGTCAAGAATCTCGAAGCAGAACTGAAAACCAAACAGGCGGAACTCAGTTCCCAGGATGCAGAGATCGAAAAAGCCCGCTTTCAACTCGCTGAAGCCGAACGCAATTTACGCGACACCGTCCTCTACTCCTCCTTTCGCGGACAGGTCGCTCAGGTACACGCGGTTCCGGGCAGCTACCTCGATGCCGGTGATCCGGCTTTAACCATTCAGATCATGGATCCCATCAAAGTCGAGCTGGAACTCTCGGCAAACATGTCGCGGCGTTTTCATCGAGGCGATATTGTGCGGGTCATCGCCGAAAACAGCCAGGGACAGCAGACCGGGCTCGAAGGCTATGTCTATATGACCGACCCCAATGCGGATGCGGAGACCAGAACCTTCACCGTTACCCTGCTTGTGCGCAATCGGAAATCGCAACTCAAAATTCCCCGCGGCTATCCGACTGAGAACATCGCCCGTACGAAAGATATCTGGCCTTTGAATTTTGCTCCGATTGTCAGCGGCGGTAACGCGCTCATGACTGAAGAAAAAGCGATCAGACGAGATGCGAATGGTGCTTTTCTCTGGAAGATTACGAACCGCAGGGCAGGCGAAATCACCTCGTCTGGCAATCGCGTCTTGAACGTCGAAAAAGTCCGTATCACGCCCGGTACGATTCGGGTTCCTTTCCTGGGAAACTGGTACTTCGTCCCAGTGGAAATTCAGCCAGGACAGAACTTTGATCCGCAACGTGATCTGGTGGCTGGGGAACTCAAGGTCAGCCAGGGGCAGCCAGACAACTGGAACGGACGCCACATACTCCTCGACGAATCAAGCTGGCTGCTCAGGCCCGGCGATGTCGTCCGTGTCGGTCTCGATCAGGGAGCGACCACACCCGGACTCTACGTGCCCATGAAAGCCATCCGCCAGCAGGCCGGCAAAACTTCAATTTTCATAGTTGACGACGCGACTGAGCAGACCATGGCCCGTGAAGTCGAAATCGTCCTTTCGGAAAGCAGCTTCCCTTCCTCGCGGGAAATGATGTTACGGCAGATCAGACCGGCCCCCGGAGTGAAGCTGCCCCCGAAAGCGAGAGTCATTCTGGAGGGCATGCCCTTCCTCAGCGATGGCGAACCGGTGACAGTCGTCGGGAAACCGGAGGCCGTCCAATGAACATTCTCCCTGAATTTGCCATCCGATACCGAACGATTGTTTTTACCATCGTCGGTCTGCTGGTCATCTGGGGCATAGTCTCCTTTCAGACCATGCCCCGCCGTGAAGACCCTGAATTTACCATCATGACCTGCGTCGTTACGACTCCCTGGCCGGGCGTCTCGGCGGAAAAAGTCGAAGAGTTGATTACCGATCCTCTCGAAGAGGTCCTGGATGGCATCGAAGAGGTAGACGTTCTGCGTTCGACTTCCATCAACGGCCTGTCGACGATCTTTGTCGATCTGTACGACAACGTCTCCCCTGCGCACGTCGATCAGGTTTGGGATCAGGTACGCGCCCGTGTCCGAAACGTGGAGATGCCCGAGGAAAATATCACCCCGATTGTTACCGACGACTTCGGCGACACAAGCGTAATCCTCTTTGCCATCTATCAGAAACCGTTGCCGGGCCGGACAGAGATCGACCCGCATCGCATTTATACGGACCGCGACCTGGATCTCTATTCAGAACGCGTTCGCGATGCCCTCCGCCTGCTCGACGGCGTCGCCAAAGTCCAGCGATTCGGTGTTCGGGAAGAAGCGATTTATATCGAGACCGATGCCGGCACCTGGTCGCATCTGCAACTCACCACCGGCGACCTCAAAGATCTGATTTCCGACCGCAACATTATTGAAGCAGGGGGCCTGCTCGATACCGGCGATGGACGTTTTTATGTCAAACCGGGCGGGAAACTCGACGTCGTGAATGAAATCAACACGATCGTCGCTGATCTCTCCAGTTCGGACAAAGGTTCCAACCAGGTGTATCTGGATGACCTGGGGCTGAATGTCAGACGTGCTTACCAGGATCCCCCCTCGCTCATCTGCCGCTACAGCGATCCAGAGACTTCGCAGTCTGCGGTGATTGTCGCGGTCACCATGAAATCGGGGTCGAATATCATCGATATCTGTAATGCCTCCAAAGCCCGCCTGGAGGAAATGCAGAATCTGACCTATGAACTTCCGCCAGATCTCGGACTCGTTCCCATCTCCGATCAGTCCGAAAGTGTGAATAACCGGATTCATGACGTGATCATCAATGTCATTGAAGCGGTGTTCATTGTGGTCGTGGTCGTCTACCTGGTCGTCGGCTTTCGCACCGCCACCGTCATGGCTGCTAACATTCCCTTTGTCACCCTGATTGCCGTCGGCGTCATCACGCTTTTCGGAGTCCAACTCGAGCAGATGTCGCTGGCCTCCATGATTATCTCACTCGGTCTGCTTGTGGATAACGCGGTGCAGATCTGTGATCAGTCGCGCACCAATCAGATCGAAGGCATGGGACCGATTGAAGCCAGCGTCAGCGGAGCCCGCATGTTGGCGGCTCCCATGCTGAATGGAACCCTTACCACTATCGCCTCCTTCGTGCCGATGGTCATCTTTTTTGAAGGGGGCAACCGCGAGTTTATTTACAGTCTCCCGGTCACTCTCTCCGTGATGCTGGCCGTCAGCTGGGTTCTGGCGATGACCTTCTGTGTGATTCTGGCGGCCATGTTTATTCGCCCGCCCAAATCCAAAGATCAACCCAGTGCGCCCCTGGTCCGCTGCTTCTACTGGTTCAAAGGCCTCTTTCGCCGCAAACGGGCTGCCGACGAATTCTCCTGGAAATCGGAGAACCAGCATTACATCAGCCGGGTCTACGGGGTACTCGTCTCACAGGCCATAAAACATAAATTCCTCACGCTGGGCGTTTCCATCGGTCTCTTTTTCCTGGCACTTAAACTGCCGGTCAGCACCGAGTTCTTCCCCCAGGGAGAACGGGACCAGTTTGTCGTCGGCGTCTGGTTGCCGGAAAACGTGAGCATCGAACAGACCAATCAGGCCGCCAGGCAGGTTGAAGAACTGCTCTGTAAACTGAGCCCGACCACCAACGAAGCCGGCAACCAGGTCGAACGCCTGCGGGCCATGCGCACCCTGGTCGGAGGCGGCGGCTCCCGCTGGTATCTTTCCTGGAATCCCGAATCCCGGAAAGCCAACTACGCCGAGATCCTGATTCGAACCTCCGATCCGAAACTCACACACGACTTTGCCCAGCAGGTGCGTCAGGTCGCACTCACCGGCGATGCGGACTTGGGCATCGATCCGCTTCCCGGCATCCGCGTCGTCCCCATGGAGATGATGCTCGGACCACCGGCGGCCCCGGTCGCTCTGCGAATCACTGGAAATGGCTTCGCAGATCTGCATAAACTCCGCGAGGTCGCCGGCCAGGTGGAGAAGCTGATCCGCGATCAGCCCGAGACCTGGAACACGCACGATTCCTGGGGCGCCGACGGCTACCAGCTGCAGGTCAACGTGGATGCCGACCGCGCCAGTCTGGCAGGAGTCAGTAATGCCCAGATCGCCTCGACCCTGAATACCTACTATTCGGGAAAACAGCTGACCATGTTCCGCGAAGGGGACTATTCGGTCCCCGTCTATTTCCGCCTGATTCCCGAGGGACGCAAATCAGTGTCGACTATCGAATCTGCTTACATCGAAGGTCGTAACGGCAAGGTTCCCATCAAATCGGTCGCGGCTTTCGAGTATGGTTGGGAACCCGCGGTCATCGAACGCCGCGATATGAACCGCACCATCGAAGTCTCTGCCCGAGTCGAACCCGGTGCCTCCGGGAACGATATCGTGAGCCGGATCATGTCCTCAGATGAATTCAAACAGATCGAAGCGAATCTGCCCAACGGGTTCCGTATCGAGATTGGCGGTGCACTCGAAGAATCGATGCAGGCTTCCGGCATGATGCTTAAAGCCTTCGGCATGTCTTTTGTAACCATCCTGCTCCTGCTGGTCATTCAGTTTAACAGCATCTCGAAGTCGATCATGATCATCTTCACGCTTCCCCTGGCATTGATCGGGGCCTTGCTCGGTCTGTATCTCACCAGTAATCCCCTGGGCTTCATGCCTCAGCTGGGGATTCTGTCCCTGTTCGGCATTGTTTTGAATACAGCTATCATCTTCATGGAGTTCGCCGACTACCAGATCGCTACTCGCTCGAAGGCCAGCAACGGCCGTGGTCCCATTGTCGGGCTCACCCGGGACGAGTTCCGCGACTGTCTGGCCGAAGCCGGCAAGCAGCGTCTGCTCCCCATCTTCCTGACGACGGCCACCACCGTCGGCGGCCTGCTTCCTCTCGCACTGGCCGGCGGTCCCTTGTGGGTGGGCATGGCCTGGCTGATGATTGTCGGCCTGTTGATGGCCACCCTGCTGACCCTGTTCGTCATTCCGGCTTTGTACGCCATCATTGTTGAAAACTTCCGCATCAGCCCGCTCAGTGTTCCCATGGAGGATGAGCCCGTTCTCAAGGAGGTGCCTCAACCACTATCTGCCGTTTGACGGTTCCCTCGCAGATACCTTACATGTAAAATAAAAGCACTGGCCAAATCGAATAAATTGTTTCGCGTCCCCTTTATTCAGGAACCTGCTATGCGTGCTTTATGTTTTGCTCTGCTTGCCACCGTCTGCTTGCATTTCTCTCCTGTCATGGCCCAGGAGACTGCTACCGCGCCACCACAAAGTGTGAAGCCGGGCATCAACAAGTCATTCCTCGATCCCGATCTGGATGTCGATCAGTGGATTAAACGCTTTGAAGTCGAAAGCCGGGAAGTCTTCCGTGCCCGCGACCAGATTGTGAAACAGCTGAAACTCAAGCCCGGCGATCGCATCGCCGACGTCGGCACCGGGACGGGGCTGTTCGTCGAGCCGTTCTCCCTGGCAGTTGGAGAAAAGGGCTGGGTGTTTGCCCTGGACATTGTCCCCAAGTTCGTCGAACGGGTAGGGAAAATCTCGGATATCCTGGATCTGAAGAATGTCACTCCCGTCCTCTGTGGACAGGACGACGTCCGCCTGCCCCCCGGTTCGATTGACGCTGCCTTCATCTGCGATGTCTACCACCATTTCGAATACCCGTCCCGTTCGATGGCCTCCCTGCACAAGGCAATCGTTCCCGGCGGTCAGCTGATTCTGATCGACTTCGAACGCATCCCCGGTAAGTCCCGCGAATGGACGCTGGGCCATGTTCGCGCAGGCAAAGAGACCTTCCGCAAAGAAGTCGAAGATGCCGGTTTCGAATTTGTGGAAGAAGTCAAAATTCCCGCCTTCGAGGAAAACTACTTCCTGCGTTTCAAACGCAAGTAAATCCGAGCTTACTTTTCCGCGATCGGCAGCAGCTGGATCGCATCCAGAATCACGAAGCCGTCAGTCTGATCGTTGCTGACGGTGATCGTGGTTTCGGTAGCGCCCTGCAACCGAACTGTTCCGATCTCGCGAAACTCTTTCCCCGCCGGCAGTGGCCTGGTCTGATCGACGGTCAGCGTCGCTTGCTCTGTGCCGCTGGTTACTTTCACGGGAACCTGTTTTGCGCGGGTCGGATGCGCTGAGTAAGCCATCAGCAGCTGATAACGGCCCGTGTGGGGGACTTTGAAGCGGAAGGTCGCCGTCGCACTTCCGTTCCCTGACTTACCGTCGTGTACATAACCCTTGCCGATATAAGGTTTGAAATTTGTAGAACGGCTCCAGCTCCCCTTAAGTTCCGCTGCTCCATCATCCAGCACCACGCCCGGCAGTGTCTTCGGATCAATGCCGCTTACGGTCTTCGGTTCCGGAGGGACTTCGGGCAACTCCAGTACCTGTCCCCGCTCCAGCAGTCTCTTCCGCAATTCCGGGTAGGGGAGCTTCTGCACGGTCGTATTCTTACTGGCAGTCAGAGCCGCCGCGATACCGGCACTCTGTCCCAGGATCATCCACGTGGGCTCCACACGAATCGAAGAGATACCCACGTGAGTGCAGGAGAGTGCCACCGGCACCAGCAGGTTGGTGCACTCATCCGGTTTTGGCAGGATCGATCGATAGGGCACGTGATACGCATAGCCCTGCTTCGGATAGGAGCGTCTCACGGGGAAAATGGTTCCCTCATTGATCACGCCGCCCCCTTTCAGGGCCACCCGCTGACAATCGTGCGAGTCAATCGGAAAGGAAGAGATCACAATCGGATCCTCTTTTTCGGGTTGTTCCAGAATGTCTTTCTGGCTCAGTACAAACATGCCCCGCATCCGGCGTCCCTCGCGCACATACAGGGCGGGTGAGAAATGTCCGTAATCGGGAAACTCATCTTTACAGAGCCCCAGTCGTGCATACTGCTCACGGATCTTTTCCGGGACCACAGGATCCGTTGTCAGAAAATGATAAAACTCCAGCGTGTACTGCTTATGCTCTTCCCAGATCGCGGCCCGCCCTGCTGCATCGGCTTCACTCCAGCCATTACACGCCCCCACCAGGCCGAGCGAGAACTGGCCCCCGATTGAATTGTTGCCATCCAGTTTTCCGCCGGGCAGCGGATACATATCCCAGCCCACGCGGCCTCCCGATTTCACATAGCGTCGCACCACCTCAAATCGGGCGGGGTCGTAATTCTTCGGCTTGGGGAAAGGGACCCGGTTGTCGGGATCATCCGTCAGGCAGAGCCGGAAACTGTAAACCATGACACGGAAATCCCCCTCATCTTCGGGGCCTGCATCGGTCGTGGTAATCAAAGGCAACGGCTGACCCTTGTCATCGAAACCGTTGATTTTCATCTTCCCTTTCGGATAGCGTTTGCCTGCCAGGGACTCACCATATTCCGCTTTCCCTTCGCGTCCAATGGTCCAGCTGACGCCAGCCGCTGCCATCAGATCCCCTTCGTACGTGCCGTCCACGAAGACCTGCGCTGCGAAGCGTCCTCTGTTGGTGACAAGTTCTTTGATTTGAGTCCCTGCTTTCTGAACCGACTGCAGACGCTGCTCCGGCAGTACTTTGACGCCCGCCTCATTCAGCATCTGTCGTGTCACCCGCATCGCCACGTGTGGCTCGTAGGTCCACTTCGACTGGTCTTTCACACTGACCTTGTACGGCAGTGTGATTCCCCGGTCGGCATAGTCTTTTTCAATCCGAGTATGCCATTCATCGAACAACCCCATGACCGTGCTGCGGACAGTCTGGTTGGAATCACTGAAGCTCAGACCGCCAGTATTCAACCCCCCGATATGATCGGTCGGCTCCAGCAGAATCACCTCAGCTCCTTCGCGTGCCGCCGCAATTGCTGCACAGAATCCCCCCGGCGTTGCCCCGTAAACGATGACATCAGCCCGCAGTGGTTTTTGTTGCTCGGTCTGTGCTGCTTGGAGCGGACTAAGCAGCAGGAAAAGGACTGCCACGAACAGGGAGAGTAGACGAACTGGTTGAAACATATGTAAATCCTATGGAAGAGCGCGAAAAGGTAATTTAATTCTGGTACTGAAAATCACGCGAGGACGAGTGCTCCCAGCCTGGCTTCAATATAAAGCCTTTCTCCTGATTTTCCCAGTCGATCAGAAGGTGTTCCCGATTTGATGTCATCCTGGGAAGAACCACGCCACCTGTAACTTCTCAAAATTTAATTAGCGAATCTTCTTCGGGTTCGCATAGAATACTGCGTCAGCTTAAGGTGATTTGAGGAAAGGATTCGAAATAGATATGACCGTCGATGATGAGATAACAGACCATGCCTCCCCCGTACTGCAGAAACGCGGTGCCGGCCTGCTGCTGCATGCGACATCCTTACCCGGTCCGTATGGCATCGGCGATCTGGGAGCCGCGGCCCGTGACTGGATCGATCTGCTCGCACGGTCGGGACAGTCCTGGTGGCAGATGCTACCCCTCTCGGCGATCGGCTACGGAGATTCTCCCTACCAGCCCGTCTCCTCTTTCGCCGGCAACTGGCTGTTGATCAGCCCCGAAGATCTCCTCGCGGTGGGGCTGGTTCATGACAATGAACTGGAGGTTCCCGATTGCTCAACCGATTATGTCGACTATCCAGCAGTCCGAGCATTCAAACAGCGGTTGCTGCAGACCGTCTACGCCAACTTTGATCCCAGGGCCAGTGAAGAGCTCCGCCAGGACTTCGCACGGTTCTCGGAACAGGAACAGCACTGGCTGGAAGAATACACCCTGTTCCAGGCGCTCTCAGATCGCTATCAGGGAGCCAGTTATCTCACCTGGCCTGCAGAACTGGTCCACCGGGAAGAGGCTGCCCTGTCTGAGGCCCGTCGACAACTGACCCCGGAAATCGAACAGATCCGCCTGGCCCAGTATCTGGTGTACCGTCAGGCGGAGCGACTCAAAGAGTATGCGCACGAGCAGGGCATTCAGCTTATCGGCGATCTCCCCTTTTTTGTCTCCCCCGATTCCTGTGATGCCTGGGCAAATCCGGAACTGTTCCTGCTGGATGAACAGTTCCGGCCGAAGTACGTCGCCGGTGTCCCTCCCGATTACTTCAGTGCCGAGGGTCAGCTCTGGGGCAACCCAGTCTTTGACTGGGAGGCACTCCGAGAGACCAGGTATCAGTGGAACCTCAATCGCATCCGCGCACTCCTGCAGCATGTGGACCTCATCCGCCTTGATCATTTCCGGGGCTTCGCTGCCGCCTGGCACGTCCCCGCTGGTGCACCAAATGCGCTCGCGGGGGAATGGGTGACCGGACCGGGCAGTGACTTCTTTAATGCAGTACAGCGGGAACTGGGCTCACTCCCCTTTATCGCTGAGGATCTGGGAGTCATCACCGACGACGTCAACGAACTCCGCGACCGTTTCCAGTTGCCGGGAACCCGGGTTCTGCAGTTTGCCTTCGACGGGGATCCCGCGAATCCTTATCTGCCTCAGAATTTTAATCAGAATTCCGTCGTCTATACGGGCACGCACGATAACAACACCACCCGTGGCTGGTTCTGCAGTCTGTCTGCAGAGGAACGTCTGCCGATCTATCAGCTTCTGCAACGTGCAGAAGTCTCCGAGACAGAAATCGCACCGCTCTTCCTGGAACAGGCCTGGTCCTCCGTGGCAATGTTATCGATCGCCCCCCTGCAGGATCTGCTGAATCTGGGCGAGGAAGCCCGGATGAATACGCCTGGATCGTGCGAGGGAAACTGGCGCTGGCGATGTACAACGGACCTGTTATCGGAGTCAGCCTTTCAATCGCTGCAGAAATTGACGACAATGGAAAAACGATAAACGGAAACTCATAGAGAATAAATCTAAACCATAACAGGAGGTCATCGAATGCCAGCCACGCAACAACTTCATGATCTGGGGCAAAGCCTCTGGATTGATAATATTACCCGGGACATGCTGAAAGAGGGCACGCTCCAGCAATACATCGAAGAGCTTTCACTCACAGGTCTGACCTCCAATCCCACGATTTTCCAGAAGGCCATCAAGAGCAGCAAACTCTACGATGATTCCATCCTCGAACTGCGAAACCAGGGACGGGAAGGCGAACAGCTCTTCTTCGAACTGGCGCTGCAGGATATCCAGGAAGCCGCCGATTTATTTCGACCGGTCTGGGAACGCACCGCGGGTGTCGACGGCTGGGTCTCACTCGAAGTCTCACCCACCCTGGCATATGATACCGCAGGCACGATCGCTTCGGCGATAGACCTGCATGAACGTGCGGGACGGTCGAATGTCCTTATCAAAATTCCGGGGACGACAGAAGGTCTGCCCGCCATTGAAGAAGCGATCTTCGCCGGCATTCCCGTGAATGTCACGCTGCTCTTCTCTCCCGAACACTACGTGGCTGCTGCAGAAGCCTACCTGCGTGGCATTGAACGCCGCATCGAAGCGGACCTCAATCCGGTCGTGGGATCGGTCGCTTCCCTGTTTATCAGTCGCTGGGACCGGGCAGTCGTTGATCAGGTTCCCGAAAACCTGCATAACCGCTTGGGAATCGCCATTGGTCAGCAGTGTTACAAAGCCTATAAAGAGCTGATGAATTCACCCCGCTGGCAGCGGATCTTCAACTGTGGTGCGCAGATGCAACGTCTGCTCTGGGCCAGTACCGGGGCGAAAGATCCCAACGCTTCTGACGTTCTTTACATCACATCTCTGGCCTCCCCCTTCACCGTCAATACGATGCCCGAAGAAACACTGCACGCGTTTGCCGATCACGGCGAGATCGGAGAACTACTGGCAGACGATGGCGGTGAAAGCGGCTCCCTGTTAAGTGAGTTTACCAGTGCAGGCGTCGACTGCGATGCCCTCGCTGCAAAACTGCAGAAAGATGGCGCCGAGTCGTTCGTCGATTCTTGGAAAGATCTACTCGAACAGCTGGCATCCAAGAGTGCTTCGCTGACCAGCTGATTACAGCTCATAACGCTAACCTGTTATGTGATAACACTGAGCGCAACGACAACGTGTCGTCTGCGCTCTTTTTACGTAGCGCAGGTTGAATTCCTCTTGACGGCTGCGAGGGGAATCTGGATACTTCCGCAGCTTGCCCCGGTTTTGGTGCTTAGCAGCGCAAAACCCGAACTGTCCAGGAAAGGTGATTTCACGTCACTTCACCTGCAGTTCCATACGACAGCGGACGATCATCATTAAGGATAGTGACCGTCGCTGCAACAGGGCAGCGATCAGCAAAGGAATGCCATTTCATGTGGATGACCAGTTCACAATTGACACGCATCTTAATCTGCCTGGCGGCTTTAACGACCCCTCTTCAGGGGATGAGTGCGTCTGTGTGTCACTGCTGTTCCGGACATGGTCTTACAGCTACTGACTGCTGTACCAGTCAGGACAACGGTACTCCCTGTTGCTGCACCGACGCAAGTCATTGTCAGTGTTCTGATATCGCTTCAGACAACGAAGCTTTGTCATGTTGCGATGATAGTCAGACTGGGGAATCAATTGCCTGTGGATGTGGCTCGGACTGCCACTGCGGCGAATCACATTCCACCCCCATACCGCTCACACCGGCTCCCGTTCAGAAATCTCCGACGGAACAGCTGACAGACTTCGGACAGTCTGTGATCTCTTCAACACTGATCACACAGATACGACCCAAGAAGCCAGTCAGCAGTATTTTTGTGATGGAGCGCGCCTCCGATCGCTGTGCCTGCCTCTGCTGCTTCACGCTATAAGGCTATCTGAGCGGTATCTTTGCGCGAGGAACTCCCTGTCCCCGATCAACTCGATGGGGATCTGGTGAGAATCACTCATTCAGTCGTATTCTGAATTCAGACTTGACTGTAGTAAGTCTGGGCCCTGAAACGAATGAGACTTTCCTTTTGACCGGTGAAGCAATGTTTCAGTCTTTAAAACAATCTCTGATTTCCTGGATGCTCGTGGCTGCAACCCTCCTTGGGGGAATGGTCGCGTCAGCACAGGCAGGTCAACTTTGTGCCTCTGAAACCTGTTGTTGTTTGCCCGCGTCGGATTCAGAACAGAGTTGCTGCTCTGAAACTTCGATGCAGCTTCGCTGCCGTTGTTCGGTCGAAAAGGAACTGCCTGCAACCCCGGATAATCAACGCCCTTCTCAGGAACGAGTTGTATCCCGGCTGGCAGCCACTCAGGTGGTGACGTACGACGCCTGCATGCAACCAATGCATTCCGGCACAGCGTTAGACACGCCTCAATTCGCATTTCAGCCCATTCTTCGCCAGCAGGAAATTCTCTGTAGCTGGTTGATCTGATCTCTCCCTCAGCTGTCTCAGTGCGCACGGTATACCCTCTTTGACGGATGTTTTTCGACATCCCGGGCATGGACTTTCCATTCCTGCGCATCGATCACAGTCAGATTCATTTTCCCTGAAAATAACCGTTGTCTGTCACGATTCCGTTGAGGTTGAGATGAAAGAATTAAACAGCAAAGAGGCTGTCACGGCTCCCGCAGGAGCTTTTCAGATAAAACAGGAACGCCGCCGCTGGTGGATCCGCCTGCTGGTTCAACCGGCCCTGTTCCTGCTTGCCGGCGCGATCCTGATCGCGGGCCTGGGTGTCGCCCAGCGGATGGGTTTCATTACCGCTGGCGGCGGAGGGCACAGCCATGGATCGACCCTCAGTCAGCTCGTCAAATATATCTGCCCGATGATGTGTACCCCACCCCAGACCGAACCGGGACGCTGCCCGGTCTGTGCCATGGAACTGGTGCCTGCCACCTCGGACTCATCGAAATCAGATTCCCGCGCGGTACAGATCGATCCGGCTGCCCGGCGAATTGCCAATATCCAGACTGCACAGGTGAGCTCCCGTCCGTTAACACAGACAATCAATGCCGTCGGTGAACTCCAATACGATGAAGGAAACCTCAAGACGCTCTCAGCCTATATCGATGGACGGATCGAACACCTCTATGCCGATTTTACCGGTGTGGAAGTGAAGCAGGGAGACAAGCTGGCCTACGTTTATTCGCCACAGCTTTACTCTGCCCAGGTCGAGTTGTTAACCGCGCGGGAAACTGTCAGAGGCAGTAAAGCCACAACACTGGCTGCTGTCCGGGATGCGAACCGGAAGTTATACAGCAGTGCCAGGCAGCGTCTGATCGAATCCGGGATGACCGAAGCCCAGATCAGTACACTGGAATCAACTGGAACCGCCAACAGTCGCATGTATCTCTATGCCCCCATCAGTGGCACCGTGATCGAGAAACGGGCCATCGAAGGGCAGTACGTCAAAGAGGGACAGGTGATTTATCAACTGGCTGATCTCTCGAGTCTCTGGTTGATGCTGGAACTGTTTCCCGAAGACGCTGCCCGCATCCGCTATGGTCAGAAAGTCGAGGCGACCGTACAGTCACAGCCCGATCGAACTTTTTCCGGACGCGTTGCCTTTATCGATCCTCAGGTCGATCCTCAGACTCGAACTGTGAGCGTGCGGATCATGATGCCGAATCCGGATCAGAGTTTGCGTGTTGGTGATTATGCCCGCGCAGCGATTTCTCTACCTGCTGGGGGTAAAGGAAATTCGGGGGGCATCTATGATCCGGAACTGGCGGAGTGCTGGATCTGTCCCCGACATCCGCATGTTATTTCCCACAATTCCGGAACGTGTTCCCTCTCGGGGCAACCGCTGGTTCCGACCTCTCAGTATGGTTACGTTTCGCATACACTGGCTGAGACAGATGCCCTCGCGGTTCCCCGTGATGCCGTCCTGATGGCCGGACAGCATAGTGTGGTCTATGTGGAAACCGAACCGGGACGATTTGAAATCCGAAATGTGGTCCTGGGCCCCACCTGTGGTGACCAGATTGTCATCCTCAAGGGCGTCGCACAGGGTGAGCAGGTGGCAATCCGGGGAAACTTCCTGATCGATTCACAGATGCAGCTGGCTGGGAACCCCTCACTCATCGATCCGACCAGGGCCGAACCGCTGTCGGATCAGAAACAGTCGGAAACGATTCTCGCTGCACTTTCTCAGTTACCGGAGCAGGATCGCAAACTGGCAGAAAAACAGCAGATCTGCCCTGTCACAATGATGTCTCTGGGATCGATGGGAGCGCCCGCCAAAGTGGATCTGAACGGAGAAACTGTTTTCATCTGTTGCGAAGGCTGCCGGGAGAGTCTGCTGGATCGTCCGCGAAAGTATCTCGATATCATCAGGACGGCGGAAGCGACCGGCACTAGCAGCGATTCTGGTTTTGAAAGTGACCTGCCTCCGTTAGAAATGCCACAAATGATCTTACCGGATGACAGCCTGCCTCCCCTGGAAATGCCCATGGAGCTCGAACCCGAACCCCCGGAACAGAAACCGGTAACAGGAGGCGCTCCCCGAACGGCTGCAGGTACAAAACAGGAGGCACGTCAATGATTCGCAGCATTCTCGATTTCTGTATTCACCAGCGGCTCCTGATTCTGATGTTGTCTGTGTCACTCATCGGCTGGGGCTGGTATTCGGCTCAAAATGTACCCATTGATGCGATTCCTGACGTGGGAGAAAATCAGGTGATTGTGCTCGCTGAATGGGCGGGACGCTCTCCCAAAGATGTGGAGGATCAGGTTACATATCCACTCTCCATCGCCCTGCAGGCGGTACCGGGTTCTCGCAGTGTCCGCGGTAAGAGCATGTTCGGTTTCAGTTTCGTCCAGGTCACGTTTGATGACGACGTCGATTTCTACTGGGCCCGCTCTCGTGTCGTAGAGCAACTAACGACCGTCACGGGGTCACTGCCGGAAGGGGTTGTGCCTGCACTCGCTCCCGACGCCACCGCGCTGGGACAGATTTACTACTACGTTCTCGAACCTCCAGCCGACATGGACCTCGCAGAACTCCGCTCGAAGCAGGATTTCTTTATCAAGTATGCCTTGCAGTCAGTGGATGGCGTCGCCGAAGTCGCCTCCATCGGTGGTTATGTGAAACAATACCAGGTCGAAGTCGATCCGGATGAACTGCGTTATCACAACATTCCACTCAGCCAGGTGATCGAATCCGTCAAGGCTTCTAATATCGATGTCGGAGCCAAGACCGTCGAAACCAGCGGCATGGAATTCATCGTTCGCGGAAAAGGGTTTATCGGAGCCGACAAAACCGAACAGGAAACCATTGAGCAGATCAATAATACCGTGATCACGACGACCAGGGGCGTGCCGATTCGGGTCAGCGATGTGGCTCAGGTCCAGACTGGCCCTGCCTTCCGCCGTGGTGCCCTCGATTTGAACGGACAGGAAGCGGTGGGCGGCGTGGTCGTGATGCGCTATGGTGAAAATCCTCGTAAAGTCATTGAGCGGGTTCAGGCAAAAATCGCCTCGCTCGAATCGGAACTGGGAGGGATCAAGATTCAGGGTATCTATGATCGAAGCCAGTTGATAGATGAGACGGTATCCACACTCACCGAAGCGCTGCTTCAGGAAACGGTGATCACAATTGTCGTCATGGTCCTGTTTCTGTTACACGTTCGTGCCAGCATCATTATCGCCATCACACTACCGATGGCCGTGTTGATGTCCTTCATCGCCATGAAAATGTTCGGTGTCGATGCCAATATCATGTCGCTAGCCGGGATTGCGATTGCGATCGGTACCATGGTCGACATGGGAATTATCATTCTGGAAAACATATACGGCAGCCTGGCGGACTGGGAAGCCGAGGGAGCGCCAGGTGGTCCACAACAACGTCTGGCCGTCATTCGCGAATCAGCAGCGGAAGTGATTCCGGCCGTCATTACCGCGGTCAGTACCACGATTATCAGTTTCCTCCCGGTCTTTTTCCTGACGGGCCGCGATCACAGACTGTTTACACCCCTGGCCTGGACCAAATCGTTTGCCCTGATTTCCAGCCTGATTGTCGCCGTGGTGATTCTGCCGATGCTCTGTCGGATTTTCCTGCGCAGTACTCGGATTTCCCGCTGGGTACAACTGGCGGGCGCAGCCGGAGTGGCCTGCCTGACCTCCAGCCTCTGCTGGTTTGTCTGGGGAGACTACATCGCCGATGGATCCACGCTAACCCTGTTTGCTGCAACTCTCTTTGCTGCGGTCGCTGGTTTTCTACTGGGCTGGTGGGTCACCAGCGAAAAGATTCGCTCCATGGAAGAGAATCCCGCCAGTCGTTTCGTCCGGTTTCTTTACGCGGGCCGACTGAAGCTGGCCTTGCAGCATAAGCTGTTAATGCTCTCCCTGCCCGCAGCCATCGTCGTTCTCGGCGCCGGGGCCTGGGTCGGTCTACCAACCGTCTTAAGACCGGTTGAAAAAGTTGTCGAACTGCTTGGAGCGGATCTGAATCAGGTTCCCGGATACGTCGATGTCAAACATGTTTTCACAGGGCTCAAGTCAGACGACTGGATCGCCCTGGATGAAGGGAGCTGGTTTTACATGCCCAGTCTCTATCCGGCAGCCAGCTTCTCGCAGACCATGGAGATCTTGCAGGCCCAGGATACGCTGATCAAAGGGATTCCGGAAGTCGAGCATGTACTGGGTAAAATCGGTCGCGTGGAATCGGCACTCGACCCTGCCCCTGCAGCCATGGTCGAAACCTATGTGATGCTCAAGCCTCGCTCCACATGGCGGGAAGGGATGACCCCGCGCAAGATCTGGGATGAAATCAACCAGGTCGCCACTCTTCCCGGTGTCACGCCCGCTTCTCCTTTGCAGCCCATCGAGGGACGCGTAGTCATGTTGCAGAGCGGGATCAAGGCCTCCATGGCGATCCGGGTTTATGGTGATGATCTGGAAGGTCTCTCCCAGGCTTCCCTGGCTGTCGCAAAACACCTGAAACAGAACCGCTTTGTGAATGCGGGGACCGTCAATCCCGATATTGTGATGGGCAAACCTTACTATGAGTTCGAAGTCGATCGCGAAGAAGCCGCCCGCTACGGCATGACCACCACCATGGTGAATCAGATCGTCTCAGCCGGTCTGGGCGGACTCGATGTCACCACGACCGTGGAAGGTCGCGAACGCTACCCGATTCAGGTTCGCTTTGAACGCAGTGTCCGCAAAGATCTGAAGGACCTGCAGAAGGTATCGGTCGTTACCAGCGCTGGTGATATCGTGCCCCTCGAACGACTGGCGGATGTCACCACTACCTGGGGACCGGGGGCGATCAACAGTGAAGATGCCCGACTCGTGGCGCACGTCGCGTTTTCGCCTTCAGGCGTTTCGGGTGATCTGGAAACTGTAGAACAGGTGATGGCAGATTTGCGTACCGCTCGTGAGTCTGGAGCACTCACATTCCCCGCTGGAAACTTTGAACTGCAGGCCGTGGGCTCTTTTCAAAATCAGATCGAAGCGAACCGCAGACTGATGTGGATCATTCCCACGGTGCTGCTGGTGAACCTGCTGATTATTTATCTCGGCTTCCAGGACTTCGCCATCTCTACCATTGTCTTTTCCGGTATTCCCGTCGCTTTCGCCGGCGGGATGATTGCCGTTGCCTGGATGGGCGTGGATATGAATACCGCGGTCTGGGTTGGCTTCATCGCTCTGTTCGGTATCGCGGTCGACGATGGCGTGGTGATGGCCACTTATATTCAGCAGACACTGAAACGTCAGCCGGTGAATGACATCGTTGATCTGCGAGAAGCGATCTACACCGCCGGTCTCAAACGCATTCGCCCCTGTGTGATGACAACCCTGACCACGATTTTCGCCCTGCTGCCGGTACTGATGTCCGATGGACGAGGGGCAGACGTGGCCCGGGCCATGGCACTTCCGGTTCTGGGGGGAATGCTGGTCGAACCCTTCACCACATTTATCGTTCCAGCCATTTATTGTGCCTATCTCGAATTCAAGTTGAATGCGGGTCTGTCCGTTCAGGCCCAACACCAGAACCTGCCTCAAGTTGGATCACAGAATCCTCAATTTGATCCGGCTTTTAGCGGTCCCGCTTCCTGAGTGGGATCAATATGACTTTTTGAAAGGAGAATCTCATGAAATCATTCCGAACAATGATCGCGTTATCCCTGCTGACTGTTACCGTCTTCGGGGTTCAGCAACTGGTTGAAGCGCAGCAGCCACAAGCAGAAGGGGGGCAGCGAGATCAACTAAGGATCGCGGCCCAGCAGATCTGCCCGGTCTCGGGACAGAAACTGGGAGCGCACGGAAAGCCGATCAAAGTCAAGGTTGGCAAAGAGTCGGTCTACCTCTGCTGTAAAGGTTGTCTGAAAACCAAGGTGAACCCGAAACACTGGTCGACCATTCATACCAACTATGCGAAAGCACAAGGGAAATGCCCGGTCATGAAAAAGCAGCTGCCACAAAAACCGAAATGGACTATCGTTGATGGCCGCATCGTTTATGTCTGCTGCCCTCCCTGTACTAAGAAGATCGACGCTGACCCTCAAACATTTCTGAGTAAGGTCGATGCACTGTATGCAGCCAACCTGCAGAAGTAATTGATTACGGAATTCGTTCAGGATCATTGCAGAAAAGCCCGGGTGTTTCTCTATTGTAACGGGGAACACGCGGGCTTTTTGCTGATGGAGTTAATGATATGACGTAAGCACATTTCAATGCTCGGGAATCACCCGCGTATCATGGCACTGGTTTTCTGCTGCGTCAGCGAATTCGAATTCCAGTGTCGAGTGCTCAATCTGAAATTCGTGTACCAGCAACTCCTTGATCTGCTGCTTGATCGTCTCCATTTTCTCTGCATTCTGTTTCCGGATGACTACATGTGCCTCCAGCGCTGTGTGCTCTTCGTCCAGTTCCCACAGGTGCAGATGGTGGATCTCTTCGATGTCGGCATGCGCTTCGACGCGTTCGACAAGGGCTGGAATATCGAAGTCAGCGGGGGTTCCTTCCATCAGCATCCGCATCGCCTGCGGGAGCATCTTATAGACCTCCCAGAGAATATAACCCGAGATCAGCACCGTAATCAGCGGATCGACCCAGTTCCAGCCGAACCAGATAATCGCCGCTGCACCCACCAGAACCGCGATACTGCCCAACGCATCAACAATGTTATGAAAAAACGCGGCCCGGACATTTAAAGAACCTTTGCTCATCGACCACAACAACAGAGCCGACCCAACGTCGACCACCAGGGCCAGAATCGCGGTATAAGCCATCACCGAACCCATCACGTGCTCGGGTTCGAAAAACCGGGAAATCCCTTCATAAACCAGGTACAGACCTACGATTGCCAGCAGCGTCAGGTTGATCAAAGCACCAATCATCTCGGCCCGTCGATAACCAAAGGTGAACCGTTCGTTGGCTTCCTTTTGAGAAATCCGTCGCGCAATGTAGGCAATCAACAGTGCGTTCGCATCATTGAAATTGTGTGCGGCATCAGACAGCAGCGCCACGCTGCCCGAATAAATTCCCGCGACCACCTGCCCGACTGTCAGCAATTGATTCAGGACGATCGCCCAGATCAGCCGCGAACTGCTCACACCCCGTAGGGAATCCGCATGGGTCAGGCCATGTGAGTGACCTGCGTGATCCTCGCCGGCAGGTTCGTGTTCTGTTGCTTGAGTCATGATCAGCTCAGGTCGTTTCCGTTCCGACAGGTGACAACGGGAAATCGTCAGTCCGGTGACGATCTCTCTTCTCGTTGCACTATAACACATCCTGTTTTCCGAGAAGGACCAGAACACACATTCATATCGATTTTCTGCAAATCACCTTTTACAGACAGTATCGCGATCAGAAAAACGTCAGGTACTCATCAATCTCCCACTGCGTTACCTGGCGATCATAGGTTTCCCATTCCTGGGTTTTCAGTTCGATAAACTCATCGGCGATCACACCCAGGGCTCCTTGAATGACCGTGTCCTGTCGGAGTTCCTGAATCGCCTCCCATAAAGACTGAGGCAGAATCCTGATTCCCTGCTCCAGAATTTCCGCAGGCGTCTTTTCATAGAGATTGCCCAGATTCGGTTCGCCGGGATCGATCTGGTTTTCAATTCCGTCCAGGCCCGCTGCGAGGTAAGCCGCCAGCGCGAGATAAGGGTTGCATCCCGCTGAGACCGTCCGGTCTTCAAAATGCCCGGGCCCCGCGGTCCGAATCATCTGCGTGCGGTTGTTGTCCCCATACGACACAAACGCCGGCGTCCACGTGTATCCGCTCCGGCTGGAATAGAGACCGGAACCAAGCTGCAGCCGTTTATAGCAGTTCACAGTCGGACTCGTGACGGCACACAGGGCCGGCGCATGCTTGAGCACACCGCCAATGAAGTGATACGCCAGTTCCGAACAGCCCAGTCTCCGTTTGTCGGCAGCGTCATCAAACAGGCAGGCCCCTGTTTCCGCATCTGCGAGGTGAAAGTGAACGTGCAATCCGCTGCCCGTCCGATCCGCAAACGGTTTGGGCATGTGCGTAGCGATGGCACCATATTTTTTGGCAATCTGTGACGTCGCCATTTTGAAAAAGGTGATCCGATCCGCAGTAGTCAGCGCATCCTGGTAATCGAAATTGATCTCGTACTGACCATTGCCATCTTCATGGTCGGTCTGATACACGCCCCAGCCCAGCTCATTCAACGCCGTGGTCAGCTCCTGCAGATAATCCATCGCCGGTGCCATCGAGCGGAAGTCGTAACAGGGTTTGGCCAGCGAATCCACACCGTCCGGGTTCCAGGGTGACAGGCTGCCATCCGCGTTCTTTGTCACCAGGAAGTGTTCCGGCTCCATCCCCACATTGAACACATACCCTTTCTGTTTTGCTTCCGCGAGGACCCGTTTCAGGTTGGTCCGCGGGCAAAAAGGATACGACTCCCCATCCACGAACAGGTCCGCAGCGAAGCGGGCCGTGTTCTCTTTCCAGGGGAGCGGCGTGTAGGTGGCGAGATCAATTCGAGCCAGCATGTCATGCGAACTCGGCCCCTGTCCCACGCCCCAGACCGCAGCACCTGCGAAGCCGGCACCCGAGTCGATCATGTCATCGAAACCGGAATAGGGGACCATCTTTACTTTGGCCGAGCCGTGAATATCGACGAACTGAGCGAGCAGAAATTCGATCCCGGCGGTGTTCATGCGGCTCCGGATTGCTTCACGGTCACTCATCATGGTTCCTCATTGTCAGTTGCTGCGCCTGCGGCCCGCGTTTTGTGCGCTTAAACGGAACCAGTGCCCGGAATCCAGCTGGTTCCGGCCAGGGGGACTTTGGCCATCGCCGCTGCTTCAACAGTCAGCGCGGCCAGATCTTCTTTCTCCAGATGATGTACGTTCGACTTGCCGCAGGCCCGTGCCAGGGTCGTCAGCTCCATATTCAGAACCTGCAGATAATTCTTGAGACGCTTCGCCCCGACCTCCGGAATCAACCGGGGTTCGAGTTCGGGATCCTGCGTGGTAATGCCTACCGGGCACTGCCCCGTATGACAGTGATGACAATACCCGGGCGCCGTCCCCAGTTTTGCATAGTCACCGGTGACGTCGACCTCTTCTCCGTCCGCCCGCTGATACGCATGATGGTTACAACCCAGCGCGACGAGCACGCCCTGACCAATCGAAACCGCATCCGCACCCAGTGCGAGCGCCTTGGCGACGTCGGCTCCCGTACGAATCCCTCCCGAAATAATCAGTTGCACTTCACCCAGTACGTTCATATCGCTGAGCGCTTCGACCGCCAGGGGCAACGCAGCGAGGGTTGGAATGCCCGTATGTTCGATGAAGACCTGCTGCGTCGCCGCAGTCCCTCCCTGCATCCCGTCAATCACCACCACATCCGCGCCCGCTTTGACCGCCAGCTTGACGTCCTCCCGCACGCGCGTCGCGCCCATCTTGACGTACACCGGAATCTTCCAGTCGGTGATCTCCCGCAGTTCTTCGATTTTGATTTTCAGATCATCGGGACCCGTCCAGTCCGGATGCCGACACGCCGACCGCTGGTCAATCCCTTCGGGCAGCGTCCGCATCTCTGCCACGCGGGGAGAAACCTTCTGCCCCAGCAGCATTCCGCCGCCCCCGGGTTTCGCGCCCTGGCCGAGTACCATCTCGATCGCATCTGCTTTCCGCAGATCGTTGGGATTGAACCCGTAACGCGAAGGCAGACACTGATAGACTAAAGTCTTCGACGATTCCCGCTCTTCCGGCGTCATTCCGCCGTCGCCCGTCGTCGTGGACGTGCCCATCTGCGTCGCCGCCTGACCCAACGCTTCCTTCACATTCGCAGAGAGCGAGCCAAAACTCATCCCGGCAATGGTGATCGGAATCTCCAGTTCGATCGGCTGCTTCGCATACCGCGTGCCCAGCACCGTTTTCGATTCGCACTTCTCACGGTAACCTTCCAGCGGATACCGCGACGCTGACGCGGAGAGAAAAATCAGATCGTCGAAGCTGGGCACACGCCGTTTCGCACCCATGCCGCGGATCTCGTACAGCCCGTACTCAGCGGCCTGCCGGATGTAAGAGAGGGAATGCTCGTTGAAACTGGCACTCTCTTCGCGTTGAATCGACTTGTCCGAACTCACACTTGCTCTCCGCTGCTGATTTCGTTGCAGTACGTGGTTTAATATTCCTGATGGGCGTCCGCATTCCAGTGATACAGACTGCGGGCCGAACTGACCCGTTTAAATTCGCGGGCGTCATAATTCATCTCCGCCCGGGACAGCAGTTCCGCCACCTTTTCAAAATCGTCTGCCTGCATCTCTTCTTCGCGGGCATCGGCACCCAAACTGTGAATGGATCCGCGGACGTAGATCGTCGCTTCATACAGCGAATCACCCAGATTCGGGCCTGCATCGCCACAGACCACCAGCGTTCCCGCCTGTGCCATGAAGGCAGAGAAGTGACCGACACTCCCCCCGACCACAATCTCGGTCCCTTTCAGCGAAATGCCGCACCGGGAAGAGGCATCCCCTTCAATCACCAGAAGGCCACCATGCCCAGAAGCACCCGCACATTCGGACGCATGTCCTTTCACGCGGACCACGCCCGACATCATGTTCTCCGCGACACTCCAGCCGACGTTTCCGTGAATCGTCACCCGAGCCCGCTGATTCATCCCCGCGATGAAATAGCCCGCGTGCCCCAGGATATCGATCTCCACTTCCTTATCCAGGCCGGCGGCAATGCTGTGCAGACCGTCGGGGTTCAGGATCTCCACCCGCGCGGGGCATTCTTCCAGCAGTTCCCCGTGCAGATACTCGTTGACCTGGCGGACACTCAAGTCGGTTAAATCAAGCTGTTTCAGACTGACCATGAATAAATCTGTTCCGGAGCCGGCTCATACACGTGAGCATGTTTGATATCAGGCAAGTGTGCCAGGGAACGAAATTCCGAACTGACGGCGACATAATCGTCCGTCTCCGCGACCACCGCAGGCTTGCAGGCAAAGGCATCCCGGACGAGCACCAGTTTGTCAGCGGTTGCCATCAGGAAGGTGTAAAAGCCGTCCAGTTCCGCCTGGGCGACTTCGATGGCGGTCTCCAGCGTGTCCCCTTCCCGCATCCGCCATTCCAGAAAACGACAGCCCGCTTCCGTGTCGTTATCCGTTTCAAAGGCGATTCCCAGGCTCTCCAGTTTTCGTCTCACACTGTAAGGGTTCGACAGCGAACCGTTATGCACCAGGCAGAAATCCTCACCGGCTGTAAAGGGATGTGCGTGAGCCGGCGAAACCGCCGATTCGGTCGCCATCCGCGTATGTCCCACAACGTGTGTGCCCACCATTTCCGTAAAGTGGAACCGCCGGGCAATCTCTTCGGGATGCCCTTCGTCTTTGAAGATTTCAATCGCATGTCCTGTCGAGAGCAGATGCACTTCGGGAAACGTCGAATTCAGCCAGGGTTTAAAGATTTCCGGCTGGAGTTCGCTGACGAGTGACGCATGATTTTCGAGAGCGGCGACCGGCGCGGGCAGTCCCAGTTCCTGCTGACAGGATTCAGCCAGCGCCTGCCAGTCAAACTTGCGATCGCGGGTGGAGAGCGCAAACCGTCGGGAGGCAGGCAGTGGACGGTGAAACAGAGCCAGGCCTGCGGAGTCAGGTCCGCGGGTCGCCATGCATTCCAGCATGGGAGTGACGAGTTGTCCCAGACGTTCGCGATCAGCGTCGCGCCTGGCCAAAAAACCGACGATGCCACACACGGACAACAACCCCGGCAAGAGCTCATTTCATGCGAGCGAAACACGAAATGTCAGATTGAAACCGTTCAGGTATTCCACACCCGAAGATACCAGACCGGCCCCCCGGAACCAACTGAACTGTGAGAGATTTGTGATTTTTTTGGGTGGAAGTGTAGAAGACTATCCTACTGCTTGACGTGCCATTTGACGGTAAAGTCTAGCAGGTACGGAATGTTGAAGTCGCCAGATGATGCTCATTGGTCGGTCTCCAGTATGGGAGACATAGTCACAGGGACCTAGGTAGTAATAGGGAGAAGCAAGACCTGAAGAAAGTTTTTTCACTTCACGAACAAATAATAGTGGTGTGTAACCCTGTTTTTTATGGTTGATGTACCGCTGCCCTGTGGGGGATCCGGATGAAGTATTGCTTTGCGATTGCCAGTGAAATAGTTCATGCGAAATTAAATAGTCTTCATACATCGTTGTCGGGGAATACTCTTCTTCCGTTTTTTGTAAAGTGACAAAGAAGGCATCAATCTTTTTATCTTTCAGATGCAATATTCCCTCACGATGGTCTGGCCGATGCGCCAGAGACCAATGCCCTAAACCAACTAGAATTTCATCACGTGTATATTGAGCATGAATAGTTAATGGTCCTGATACTTCAGGAATACGTCCTGCATAATGTGAGGGAGCTTTCTGAAAACAGTAGTCAAGAATTGAGACTAAATCCTGTTTGGCAGACACATTGTCTAATAATCGATTGTGTGACTCTTCAATGTTCCAGCCTAGACCTTCTTTACCCCATAGTGTGACATAGAGCATTTCTAGTGCTTGTTTCTCTTCTTTAGAATACGGCATCAATCCTGATTGGATATGTTTAGTCCAGTATTCGATTTGAGTTGCACAATCAACGTGTATTAACCGACGTAATCCTTTCGCGAGTTGAGTTTCGTCAGAATCAAAAATTGGTTCAATGAGACCTGCTTCTGCGAGCAAACGAGACCAGAGTCCCCGCTTTAATAACTCATCTAGGTTAGTATGTAGATAATCCAAAGCTTCGTGAAGTAATGGACTACGTTCGAGGATTCGTCCTAATTCTTTAATTCGTATGATGATAGTTAGTTTGTTGAGCCGTAATGAATCACGGATATTGTCTAATACACGTTGTTGTGCAACGCGTTCCAATTGAACCACACAACCACTTGGTAAATGAGGGAAACCATGCTCGATTTCGCGATCGAGACGCAGTTCGGGTTTCGTACTGAGTGCACGAAATCTCGATGCAAATTGAAATTCCCGTCGTTGAGCGCCGATGAAATCGAGGATTGTCAAACAATCTTTTTCATCATGGAGACGCATCCCTCGTCCAAATTGTTGAAGAAAGATAGTGAGACTTTCTGTAGGACGAAGAAAAAGAATTGTATCGACTTCAGGAATATCGACCCCTTCGTTATACAAATCGACAACAAAGATAAAGTTGATTTCTCGAGAACGAAGTTGAGCCTGCACTTGGTTTCTTTGGTCATCAGCAGAATCGGCAGTCAACGCAGTTGCAGGGACCCCATGTTCGTTAAAGAATCGAGCCATGAACTCTGCATGAGCTTTACTGACACAAAAACCCAGCCCACGCGAATCCAATGGATTGAGTAGTATTTCGTGTGTTTTTTCTAAAATCAATTGCGCACGGCGATCATTGCCAGTATAAATATGATCCAGATCATCTATCGCATATCCACCTCGTTGCCAGTTCAGATCATCAAGGTTTTCACTATCTGAGACACCAAAGTATTGAAATGGGCAGAGTAATTTGCGATTGATGGCATCAGGTAGCCTGATTTCAGCGCTGGTTCGCCCTCCGAACCATTTTAGGACATCGAGTTGATCGGCCCGCTCTGGTGTTGCGGTCAGACCCAATAGGATATTTGGGCGTACGTGATCCAGTAAACGTTGGTAGCTTGGTGCAGCCGCATGATGAAATTCGTCTACAACGATGTATTCATATTCATCAGTTGGAGATTTCCAAAGTTCACGGGAGTTATAACTCTGAATAGAACAAAATAGATGTTGCTGCTGCGAAGGATCACGACCTCCAACTAAAAGATCCCCAAAGTTCTGATCCCGGAGAACACCGCGAAATGATGCGAGTGCTTGTTTCAGAATTTCTTCCCTGTGGACAATAAACAGTAATGAAGGTTGGCGATCTTCATCTTTGCAGATGCGTGCATAATCGAAGGCGGCTATCATCGTCTTACCCGTTCCAGTAGCGGCAACTACCAGGTGCGTATTTTTCTTTTGGACTTCACGCTCTGCGGCCAGGATGTCCAATATTTCATCTTGAAAAGGGTATGGGCGAATATGAAATGTAGGGAGCATAGATGGATCTGATGAACTCAACCGTTCATTCTTAATGGCAGATCTCAGCCGTTCAGGAGCCTCGCCACTGAATGGCTGGAATTCGTCGTCCTGCCAATATGTCTCAAAGGTTCCCGTGATCTTACCCCAAAGATACGAGAGCTCGTATTGGCTAACCTTGGTTGTCCATTCGAGTCCCTCTGAAAGGGCGGCATTTGAAAGGTTCGCTGAACCTACGTAAGCACTGCCGAAATCGGTATCTCGATGAAAGAGATAAGCCTTGGCATGCAAACGGGTTCGTTTCGTATCATAGCTGACACGAATCTCAGTGTTGGGGAGGTCGCTTAATGCTTCTATTGCCTTTGGATCGGTAGCTCCCATGTAACTAGTGGTAATAACCCGAATGCGGGGACGATCAGGGTGAGGGCTTGAAGCCAATTCTTTTAAGTCATCCAGAATGACACGGAGTCCACTCCATTTCACAAAGGAACAAAGAATATCAACAGAGTCTGCGGTTGATATCTCTTTTTTTAATTGGCTTCCCAAACTGGGGTCCAACCGAGTCCCTGTCAAAAGTGCAGAGCGAGATAAGGGAGTATCAGGGCGATTATCAGGAGTTTTAGGCTCGGTATGATGAATTGCCAGCAGTCGTTCGAGCGGAGTCGCGATACGTAATCGATTTTCCCAATCTCGTCCTAGCTCTTCTGCAAGCAAATTGAGAATACGATCAACCAATCGTTTTTGTTTCTCAGCTGCTTCCTTACCTCTAAATCCAGCAATCCCAGTTGCTAAAACATGTTCCAGGTATTGAGCAATCGCAGTATGGGCATCTTCCGCATCAACATTACCTATCGTAGCGTAGAGACGAGGGTCAGCGATTGTCTTTAGCTGCTCCTTTAATTCTTCAGTGAGAAGTTGTTCATAGAGTCCTGGCTGGAAGCTGTCTGTCATTCTGGTTCCTGATCTCAAGTCATCGTGGTGCCTGCCTCAATGGTTTCCCTATCACTGTAATCAGAAGTCAAGTGATTGACTACCGGATGGAACAAGTCGATCAACGCATAAAAACAAATAATTGCTGAAGTGATTTATCATTGTTTTTAAGTCAATTTCAACGATAAGATGACAGAATGAATTAAGTCATATAAAATTAAAAGAAAGCCCACCCATGTCTCTCAATCGTCGTGATTTCCTCCACACCTCTCTCTGTTCCCTGGCCGCGGCTTCTGCTGCGGGGACGGCTTCGTTGCAGGCTGCGGAATCGAAGCCGTTGATTGGCTCCATTTCGAAAGAAACGCTCTTTCGCAATCGCGATGGGGCCGGCGTCACCTGGTTTCATCCGCGAGGATGTATGATTCCCGGGGCCGAGGGGAACGCGACGTTTCTGTTGAACCTGCAGGAGATTGGCGGCTCGGATTACTTCGGGCAGGTGCACTGGACCGAATCGACGGATCGGGGCAAGACCTGGAAAGAGCCAGCACCCATTGCCGCACTCGGTCGGGATCCGGTCAAGGAACATCCCGGTCTCAAAGCGGGCGTCTGTGATGTGACGCCGCAGTATCATCCGCAGACCGGAACTGTCCTCGCGTTGGGGCACGTCGTCTTCTATCGCGGTCCCCGCTTCGCCCGTGGCGATCAGCTGGCCCGTTACCCTGTCTACGTCACGCGGGGCAAAGACGGCCAGTGGTCGGAACGCAAGATCCTGCAGTGGGATGATCCCCGTGGTGCCGAGATCTATACCAATAATTGTGGACAGCGACTCGTCATGCCCGACGGCGATATCCTGATGTCCTTCACCTTTGGCGCGGGCAAACAGCCCCGCATGGTGGCCGGCGTGCGCTGTGCCTATGATGGCACGGCACTCAAAATTCGTGAAGTCGGTCCGCCCCTGGAGAACAAAGTCGGCCGGGGCCTGCTCGAACCGTCCATCGCCCGCTTTGATAATCAATACTTCATGACGATTCGTGCCGAAGACGGACACGGCTACGTTGCGGTCAGCCCGGATGGCTTGAATTATCAGCGGAAGACCGCCTGGGCGTTTGACGACGGCACGCCAATCGGCATGTCGACCACGCAACAGCACTGGCTCACTCATTCCGATGGACTGTTCCTGGTCTACACTCGTAAAGATGAGACGAATAAAAACATCATCCGCTGGCGATCTCCACTCTGGTTGGCTCAGGTCGATCCGGAAAAACTCTGCCTGATCCGCGACACCGAACGTGTCGCCCTGCCGCTCGTCGGGGATGGCGTGGACGATCCCAACAATGTTGCGCTGATGGGGAACTTCGATGTCACCAACATCAGCCCGGACGAATCGTGTGTGACCGTCGGTGAATGGATGCCGCGGAACAAGGCCAAAGGCGATCTGCTGCTGGGACGCATCCAATGGAATCAGCCCAACCGCAGCGTCCCGGACTTTGTCAGTTAAGACTGACCTGCCGCGGAATCCACCGCAGATAGAGTGCATCCCGTTCCTCCAGCGATTGATAAAGCAGGCTTTCCAGTTCATCCGAAATCCCGGCTGCTTTCGCCAGTTCGACTGTTCCATGGAAAACGAAAATGTCGTTGGGCCCCTGTTCTCCATCCAGTTCAAAACGATCAATGAGAATCTTCAGATCCTCTCGGCTGATCGGTCCCAGATAAGTTGCGATTCCGGCGTCATAGAGATCGAAAATTTCGTCATCGAAGTCATCGAAAATTTCCGGTGGCGAGGTATCGAAAATGCCGGGATGTTCTTTTTTGTTTGATTCATACTATTCTGCTTCTTTGAGCAGAAATCGTTTTCTGGCTCTTCCCTCAGAAATATAACTGATCATCGCGGCTGGAAGTGCAAAAATAACACACACAGCCGAGATTTCAGAATCCCAGATCACCCACAGGAGACAACTGGAGATAAAAACAAGTATCGCAAGTTCTGCGACTAAGGTCGTTTCTCCTCCTGATGTCCACTTCCACGGCTGATAAAATCCGCAGATTCGTCCCAGGATACTATTCACGAGGAACAAAAACACAAAGGTGATCAGGAGAATGGTTAACAGGAGCTTCATTGGAACGGTCTCTTGCAAAATGCACGACGCGAAATGGCATGGATTCAACCATGTGAAGGTCATCATTTATTAGAGAACGTACTTAAAGCGATGTCGGATTGAAAATTTCAACCCGATTTCGTGATCTGCTGAAGAATTGAGCCGTACGTAAATCAGTCAGGTTTCAGTTCCACCCGCCAGATCAGCCGTTGCTGTTTCTGAGTGGTTGCGCGGTTGAACAGATCCAGTTCTGTTTTTCCTGTGCGGGAGATCGGGACACCTGCGACCGATGGAACGTCGGCGACAGGTACACGGGGCACCGTCAATGACTCTTTCGCCGAATCATCAATCCACAGTTTGGCGGCTGACTGGCTCTCTTCTTTCTCATTGTTAGCTAGCTGCAGTTGCAGATGATGCTGACCGGCAGACAGTTCCCGGGTGAAATGCTCTGTCTCGACCGGCTTCTCCCCGGATTCATCCACGGAGAACAGCCTCAGTCTGGCAGTACGACCTTTCGGGATGACGCAATTCCAGGCATGCCAGTTTTTATAGTCGCGACGACCACCGGCCACAATCAGTTCGCCGGGTTCCACCTCAAGCGGTTTGAACTGATGCGAGTTCTGGAGATCAACCTTGTAGAGAGGTTTCTTGCCTACACTTTCCTGAGCTGGAGCGATGAACTGATCGCGAACACCATCCCAGAACAGTTTCCGTGGCGCCAGGGTACCATTGGGCAACACGCCGCAGACAAGATGTTCCAGATCTTTCCCATTAAATTTCAAATCGAGATAACCAAATTCTGCCAGTGGTTTTGAGGGTCCGGGTTTGCCACTCCAGCCGGTTGCATTCGCATAGCCATAAAAGGTAAGTGCCGGTTTGTCTTCCTGACCGAGTTGGTACCAGCGCTGGATATATTCAAACGGACCATTGATCTCGAACGCTGAGGTAGAGACAAAATAATCATCGGTCCCTCCCAGATTATTCATCATCGCATGCGAGTAATTACCTTTGGATGAAGCCCAGCCTCCGATCATCCGCACCAGCGAGCCATCACTGGTTTTAAAGATGAAGGCGGCCATGGGGGGAGAACGCAGTCGTGGTTTGGTGTCCCAGCTGGCATCCTTGGGGCGGACATCACAGAGGACCGCGACCCTCCAACCCTCATCAGTTGGAACGACCAGAACCGGTGAGCGTTCCGATTTTTTCTTGTCAAAATCAGTGGCCAGATTCCAGTCTCCCCGGAACCGAAGTGGGGTGGCCGCCTTGAAGTCATTGACCTGTAGCAGACGATTAAGGATCACCAGCGATGGTTTCTTGATGAGCTGCTTGAGTAATCCTTGTGGGGAGTTGCTCAACAGTTCTGAAGACTGCAGGTAGTCGACTGCAACATCATAGAACGCGTATTTCTCTTTTGGCTTTTCATCCGAGACGGTCAGCACCACTACCCGTCCGTCGGCTTCGCGGGGAATAATCAGACGCTTGCGTTGCACATACGCGTCCTGTCCCTTCTGTTCGATGCGTCCCTGAATCGTAATCCGCAGACGGGATACCGCTTCCCCGTTCACTTCCAGGGGAACACGTAACTGAACGTTGCCGTCCTTGTCCGATTCCCCTGTTGCCAGAGGGCCAAACCGCTGTGAAGCCCAGAGTTGCCAGTCGTCGGGGGCATTTTCAAAAGCAATCTCGCTGACGGTAATTTTGATATCGGGTACCGGTTCCGCCTGACGATTGACAACCATTATTTTTCGAGGCGAACTGGGTACATACTTTTCCATGGTAATCGTTCGCCGCAGTGACTGACCTCCTGCCAGGTCAATCAGCGCATAGCGCGCAGGATCGTCGAGGGAAGAGGTTGGATAGACGGGCATCTGATAACCGTCGGCACTGACTCGATACGACTCCCGATCGTCGGCGGGCAGATTCCGGACCCGGGCGATTCCCTCTGCATCGGTTTTGACGCGCAGAAAGGTCTCCTGTGCCCATTGATAGCGCTGCTTGTTTTCATCCTTGCTGCGACTGACGATCTGGTTGGCCATCGTCAGAGACTCGGTAGCGGGAATGAACAGCTCCCCACCGAAAAATAATCCATTGGGATTAAATTTGACCTCGGCCCCTTCAATTGGCTGCCCGATGGGATCGACGACTTTCACATCCAGCGAAGTAGTTGGCGTG
Source organism: Gimesia benthica (assembly GCF_009720525.1). Classification (NCBI taxonomy): domain Bacteria; kingdom Pseudomonadati; phylum Planctomycetota; class Planctomycetia; order Planctomycetales; family Planctomycetaceae; genus Gimesia; species Gimesia benthica. Next base: position 5,199,141 of record NZ_CP043930.1, read on the forward strand.
CAGGGAAGTTCCACTTCTGTCTTAAACAGTCCCGGCGTGAGCGGAAACAGGTGTGGCCAGAACGCATCGTGCCGACTGATGGCATTATCCAGGATCGATGCGTCTCCCGCGTTGTGCCGTTCCAGGTAGTTCTTGTACGACTGAACCATCGGTCGAGTAGACTGATAACCGTCAACCAGCGCAAACAGCTGAGCGGTACCGCCGGTCGGCAGGGAATCAAAAACGAAAGTCCCATCTGGTTTCACAGACGTGGACTGCTGCCAGGTCCAGCTGCCGTCGATCTTATGATCCTGCCCTTCATTAATGTAGAGTTCCACACAGCCGTATTTAATCGGCCGGGGGACTGAGTCATCCAGGCGTCCCTCCAGTCGGATACCTGGTTCGAGAATCGCCACAATTGTACCATCCTCTTCCACGCGTTCCGGTTTAGTGACATCGATCAGGTGGCTGAAGAGCACCGGCCCCTCTTCGTTGCTGGACACAACCCGCATCCAGCGGCGGTCGAGTTTCACGACCGGCGAGGTAAAGAAGCCCAGACGTCGATCGTCCTGTTTGAATTCCCGACCGATAACATGTGAGTCTTCCAGGAGAGGAAAGGCGTCCGGCAGGCGATTTCCTTTCGCATCGACTGCTTTGACGCGAATGATGCGTCCCGGCTGCAGAACCAGTTTCGGGTTGCCGTTGAGTGAATATTGCGTGCCCGCTTTGGCATATCCTTCAGCCTCGGCGGAGATCTGTGCCCGGGCGGCTCCCTCGGGAACCTGAATCGTGACCTCGCCTTTCTGATTGGTGACGGGAGGATTGATTGTGATTTTCCCCAGCATATCCCCTTCATTATCTTCCCACCAGCCGACACGGACCTTAGCGCCGGCGATGGGCCGATCCTGTTCGTCGACAACCTTCACGATTTTCGGCGATGTCTGCTTCAGGTTGATGTCTGGTTTTCCCGGTTTTCTCACCTTGCGGGCAGCCGGCTTCTTTTTCTCGGCCTCGGGTTTATTTGTGTTCTCTTTCGGTTCTACCTGCTTTTCTTTTTGAGGGGGATCCGGTTTTTGAGCAAGCACCTGCGGACTGAAGTGAACCGTCGCCACAACGACGGCAGAGAGGAACGCGAGCAGTCCACAACCATACCGCCAGGCAAGCGGAAGTCGATCGACGGCAGTCGGGCGTTCGAGCCACTTGAGCCGACGCAGCATTTGTGAACGGTCCGCCATCGCCAGCGCAGCCAGACGGGATTCCGCTCCCTGTCTCCGCAGAGCCCAGTGGGCCAGCAGACGCCGGTATTCTCTGAGACTGCTGATGGCATTAGCGGCTTGCGCGTCTGATAAATGCTCACAGGCCAGGCGATGCCGGTGCGGCAATCTCCAGACCAGCGGATGAAACCAGTAGACCGCCTGGGTCAGATGAGTGACCAGATTCCAGAACACATCGCGGCCGGCAACGTGCGCGAGTTCATGCATCAGGATGGCCGACTGTTCCTCTGCTGAGAGTGTCTCATACCATGTGCGGGGGAGATAGATTACCGGCCTAAAGACTCCCGCAGTACAGGGGCTTTCAATCTCTGTCGAGTACCCCACACGATGTGTGCCTTTCAACCGAAGTCGGTCCGCCAGAGACTGACACTGTTGTTGTATGTGATCGGGGACCAGCTCAGAATGTTTGCGCAGAACGGATGCCCGCCGTACCTGCCAGCTGAGTCTGATTAAGAGAACCGTCACGCCTGCCAACCAGACAAGGGTGATTAAAGTGCTTCTTGACAGGGAAGACTTGTCTGATGCTGGTTGCTGGTGAACTGTGTTAGTGGATGGGGTCAGGGGAGTTTCAGAAGTCAGCTCTTCTGGTTCCACATTTCCGGAGGGCGTCATGTTCGAGGATATCGCGATCTCCGGTTCCTGTTCCAGGGGCAGCGGATTGCTGTGATCCGGCGGAGGTGTTTCTTGCGGTACGAAGGGAGTCGTTTGTGTTTCCTCCGTCAGGGATTTTGGAACAGTTTCGCTCTGAGATGCAAAAGCGGGAGGCTTCATGTCGGGAGCACTCTCGATCACGGCTTCTGTCCTCTCTGCTTCCACGGGGGGTAAAATCGCCAGACCCAGTGGTGGTAATACATAACAGACCAGCGGAAACAGCAGGCAGGCGACAGACAGAAAGCGAGTCCACAAAACGGACCAGCGCGGATTGACTGCGGAAAGCGAGTACAGAAGCAGCCACCCGACTGCCAGTAACAGAGTCAGGCGGATTAATGTGTCTTGCAGTAGCTCAGATATATCCATCGCAGATCCTTTCCAAGTGGGAATCTGTGGTCTGTTTCAGTATAGCAGATTATTGCTTACTTTTCGCCGCGGGCAATTTTCTTGAGCTGTTTGAGCTCCTGGGGGTTCAGGCGTTCCTTCTCGGCTAACTCCATCAACAGTTGTCCGGTCGAGCCGCCGGTAAAGACCTCCGCCAGCCGACGCACCATCTGTCGCAGGTGAGTTTCCCGCTTGAGCTTGGGGGCATACAGATACGCCCGACCTTCGCGCTGACGCGTGAGCATACCCCGCTCAACCATGCCTACCAGCACGCTCCGCAAGGTGCCGTTATCGATCTCCCAGCCGAAGGACTCCTGGATTTCCCCCGGCTTTTGCGGCGCTTTGTTCCACAAAAGACGCAGAACCTCCAGCTCATTCTGATTGGGCTGTTCCATTCAATACTCTCCCATTCCGGAACATTAAAAAAATCCAAACTGAACTGTGATTGTTTCACAGTACATGCCGGAGTGCAAGGAGAAAGTGTGGAAAGTTCACATAATGAGAAGAGAGTGCGTGGTGAACTTGTTTCAGAGGCGGGAGTTACTGATTTTTCAATCCCAGCAGCAGGCTGGGATCGTCGGTATAAATGCGTTCGACGCCCTGTTTGAGCAGTTGCTGCATCAAATCGGGATCGTTGACGGTCCAGGCACCCGGCTCGAGGCCGGCGGCTTTGATCTGCTGGACTTTTTCTGGAGTGATCCCACTGTAATGTAGAACCAGGGCTTCAAAGCCGCGCTGCCTGGCAATCTTGATGTCGGCTGCGATATCGGTATCCGCACCACGATCCCAGAAGACGGGGATCTCGGGAGCCAGCTGTTTGACCTGGGTCATGTATTTCAGGTTTCCGTCATTGAAGCCGACCCAGGGCTCCATCTTCAGACGCTTGACCAGTGCGACCGCCTCTTTGACGCAGTCGGCCTTGGGTTGCAGCGAAACACGGGTTTTGTGCTGTTGCTTGACGAGTAGCAGTACTTCCTCGAGCAATGGCATCTGCTGGGGCGGGCATTCTGTTTTGGTCAGCTGCTTTCTGCGACGGAAGTCGGTAGCGACGTCAATCGTTTTCAGTTCTGCATATGTGGAATCGGCCACGTCCCGGTTCTGGTCACCCACCCGCTTCGTGGTCTTGTCATGTGTGACGACCAGCTTACCGTCCTTCGTGAGAAAGATGTCGAGTTCCAGCCAGTCTGCACCCGCTAAGATTCCACTTTCAAAAGCGGGGATGGTGTTCTCCGGCCAGGCAACGGAATTGCCGCGATGGGCGGTGACACCGTTCTTTAAAAAGGAGTGTTCCTCAGCAGGAAGTACCGTCAGCAGGTTGAGAGCGAACAGTAACGCGCATACAAATTTCATCAGTTGAGACTCCAGAAAGAAAAACCAGAGCCCATGCTAGCGGGCCCCAGTGAAGATCTCAAGAAGAGCAGATGAAATTCAGCGATGCGTTCAGGCGATGATATCGTGGACGACATTCGTTTCGAACTGATGCGTCAGCCGTTCGCCCAGGCCGTTGCGCTGGTAGACCAGTCTTTCATGGTCCATGCCCAACAGGTGCAGAATGGTCGCGTGCCAGTCCTGGATGCTGACGCGGTTTTCCACGGAAGCGTAGCCGACTTCATCGGTGCTGCCGTAAACCAGACCCCGTTTGACTCCCCCACCCGCCATCCAGGCTGAGAAACCGTAGGGGCCATGATCGCGGCCGGCGAGTTTCATCTGGGCGTTGTTGGTGATCTGGGCCGTCGGCAGACGTCCGAACTCACCACCCCAGAGGACCAGCGTTGAATCGAGCAGTCCCCGCTGACGCAGGTCTTTGAGCAGCCCCGCGACCGGCAGGTCAGTCTGGCCACAGGCACTCTGCAAGGAATTTGCAATCTTGGAATGGTTATCCCAGAGTTGAGTGCGAGTATAAAGCTGAACGAAGCGAACTCCTTTCTCGACCAGACGTCGGGCCAGCAGGCAGCGTCTGCCGAAACTTTCGGTCTCTTGCTGATCGATGCCATACATGGCCAGGGTTTCCTGCGTTTCCTGTGCCAGGTCGAGTGTCTCGGTCGCTTCGAGCTGCATGTTGGCAGCCATCTCGTAATTCTGTATGCGGGCTTCCAGCTCCTGCTGACCGGGGCGTTGTTTCTGATGCATGCGGTCGAGCTGTTTGAGCAGCTGTTGTTTGTTGCGACTGACCTGCTCGGTGTGAGCGTAATCGGGAGCCAAGTTCAACAGCGGAGAGCCCGTCGATTTCATTCGCGTTCCCTGGTAGAGGGGCGAAAGGTAACCCGACATCCAGTTGTCCACGTTGTTGACAGGCAGTCGATTGGTGGGATCAGCGAGTACCACGTAAGCGGGCAGATTCTGATTTTCATTCCCCAGACCGTATGTAACCCAGGAGCCGAGCACTGGATGCCCGGGAAACGTCTGGCCGGACTGCATTTTGTAAATGGCCGGTTCGTGGTTGGGATGCACGTTGTACATCGAGCGGACAATCGTCATCTCGTCCACTTCCTGCGCAATGTGGGGTAGCGCATTGGAAACCCAGGCTCCCGACTTGCCGTGCCGCTTGAATTCAAACGGGCTCTGCATGAGTTTCCCGGTGCGGTCGGTTTCGAATACAGCGTTGCCGGTAAGTTCGCGGGGGGCGGTCTGTCCATGATACTTCTTCAAGGCGGGCTTGGGATCGAACAAGTCAACCTGGCTGGGGCCGCCCTGCATGCAGAGATGAATGACCGACGTGGCGCGGGGAGTGAAATGCGGACGACGCGGCTGCAGGTTCTCTGGAAGATTCTGAGCGCGATGTGTTTCTGCTCCGAAGGCCTGCTGCCCCAGCAGGGAGGACAGCGCAACACCACACAGACCGTCTGTCATGCGATCAAAAAAGCGACGACGGGAAAGTTCAGTCAGCAGTTCATTTTGTAGCGGGGGAACGGTCATGTCTTCTCAGTCGATGTAAAGAAATTCGGCGGAGTTGAGCAACACGTGGCAGTATTCAGTAAATCCGTCAGCAGGACGGGAATCCTGTTGGGAATCCTTTTCAGCTGGGGGATTCAGTAACTTCAGTGAGTCGAGGGCCAGCGCAAGTTCTGTCTCAGCAGGGGGACGCTGGTAGGCCAACTGGTAAGCCAGCTTAATCTGTTGAGCAGGATCGTCTCCCGCCTGCTTCCGTACTCGATCCGCAAAGTAGACCGCCAGTTCGTGTACCATTTTATTGTTGACCAGCAGCAGGGGCTGGGAAACGACATTGGAAATCTTCCGTTCGGTGCAGTTCGGGTTCATCTGGGGCAGGTCAAACACTTCCAGGAAGGTCGGCATTTCTTTTCGGCGGTGACGGACATAAACGCTGCGTCGCCAGCCGTCCTCACTCCGCTTCGCAGTTACCAGTCCATCTTTCCGGACTTCCACAGCGACTGGCTGACCATACTTGGTCTCGTCGAGTTCGCCGGCAGTGAAGATCAGAGCGTCGCGCAGTTCCTCTGCTTCGAGTCGTCTGAGTGGCATACGGGAAAGCAGTTCGTTTTCCGGATCCTGTTTCTCCAGTTCCGGTGTGACGCCAGATGACTGCCGGTAGGCACGCGAGGTCATGATCAGCCGATGCAGTTTTTTGAACTGCCAGCCCTGCTGGACGAATTCAACCGCCAGCCAGTCCAGTAGTTTGGGATGGCTGGGAGGCGTTCCCAGGGCGCCAAAGTTGTCGATACTCTTCACCAGGCCGGTACCAAAATGTTTGTGCCAGATGCGATTCACAATCACCCGGGAAGTCAGCGGATGGTCGGGCTGCGTCAACCAGCGGGCAAACGCCAGTCTGCGTCCGGTTTTCTCATCGGTCTGTAACGAAGGATCAATGCGATAAGGCGAGATGCCTGCGGCGATCGCAGACGGCGGCCCCGGTTCCACAGGACGGGTGGGTTGCATCTCGTCGCCACGGCGATAGATATAGGTCGGCGAAGGACGCCCCCGGTCCCAGAGAGCCCGGATCATTTCCGGGGTTTTGAGAGAGGCCTTTAAGTCCTTGAGCTCTTTGTCGAGTTTCTTCTTTTCCGCCTTGTCCAGTTTCTTGTCTTTGAGTTTCGATTCGACGTCTGCAATTTTGGCTTCGATCGGTGCATTGTGCTGATCGATGGCGGCCTGTTCTTCCTTGGGAACCAGGGTCAGCAGACGACTGCGGGCCCGCTTCCACTGGTTGCTGAAAGGTTGGGGCGTCATCCAGTCGTACTCGTCGTAGGCTCCCTTAAAGATCGCCATAGAACGGTAATAGTCGCGCTGCGGAATCGGATCATACTTGTGACTGTGACAGCGGGCACAATTCATCGTCAGGCCCAGCACACTGCGGTACAGCACGTCGAGTTCATCCGAGATGACCTCCAGACGGTCAGTCACACGATTCACCGGGTTGGCTGAGGTCCCATCGGGCGCCATCCGCAGAAAGCCGGTCGCGACCAGCTTTTCAATCAGTTCGGGAGTGACTTCCGAGGCGTGTTGATGATCGACCAGTTCATCGCCGGCCAACTGTTCGGTGAGGAAGACATCGTAAGGTTTGTCTTCACCAAAAGACTGAATCACATAATCCCGGTAGCGATACGCGTATTTGCGGATCAGGTCGGCACTCCGTTTTCCTTCGGAATCCGCGTATCCCGCCAGGTCGAGCCAGAACTGTCCCCACTTCTCGCCATAACGGGGAGAAGCGAGCAGACGATCGACCAGTTGTTCATAGGCGTCCGGACTTTCATCCGCGAGAAATGCCTGTACTTCGTCTTGTGTGGGAGGCAGTCCTGTTAAGGCATAAGTTGCGCGGCGGATCAACGTTCGCTTGTCTGCCTCGGGGGCATAGGAGAGGTCAGCTGCTTCCAGCTTACGGAGCAGGAAGGCATCGATCGGATTTTTCACCAGTGTCTGATGTTTGACTGCGGGCGGAGTGACCTGCTGGGGAGGCTGGAATGACCAGAACTGACGATCTTCCGATGTGACCAGTGGATCCTGGTCGAGGCGAAACGGTTCGCTGTTGTCATCTTCATGCAGGCCTTCGGTGATCCAGGTTTTCACCGTTTCCAGTTCCGCGGCAGGCATCGGTTCGATTCCTGCGCGGCTGATCTCCGCTTTGGGCGGGCAGGTCTTCTCTATTATATATTTGACCAACGGGCTCTCGTCGGGCTGACCTGTGATGACCGCAGGACCTGCGTTACCGCCGGTCAGCATGGCTGCCTTGGTTCGCAGGTCGAGCCCCCCTTCCTGGTATTCCGGGCCGTGACACATCACACATCGGCGATAGAGGATCGGAATTACATCGTGCTGCGAAATTCGGCTTTCCGCCACAGACTGGGGCGCTGCTTTGAACTTGAGTCCGCCGCTGATCCACAGGCGCACGGTCTCGATTTCGGCTTTCGAAAGCAGCGTTTCGCCTTCCGGGGGCATCAGCTCTTCGTGCAGATAATCATAGAGCAGACTCTCTTCCGGTTGACCTGAGACGAGCCCTGCTCCTGATTCGCCTCCCTTGAGCAGGCCGGCGGTTGAGCTCAGATCGAATTCCGCTTTGCGGTTTTTCTTACTGTGGCATTTGACGCAGTGTTTCTGAAAGATCGGCAGGACGGTGTCTTCGTAAACAACGGATTTTTGTTCAGCGGGGGCGTCTGCAGCGTGACTGACGACGGTAGTGAAGTGCAGGCAGACAATCAGACAGTTGCACAGCAGGCCGGTGATGGTACGACGGGAAACGACCATTGCTGAAGGTTTCTCGCGATTAGAGGCAGGCGTTGATGGAGGATGACAATCGGGTCTGATTGTCCGTATGACTCAAGCTGGTAGTCACTCCCGTTCTGCGCGCGTCCAGAACTCGGGAAGGAACATAATTATAACAGTTTATGTGTCGGTTCTGTCAAGCACGAACCCCGACGATTCCTGTTTCGGCGGGTTCTACTTGACTGGGCTGCCTGAGCGGTCCGATGTGAAGAATCGCTATAAACTCTGTTTCCTGTTACAAAGTTGTTGACTCTCAATTCTCAGAAATTACGATTGAATTTCGTTGGAAGGGATGAGGAGCCCCACTATTTCGAGTGACTTTTTTCAGGAATCAGTTTGATGATCAGATCGCAAATCATGAAAGCAGGCCTCAGTGTGCTTGTACTGATGTTGCTGCTCTCCAGTGGACCGGCGCTTCAGGCCGGCGTGAGCAAAGATGCGGCGAGTAAGTATCTTAAGGATGTGCAGGCAGGAAACCCCGGTTTGAAATCGGTGGGAAAAATTACATTCGGACCCGGCGGATTGCTGGTGGTGGCGGACCCTGCGAAAGCGACAATTACAGTTATTGATACTCACGATGCGGGACCTCTGCAGAAGCTGGAGAAGAAAGTGCCCCAGATTGATGTCGCGGTGGCGGCCAGCCTGGGCGTCGAACCCGATCAGATCGACATTGCCGATATGGCCGTCAATTCACAGAGTGGCAAAGTCTATCTCTCGGTCAAACGCAAAACCGACAATCAACCAGCGATTCTGGTGATTGACGCGAAGGGGAAAGTCAAAAACTTCGATCTGTCGAATGTCGACTATATCCAGGTCTCACTTCCCGGCGGTGAAAAATCCAAAATTCGCAACATCACCGGCGTTGCGCTGGCCAGTGATCGTCTCCTGGCAGCAGCACAGTCGAACGAAGAGTTCGCCAACAAGATTTACTCGATCCCACTGCCGCTGACACATGGCACCTCGGCCAAAATTTTCAGCGCCGAAACCTATCATGTGGCTCATCGCCGCTGGGAAACCAAGGCCCCGATTCAGTCGTTCGTACCTTATTCGAATAAAGGTAAGAACTATATTGTCGGTGCGTTCGCCTGCACGCCGATTGCCAAGTTCCCCCTGGATGAACTGCAGTCCGGCAGCAAGGTCAAGGGAACCAGTGTTGTCGAACTAGGATCGGGTAACCGTCCGCTGGACATGTTGACCTACGAAAGTAACGGCAAGGAATGGTTGCTGACAAACACCTTCCGCTTCCACTGGAAGAAGAGCATGTACGGCCCCAGTAAGTGGTGGGGCGTTCGCGTCAACATGGATTACCTCGAGGCAGAGGACATCAATGAGGAAGCGGCTCGCCGCGATGTGAAACAGAAACAGGGGCCCAATGGCATTGAAATCGTCGATCAGCTCTCTGGTGCCGTGCACATCGACAAGCTGCAGAAAAAGGAAATCGTTGTGCTGCGTGACAACGACGGACACCTCGATCTGGAAATTGCCGAATTGCCATAACCCGTTCGGTTTTTGATTTTCGGGCTCTTTCCGGTTTTTAAACCAACGGGAAAGAGCCTGTTTTTATTCACGAAACAAATGAGCGGCATGGCGCTAGCCACCGGTATCGGAGAACCGCGTGTTTTCCAGATTACCGGCGATTAACGCCGTTCCGCTCACCTGTGCTCGAATGGTGTTGCGATGTTGTTATCAGTCCCAGCTGGAAAACTAGTCTCAATCACGCTGCTTTTGGTGACCACTTTCAACCTGATATCACCTGAGTATGCACAGGCAACCGGCTCACCCGATGACCGTCTGTTTCAACTTTGTTTTGAAGCAGACAAACAGGACCCGCGGCAGTGCCGCGTAATAGTGACAGCAGCTGATTCCCGACTCTGGACAACGCTCCGTGATGCCTCCGAGGAACAGTACCAGCAGGTCCTGTCACTGAAGCGGGAAAGCAAATCTTCTCAAGAGCTGCCACCTATGCTGGGACGCTATGAACTGCAAGACCAGCGGCTCACCTTTCAGCCTGCATTTCCGCTCGTGAGAGGCGGACGCTATCAGGCATCCTTTGACGCGCGTGCGTTACAACTGGCTGGGAAAGAGGGAGAACAGCGTCTGCACAAAACATACGCCATTCCCCTGCCCGAAACAAAACCGCCGCGGGTGCTGTCGATCTATCCTTCGGGTAAACAGCTCCCCGCCAATCATTTGAAGTTTTACATTCAGTTTTCGGAGCCGATGCAGCAGGGGGACATCTTTGATTATTTTTCGCTGTATAACAAAACTCAGCAGCAACTGGTCCCCCGACCGTTTCGACACACTGAGCTCTGGTCTCCCGATGGGAAGCAACTGACACTCTGGTTTCATCCCGGGCGGCAGAAGACGGGCGTAAATCTGAATGTCGAACTGGGGGCGATCCTGAATGCCGGACAGGAGTATGAATTACGGATCAACCCGAAGTGGTCGGCACTGACGGGGCATGCACTGGGACAGGAAGTTAAAAAAACATTCTCAGCTGTCGCCATGGATGAACGTCAGCCGAAACCAGAGTCATGGCAACTGAAAATTCCGACCTCCGGAACACGAGCGCCGTTGATTTGTGAACTGGGGGAATCGCTGGATTACGCCCTGCTGCACAGTCAGCTTCGGATTGAGACGACCAGTGGAAAAACGGTTCCCGGCAAGATCGAACTGGCGGATCACGAATCGGTCTGGAAGTGGACCCCGGAAAAACCCTGGCAGCCGGGCCGCTATCAGCTGGTGATCGGTTCTGTGCTGGAAGATCTCGCGGGCAACAGCCTGCAACAGCCTTTCGCCGTTGATCTCTCTCTAAAGCAGACAGGCTCGAACACGGTGGGGGAATTCGTTACACTCGGGTTTGAAATCAAATAAGCTAAGCTCTTCAAATCTGAGGTTCATCGATGTGTCGCGCGCTCATCTTCCTGATGCTCTGTTGTTGTTCGCTTCCCCTTTCGGCAGCAGAGACCCCGCCGAACATCGTCTTTATTCTGGCCGACGATCTGGGCTGGCATGATCTGCACTGTTATGGGGGAAAGCTCGCTGATACGCCCCACCTTGACCGGTTGGCGAAACAGGGAATGAAGTTCACGAATGCTTATTCTCCGGCGCCAATCTGCTCTGCTTCACGGGCCTCAATTCTAACCGGAAAGACACCTGCGAGGCTGCATTTTGAATTCGTCACGAAGCCGGCCGGAGTGCAACCGCCGACTCGTCTGATGCAGCCCCCCGCTTACACGCAGGACCTGCCTTTGAAAGAAGTCACACTCGGCGAGATGTTGCAGCAGGCCGATTACGAGACCGGCTTCTTCGGGAAGTGGCACGTGAATGAGCATTATCAACGTTATCTGGGCTGGAGTCCGACACACGGTCCCCGCCAGCAGGGATTTCAAAAAGCCGTCGAAACCTTCGGCAGTCATCCCTATGCCAAAAAGTTCGCCTGGAAACCGGGAGACTTTAAAAAGGATCAGTTTCCTCCTGACGCAGTTACCGAGAATGCTATCCGCTTCCTGCAACAGAAACGCAGGCAGCCGTTCTTTCTGTATCTCTCTTATTTCCATGTGCACACACCGGTTAAAGCACCCACCGACTGGCTGATAGAAAAGTATCGGAGCCGCACTGCAGCCGGTCCGGGAAATCAAAAGCTTCGCACGCACTATGGTGCGTTTATTGAAACCCTCGATACCTATGTGGGACAGGTACTGGACGCGCTGGATCAACAGGGCCTGCGCGATTCCACCCTCGTCGTCTTTACGTCTGATAACGGCGGACATCCCGAGTATGCCGCCAATGGTCCCCTGCGGGGAAGTAAGTGGAACCTGTATGAGGCGGGGATCCGTGTGCCCTTATTGGTCCGCTGGCCCGGGCATGTGAAAGCGGACAGCGTGTGCGAAGTACCGGTCAGCGGGACCGATCTGTTTCCTACTTTTTGTGAAGTCGCAGTGGGAAACTGTGACTCGCTGACGCTCGATGGTCAATGTCTGGTCCCGCTGCTGGAGGGGAAAACAGCCGCATGGCAGACGCGACCGCTGACCTGGCATTTTCCGTATTATCATCCGGAAAAAGGGTATGAAACAGCAAAAGAGACGATCGGCGTCAATGATTTCGCGGTGAGCAAAACCCGACCTGTCTCTGCGATTCGCAGTGGAGACTGGAAGCTGCTGCAGTTTTATGAAACGGGAAAACGAGAGCTGTACGATCTAAGCAACGATCCGGGTGAGCAGCATGATTTAAGTGCCAGCCAGCCGGAAAAGGCCGCGCAGCTGGGAACGCAGCTTCAACAGATGCTGCAGGACATGCAGGCCCGTTATCCGACTGCGGCTGCTTCTCAAAAGTGAATCGCGGTTTAAGCGAGTTCGGCGATCGGGGCGGAAGGACCTTCGACCAGAGGCGTGGGACGTCCTCCCGGTTTGATCCAGTGTCCGTAAGGATCGATGCCCAGCTTGCTGAACACGGTGGCACCCAGGTCGCCCGGGCCCAGACGTCGTTCGGCAATTTCACCACCACGACGATCGGTAGCACCAATCACCTGACCGCCGGGCACACCTGCACCGGCTGCCAGCATCGACATGACGGGAGTCCAGTGACCACGTCCATCGGTTTTGGTGATGACCGGCCCACGACCGAATTCACCCAGGACAAGGACCAGGGTTGAATCGAGCAGGCCGCGTTCTTCCAGATCGCTGATGAGCGTTGTCACGCCATGATCGAACGAGGGAAGCATCGGTTTCAGACCTTTGGTGATTCCGCCCCACTTGACTTCGTCACCGTGATGATCCCAGTGTCCCCAGGCATCACTCATGGTGATGAAGGTAACACCCGCTTCAACGAGGCGGCGGGCCAGCAGTGATTTGCGACCAAACGAGCTGTCGCCGTACTTGTCGCGGATCTTCTGAGGTTCTTTGTTGAGGTCGAAGGCACGGGCGACATTTCCCGACAGGACCATGTCGTAAGCTTCCTGTACGTAGCGATCCTGGAGGGCCAGGTCGGATGACATGTCAGCATGTTTTCGCATCTGGTCAAACTGACGACGGAGTGCATCACGGTCGGTGAGGCGGGAAGATGTGACGCCATCCGGCATGCCGAACTTACCGGCTGCTTTGACGCCATCCAGTGGTTCATAGCGATGTCCCAGGTGCCCTGCACCGTAGATGTCGGCAGCCATGCTGTCGGCCAGCGCGACGAAACCAGGCATCCCCGGAACGTTGGGACCACGGAATTTTGCAGCTACCGAACCCATGGAAGGATAGCCGCCCCCGTCACGGTTGTCGTTGGTTCGACGTGATTTGGGATTCGCTGCCTGGAAGGTGGTGGGTGTGTGATTGCTGGCTGTGGCATCCATTGAGCGAATGATGGCGAACTTGTCCATCATCGCTGCCTGCTTGGGCAGGTGCTCGCAAATTTCAATGCCGCTGACTGAAGTCTGTATCGGATTGAAGGGACCACGAATTTCTTTCGGGGCCTGAGGTTTCAAATCCCAGGTATCAAGCTGACTGGGACCGCCGGACAGCCAGATCATAATCACCGACTTGGCCTGGTACTTTTGGCTGATTTGTGCCTGGGGAGCGGCCTGTGCCTTTTGTCGTAACAGCTCCGGAAGTGACAAACCAGCGAGACCAGCCATGCCTGTCTGCAGGAACCAGCGACGGCTGCCACTGCGAATCAGGTCTGAACCGGGAGCGAAGCTGGCAAAACTGCTGCCGCTCTGATGGTGTCTTCCGTGTGTATTTTCTGGGTTGAAGTCTGACTGGGACATCCGAATTCTCCCATTTCAAAATCGAGGATTCGATTATTAATTAGGATTAGATAAAAACTGGTGTGGTAAATAAAAAAACAGCTTTTATCTCATACCCTGTGTGGTGAGTAGCGCTGGCAGGAATATGAAGGTTCTTTAATCATCAGCATACACAAATATGATCGGAAAGAACAGCGCGAAATTCCGCATTAATCTCCAGATTCGTTCGCTGTGTGTTCGTGTGTATACATTTCTCTTGCTCTAATCGGTGTATCCCGAATAAAAGGTGGTGTCTGAGGGCCTGATTTCAGGAAAGTTTCAACAGCTTGATTGCATTTTCTCGACAGATCTTGCTGCGGACCTCGTCGGGCAGAACCAGTTTTTCGAACAGTTCGAACTGGGGAACATGCTGACCGGGAGCGAGGTAATCGGTGCCGAACATGATCCGGTCCTGACGTCGGATCAGGAATTCCGTTCCGAATTCCATATCACGGGAAATTGAGTTGGCTCCCGAACCCGCGGAGAGATCTCCGTAGATGTTGGGGTAGCGGCTCATCAGATCATCAATCGCACCACCTGGTTCAACTTTCGATTTCGGGTAGCCCCCCAGTGATTTCTGATCGAGACCGCCGGAAATCGATGCCCACCAGCCGGGACCATGGCCGATGAAGTTCAGTTCGGGAAATGTCTTCAGTGCGTTCTCAAGTCGCTTGAGACCGGGAACATCTTTGCCGCGAATGTTATCGATATGGAACAGCAGCGGAATGCCGACTTCCTGGCAGGCTTCGTAAACGCGCATCATCAGTGGATCATCGAAATTCAGACCGACTTTGTGTTCCCCGAAGCCTTTGGCTCCCTGATCGACCCAGCCCTGGATCATGCCCGTGAGTGCCTTGACCGAGCCGGCGTGCGTTGTGCGAGGGTCGACCGAGCAGAAGGGAATCAGACGATCGGGATGATCTTTGGCAGCCGCCAGCACCGATTCGGTTGTTTGCAGATACTTCGTAGATTCAGGCGAAGTCAAAGGCAGCACCACCGCTTTCTCGACTTCGAATTCATCCATCCAGCTGATTAAGGCTTCAGGTGACAGATTCTTCTTCGGGTCTGTGTAGGTGCCGATGTGCGTGTGGACGTCAATGAACCCGGTGCCCGCTTCGATACTGGGAGCTGCCGCCTGAGCACGGCTGGTCGGCCATTGACCGGCTGCACATCCAAGGCCAGCGAGGAACAGTGATTTCGAAAAGGCACGTCGGGAAATATTCATCGCTCATTCCTTTGGGGGGATTTTTGAAGGAAGGTTCACTAATTGCTTTCTTCCATTCAAAACAACCCCCGCAGGAATTACAAGAGCGGTTCTGAAATTATTTGGGGACGCGACGTCGGTTTTCGAACTTGATCTGAGTGACCCCTTTGGGATGCACGTTGGCCTGTTCAATGCGTGCATGCAGCTGCTTTGCCAGCTTCGCACGCACTTCTGCCGTCGCTGGATCGCCGGCCAGATTCTTCATTTCTGCAGCGTCTGACTGATGATCGTAAAGCTCGACACCCAGCTTTCCCTTTTCTCCCCATTCGGTATAACGATAACGAGGAGTTCGCAGACTGTAGCCGTTGGCGTATTGAGTGAATGCCGAATCGCGCGATGCCACGGAGGCGTCTTTGAGTGTGGGAACCTGGCTCACTCCAACTGCAGAGGCAGGGGCTTTCAGGCCCGTCAGTTCTGCCAGTGTGGGATAAAAGTCGACCATTTCTGCAGGTGCTTCTGCTGTCTGACCCTGGGCAAGTACACCCGGGCCGGCGATGATCAGCGGCACATGCGTCGCATTTTCGTACAGCGTCGTTTTCTGCCAGTGTCCGTGCTCACCCATGTGATAACCATGATCGGAGGTGAAAACGACAATCGTGTTCTCTTCCAGCCCACTCTCTTTCAGTGCTTCCAGAATTTTGCCGAGTTGTGCGTCAGCAAAGGTGATGGAGGCGTAGTACGCCTGAATTGCCTGGCGGGCCAGATCATCAGGCAAGTCGATCTGTACTTTCTTCCGTCTCACTGACTGCCGGGCCGGTTTGGGAATCGTGTCGAGATAGCCTTCGGGAACCTGTGGGACTTTGATCTGCTCAGTGGGATACTTTTTGAAGTAGTCCTTGGGAGCGACATAAGGTGTGTGTGGACGGTAGAGGCCGACCGCCATGAAGAACGGCTGCTTACTTTTGGCAAACTTCTGCAGCTGTTCGATGGCGATATCCGCGGCAATGCCGTCTGTCTGTTCTGCGTCAGTTCCCTCTGCAGCGAGCCAGCTGAGTGTGCCTCCAAAACTGCCGGGGGTCAGAGTGAAAATCAGATCCTCATCATCCACATCGCGTCCGCGGGGATTGAAGGTCTGATTCCAGGAATAAGGGTCGTCGTGTCCGCCGGTCCCGATATGTTTGGGAACGTTGTAGTGATAGATCTTCCCCACCCGGGTAGCGAAGTAACCGTTGTCACGAAACATCTGCGGAATGGTTTTCACGTTGGGGACGTGTTCGCGGATGTAGATTGCATTGCGATGGACGAGCGTCTGATCGGGGTACATGCCGGTCATGAAGGAGGCCCGACTGGGACCACACAGCGGAAACTGGCAGTAGGCATTCTGAAAGCGAACCCCCCGTTTTGCCAGCTGATCGATATTCGGAGACTGGACCTGCGGATGACCATAGCAACCCAGATCGCAGTTGAGGTCGTCGCAGATCAGGAACAGAACGTTGGGTCTGCTCTCTTCAGCTGAGACGGCTGATAGAGAATTGAAAAACAGCGCGCTGCAAGCGAAGGCAAACAGCAGAGATCGACCGAGGCTGTGGATCATGAATGTACTCCCAGGGGAATTAGAATTAAGAACCAGCGAATGTGTACACACTCTTATCCTAACAGAGTGGAGGCCCTGTTTCAGTAGGGAATACCAGGTTCCATTTGAAGTTTTTGAGGCTCAGACTGACTCGTGAATTACAGGTCAAACCCGATTTTTTGTTACAGAGATTTATTTCTGTGAATCCCTGTTAATTCTTATTTGTTTACTGCTAAACAGTATTGATTGTCTCTGAACTGGAGTTTAGCCTTACGGGAGCTCATTCTGTTACTCTTAAAGGTCGTTTTATTGATGTCTGAGACTACTGTGATTGAATGCCCTAATTGTGGGGCTACGTTTAAAGCCAAATCAAAAGCAGCCCTGGGTAAAAAAGTTGCCTGCCCGAAGTGCCAGGTTCCTTTTGTCATATCTGCCCCATCATCTTCCTCAAAGTCAAAGAAGCCGCAGCAGGCGGCCGCGCAACAGGATGCCTGGGACGACCTCTGGGATGAAGAGGATGATCTGGAAGCCAGCCCGCCACCCCGTGAAAAAGCAAACCGCCCTCGAGGACGATCGGCGAAACGGAATCCGTCTTCAGGAGACTCTCTGAAGTGGATCGGTCTGGCAGCCATCGTGGTGATTGTCGGGGGAGGCATCGGGTTGATTGCTTTGAGTTCAGGGTCTTCCAGCTCTCAGAAATCTACGGATAATCTCGCCTCAAAACTGATGACCAAGGGGCAATCCGAGGAGAAAACCCCTGAAAAGGCAGAGCCAGATAACGCTGTAATGGATGTTGTCCAAGTCAATACTGCAGAGCCGAAAGCTGGTGCTGAGCAGAAGGATCAGGCTGTCATTGCCAGTACTACTTCAGAGAAGCCCGTCGCACCCATGTCGGAGAAGGAGACCCTGGACCAGCGGTCTCTGACTCCTGCTCAGGCAGCGGAAGCGCATCTTCTGGTCTATCGGATTGTCAAAGTTGATGCTGGTGTTACGAGCTCACTCAGCAAAGCAACCAGGAACCAGAAATTAGCCAGTGACATGTTTTCCAGAGGCATCGCCAATACTGTCGATCAGGAATTGCAGCAGGCGAAAATTCCTTCCTACCTGTCGGGAACAACTCAGATTGATCTTGAGAAGAAACTTCTCAGCCTGCAGGCTGATCCCCAGTCTGCGAAGCAGGTTGCTGACAGTATCAACAAAAGTGTCGCGATCAAAGTTCAGGTTGCGGATACTCCCGAAGTGGTTGCGCTCGAACAACCGGTAGATGAGGGGGACGAACTGGACTACAAGATCGATTTCGAGATCAAGCAGCTCGAAGAATCCTTCTCGAAACAGATTACCGCCAATCCGACTGCCGGGGCCAGTGTGCTGGCTCAACTCCTGAACCATCACCTGTCCCAGGCGATTCCGGAGTACATTCCCGAAACGCTGAAACTGGATCTGGAATCGCGTAAAATGACGGTCCATCTGACCCGCTATCCCGAGATGTTTCTGTACTCTCGAATAAATAAGATCCCTTCGATTCCTGTCAACGTGATCCCGATCCCCTATACCATTCGAGAGCTGCGAACGCCTGATCAACTCAAGCCGACCCAGGTAATTTTTAAAATCGAAGGCTTCAAACATGATCATACCTACCGATTTGAAGAAGGGCATTCCTACAACTTCGATCGAGGGAGAGTCTACAGTGGCCTGATGTTTCCCCTGACGAACGTGATCACCGGATATATCTCAGATTCCCTGGATGTAAATTTTGTCGAAAAGACTGTGACATTTCAGCTGGATCATGAACCGGGCAGGAATCTGTCTAAGCGAATCAATGAGTCTGTTTTTAATGATACGCTCCTTTCAGACCAGCCCCTCAAAACCGGTCCGCCGGAAACCCCTTTTCGGACCCCCGGGCGACCGAACAAACTTGTAGTAATGCGGATCAACGAAGCAAGGGAATTTAGCAAATCTATTTTCAGCGATCTCAATCCGGATGAAGTGAAAAGGCTACTGGCCAAAGAAGCGAGTCGGATGAACTCTTATTTTAATGGTGATCTCAGTGGCTTCATCGCGGATTCACTCGAAGTGGATCCGCAGCAGTTACTGATTGCCTTTCAGTTGGACCGCACTCCGCCGGCAGATCTGTCTAAAATGGTGAATTCACTCTTCTTTTTCCATTTCAGGGTCGCTGACGAAATCGTCGCAGTACATGATGTGCAGTACGATCCGGAATCTTCTGAGAAGAGTATGTCTTTCCGGTTTGTAAATCATAATGCAATCGGACCGCACATTGATCGGGATTATATCCGGGGGAAAACAGAGGGGGTTTTGAGATATATGTTACATCGCTACGTCCCCAATTCACTTCAGATGGACTTTGATCAGGGAACCTTCGATATAAAAATGCGTATTGGGGGCAACGAGCAGAGCGAAATTCAGACGATCCTCGAGTGGCAGGGGAAAAACAAAATCGATATGACCTATGTTAAAACAGTCCCCCCTCAGGGGAAAGGAAAAGCGCACCCTCTGGGGATCGGCATGGTTACTGAATCCGGGGCGGGAATGGCTGTCGGTTCATCCGGTAAGTTGGCAACAGGCAAGTATCTGAAAGTGACGATTCAGTACGGCCTGTATGCGGGTAAACTGAATATCGTCCGCAGTGCCCGGTCTGCCCTGGATGGATTTAGCTGGGTTGATCTCAAGACATTTCAGGTTGATGAAGCGAAAAAAGAGATTACATTCGAGACCACCGGGGAGATGAATGTTCCCGCACTTGATCGCTTGCTGAAACGCCAGAAGTTTTACCAGTGTGTTATCAACAGCGAGGCATTACCCGAACCCGAGGGCTCAGAGAAATAGCTTAACCGGGAAGCTCAACCCTGAGTACCGGCGATGTATTTTTCCATCAGTGCCAGAGTCTCAGGGCTGACATGGTGCTCGATCCCTTCAGTGTCGGTGGCGGCTGTCTCTTCACTGACGCCGAGTGCGACCAGGAAACTGAAGACGATTTCGTGGCGATGTCGCGAGTCTTTCGCGAGCTTCGTCCCCTTACTCGTCAGTTCGACGGGGCTGTAAGGTTCCGTGGTGACATAGCCATCCCGCTGCAGACGGCTCACGGTACGGTTCACAGTGACATGACTGACGGCAAAGTGTTCGGCCAGATCTTTGACCCGGCAGACTCCCTGCTCTTCAATGACTTCTGCGATGGCCTCCACATAGTCTTCTGCTTTTTCCGTGGCATGATCCACACGGGTGCGCTCGTGTTGATTCTTCGGTTTCTTTTTTGCGGCCATCCTGTTTTGCCTTTGGGGTTCTGAAAATATGGAGCACTATCTTAACGGCCGAAAACCGTTTTTAACAGTCTGGAACGCGTGGGAAACTACACACTCATCCTGTTCTAAAATTGACACCATGCATTGCTGATTTCTGAACGGGCCTGTCTGCGTATTTGTATTCTGTCATGTCGCCTTACAAATGTTTTTCCACAAACGCCCAGGCCGAGGCATCGTTAAATTCATGTCCCCCTTCGAAAATGACATGCTCGAAACGATCCTGCAGATTGAGCTGCTCATAATAAGCTTTGGCCCGGGGCGCCAGTTGCTTACCTTTCTCGCGATGCGAGGGCCGATCGGTTGCACCTGCCTGAATCTGTAAAGCACGGGGACAGATCAGCGCGACCAGGTCGGCATCATTGAAGAGCGTCATGCGATCCATAAAGCGAAAGTCGGGAGGGACCGAAAGTTCTTCTTCCTCATAACGGCCCTCCTGAACTCCAAAGTAACAGCTGGAGACCGCCACCTTAATTCGTGGATCGATGGCAGGAGTCACCAGGGCGTAATAGCCGCCGTAGGACAAACCAACCATCCCAATCCGGCTGGCATCGACTTCGGGACGTTTAATGAGTTCATCAATGGCATAGGTGATCTTGGCAATCTCGACTGCAGTAATACTGGTGCCGATGAGCCGCATGCGGTCATCGATCTGGCGGCGGATATCTTTGGGAAATTCGTCAGCACGGAACAAGTGCTGTGGGGCATAGACAATATAGCCTCGTTTCACCGCGCCGCGGACCATGTCATTGTAGTTTGCACCACCGTTAAATAACGCAACTTCAGGCGATCCGCCACCGCCGTGCATGGAGATAATCAGTGGTGCTTTCCCTTTGAGGGATTTAGGAAGAATGAAGATCCCCTCGGAATGCACACCCGGCAAAATCGGGAACATGGCCCGGTAGTAGACGCCGATACTGTCCTCGCCGATCTGTTGGTAGGAAGCTTTTAAATCGGGACGCTTGCCCGGTGGAGGATACCCGATACTCTGACAGAACGCACCGCGGTAAGCCTCTGCGGACTTTGCAAACGCGTCCGCCGACGAATAGTCAGGCTGAAACAGTTTCCTGAATCGACTCTGGTCGGCAGCCATCTTCTGAATATAGGCATCCAGTTCCCGCGCCTGTTCGTTACGGAGCGGATTCGAGTCGGCCACATTCTGATTGAAGTATTCAGACTTTTTTGAATCGGTTTGTCCACAGGCCAGGGTGGGCAGCAGACTAAAGACCAGAGCCAGGGCGGAAACAGCTTTCATGTCACACGGTCCTTTCAGGGCAGGTAATACAGGCGTGGTGCGTTGGTGGATGCTGAGTCTGATTCTAACTCAAGGAAGATATCGAGTCTATCAGGTACTGATATCACGAGCATACAATCATTGATCAGACATCAGCTGGTCGGTAGAGAATAGATCCGACTCTCTACTCTCCTTTAAGGCGTCAGCCGGGGAATACCGATCGTCTGACCGTAAGCCTGACAGAGTTGTTCGACGGTTAAGCCGTAGGCACGCTGCAGGCTGTCCTGCCAGGTGAGGCCTTCCTTGATGCCGTTGAAAAAGAGCTTGAACTGCTCCGGATTGGCTTTGAGCATCAACTGGATGATGGCACTGGCGGAACCGTACTGCCAGCCGTCGAGTCGATCGTTATTGAAGAACTGTCCCCCGAAGGTATGTGACTGCCTCAGTCGGGCAGCGGCTTCGGTCTGGCGAAAGCGGACCTCTTTGGAACTGGGAACGATCATCATCGCGATCCAGTCGGCGATCCCTTCGTTGATCCAGGTGGGAATCGGAACCGTTGATTTGTAACGGTGGATATAGCCGTGTGCGGTTTCATGTACGAGGACCGCTCCAAAGAAGTTGGGGTCGTTACCCCGGTAACACGAAACGATGACCTTGCCGTCACCATGGGAGTGGCAGAGACCGATGGCATTCCCGGTTTCGGTGCGGTTGTAGAATTCTTCTTCGAATTCGAGAAAGGCCTGTTTAGCCAGAAAAGCGACGACCACCGCTTTGCCACGCCAGATATTATGCCCGGGTTTGAAACCGAATGACTGACCCAGCAGTTCGTTCATCTTGTCGAGTTGTACCAGATAGGGGGCAACCTGCTTTGCCGGCATGTCGGTATAAAACAGAAAATACTTCGTCTCATACAACTGCATGTTGAAGCCAGAGAAATGTGTACCGACTTTCTTCAGGAACTCTTTGTATTCGTCGACGTACTTCAGTTGTTCCTTTTCGGGAATCTCGTCCCAGAACTCTTCGTTTGAGGCACGCAGTTTTTCTGAGATGGCTGCATTCTTGCGACTCATATCTTCAATGGCAGCCGCTTTGAGCGAAGGCAAATACTGGAACTGATAAGTCTTGTCGTCGACTTTCATTTCCACCAGACGCGTGGCGAACAGACGCTTGCCGCGTGTGGCGTTTTCAGCTTTGACCTCCATCGACTTGATCTGGCTCTCATCCCGTCCGGTAAAGAAACGGGTAATTTCAACGTCTACTTCTTCCTTGCCGTTGGATGTCAGCACGTTTGCCTTTTTCCCGACCAGGGAGTTCACTTCATCTGCCGAGAGAGCAAATTCCAGAGCAGCTGCTTCCACAGTATTGGAAGGCTTGGCGTTATATCGGGTCGCGCGTTTTTGGGCAGTCGCCGGTTGTCCCATCAGCAGCAGAGACAGCGACAGGAATATGACGCGGAAAACAACGGAAACAGGGCGAGGAACCATCATGAGTACTCGCTTTCTGAATGGAGATGAGAAGTGGCATCCTGTTATGGTTATTCTATTTATGGTGTTCCGTCAAGGAACAGCTGTCAAGTAGTGATGTCAGAAAACAGCCTGAATTTAATCAAAATGCAGGCAGCCGGCTGGAAAACCGGCTCCTCTGACAGAGGGCGAGGACGGTCTTAATCGGTTTTTTATTTATGCAGGATTATGGGATAATCCTGTTCAGTCTGCTTGTTTTCTGATTCAGTCGAGGTAGAATCGAGTCTTGCGGCAGAGGAATCTGACCAGTTGTTTCGGCAGGTGCCGCAGTTTTATTTTTGAAGGAAGCTGATATACGATGGCTGAAGGTACAATCAAGAAGGTGACGTCTAAGGGTTTTGGATTTATCGACACTGGATCAGGTAAAGACCTGTTCTTCCACCTGTCCAATCTGGAAGGTGTGTCGTTCGAAGAGCTCTACGAAGGACAGCGCGTCTCCTACACCGAGGGAATGGGCGACAAAGGACCACGGGCGGAGAATGTCAAACCGATCTAGTTCGGGAATGACATCAGGAAACACTGCAGCCGACGTGAACTCGTCGGCTGTTTTTTTATGCGCTCAGAGAAGCGACTCGTCGAGTTGAATCAAACCAGCCGCAGACGCTGACGGGCAAAATCGATGGCCTCAATCAATGCATCAATGTCTTCGGTTGTGTTATAGAAGGTCAGGCTCGCACGCACACTGGCGGGGATCTGCAGTAACTGATGCAGTGGCATGGTGCAGTGGTGTCCGTGACGCACCGCAATCCCCTTGCGGTCCAGCAGCGTTGCCAAATCTTCAGGATGCGCACCTGCGATATTAAAGCTGAAAATCGCGCCACGTTGTTCCAGTTCCTGTGGGCCATAAATTTCCAGGCCGGGCACGGACTGCAGTCGTTCCATGGCGTACTGGCTGAGCTGATGCTCCTGTTCTTCGATCACATCAAAGCCGAGCTGATTGACATACTCGATCGCGGTCCCCAGCGCGATTGCCTGGGCGATCGCAGGTGTGCCTGCTTCGAAGCGGGCCGGTAGACGAGCCCACTTTGATTCGTCCAGATGCACTTCGGAAATCATATTACCGCCATACAGGAACGGCGGCAGGTTTTCCAGCAGTGCCTTGCGACCATAGAGCACACCGATGCCCGAAGGGCCAAAAATCTTGTGTCCTGAGAATGCGAGGAAGTCGATCTCGCTTTCAACAACATCGACAGGCAGATGAGGCACGCTCTGGGCGCCATCAACAAAGATGAGTGCACCCGCTGCATGGGCAAGCCGGGCCATCTCCGTGATGGGATTAATCGTTCCCAGAACATTCGACATCCCGGTGACGGCGACCAACCGGGTTCTGTTCGTCAACAGACTTTGATAGTGTTCGAGATCCAGCCGTCCCTCGGGAGTCAGTTGGATGAACTTCAGCACGGCCCCCTGCTCTTTGGCGATCGCCTGCCAGGGGACGAAGTTCGCGTGATGTTCCATTTCATTCAGGATGATCTCATCGCCTTCCTTGAGGAAATGTCTGCCCCAGGAATAAGCAATGAGATTGATGGACATCGTAGTGCCGGAGGTGAAAATGATCTCTTCGGGATGTTCAGCGCCTATGAACTTTCGAATGCAGGTGCGGGCCGATTCCATTTCGGTCGTCACACGGTCGCCCAGCTGATGCACGCCGCGGTGGACATTCGAGTAATATTGTTCGTAGACTTCCGTAATTTTATCAATGACGACCTGAGGACGCTGGGCTGAGGCACCGCTGTCCAGGTAAACCAGCGGCTTCCCGTTGGGAAGGGAACGCTGCAGGATCGGAAAGTCGTTTCGGATGGCTGATAGATTGGCGACCATGGTTGTCTAAGTCTGGTAGAAGTTTATAGAAAATCGACATCTCTACAGGAATTCTAACAGGAAACCCCGTAATGAAAAGGCTGTCGCGCCAAAGCAGGGCGCAGACCGGATTCTCTTCAGGTCGACAGTTCTGTGTCCCCGATAAACAGGGGAGTACCAGTCAGACACAGGGGTAACAGGATGTGTTCAGGGCTGAGCGCGGATCTGGTATTGTTTTGAGGCCAGCTCAGTCGGAAGTTCTGCTTTCAGAGATTGCTTTCGACGACTGAGAGATACCGGTCTGATCGCGCCAGTATCTCTGTCATGAACACATGCAGGCTCATTTTTTGGGGACGAGCCGTTGTGCCTTGATGACTTGATAGCAGGGCTTGCCCATGCGATCCTGCTGAGAGCCGTCAATGCGACCATCAATCAGGACGACATCACCATTTTTGAACCGGTTGAGTTTTCCCTTGTCCAGCAAAACGATGTTTCCGCCAAATTTATCTGTTTGATCGGGGGTCGCATTGTAGGTGATGTTCCAGCTCTTTTCCTGTTCATCGAATTCCACCACACCTCGCAACCAGCGATAACCCTGACGATCGTAGCTGAATGGCGAAGGTGCCTTACCTGCTGAAGTCGCTGCACCACCGGCAGCCGGAAACTCGAAGGAAGCCGGCTGGAATTTGGTGGGAGCCATGAACTGCTCTGAGCGGACCAGCTGCGGACCGGAAGCAGGCATCTGATGGTTTGCATGGCTGACCTGACCAGGCGCCGATTTCATGATCGAAGTGTTGTTCGGGCCGAAGGTGTCATCGTTGCCGGGGAAAGGGTTATCCTGATTTCCGGGGAATGGATTATTCTGGTTTTCAGGGAATGTGTTGTCATTTTCCGGAAAGCTCTGGACAGGAGGCTGGAATTCCTGGCTGCTGTCGAATGCGTTTTCTTCAAAGGTGTCAGCGGGAGCACCCTGATTAGCACTGAATTTTTTGGGATTCGCTTCGAAGGTATCGCCACTGCTTTCAAAGCTCTGCTGCTGTACCGGGGAAGGCACGCTGAAGCCGCTATCGCTGTTCTCCTGGAACTGATCATTGGCTTCAGGAAACTTTTGCGGCGTATTTCCGGGAAACTGATCATTGTTATTGGGACCAAACT